>NZ_AP022584.1:2134163-2439044 GCF_010731675.1 Mycobacterium marseillense
TCACGTAGCACCGCACGCGGTTGCCGTGTTCGTAGCTTTCGCCGGGGACCTGTTCGGCCGCCGGGATCACACCTTCGGACGCCTTGGTCTCGGTGCCCATCCGGACCACCACCAGGCCCCGCGCGTTGGCCCGGCTGTCCCGCTGGATGACGCCCGCGACGATCTCGCCCTCACGCGTGGAGAACTCGCCGTAGGTCCGCTCGTTCTCCGCATCGCGGAATCGCTGCAGCATCACCTGGCGTGCGGTGGTGGCGGCGATGCGCCCGAAGCCCTCGGGGGTGTCGTCCCATTCACTGATGACGTTGTCGTCTTCGTCGGTCTCGCGGGCCATCACCCGCACGACGCCGGTCTTGCGGTCGATCTCGATCCGCGCGTCGTTCTGATGCCCCTCGGTGTGGCGGTAGGCGGTGAGCAGCGCGGACTTGATCGTCTCGAGCAGCTCGTTGACCGAGATGCCCCGATCCACCTCGATCGCATGCAGTGCGGCCATGTCGATGTTCATCTGCGCCGCTCCTCCTCATCGCTACGCTCCGCATCGTCGCCGGCGCGGTTCATCTGCGCCCGCTCCTCCTCATCGCTACGCTCCGCATCGTCGCCGGCGCGGTTCATCTGCGCCCGCGCCTCCTCATCGCTACGCTCCGCATCGTCGCCTCGACCCGTACCCGCCAGTTCCAGTTCCGCTTGGGCCGGGGGCGAAAACTCCACCTGGACAACAGCTTTGACGACATCACCGAGCGGGATCTCGCGTATCGCCCAGTCCCGGCCCGCGCGCACCACCAGCGCGACGGCGTCCTCGTTCGTCTCGCCGATGCGCCCGGTCAGCGTGGATCCGTCGGACAGGGCGACGTCGACCTTGCGGCCGCGGGCGCGACGGAAGTGCTTGGCGTTGGTCAGGGGGCGGTCCACGCCGGGCGAGGAAACCTCGAGCACGTAGTGGTCGCCGATGGTGTCCAGTCCGTCGAGCAGCGCCGATGCCGAGCGCGACAGCGTGGCCGCGGTGTCCAGGTCGAGGCCGTCGTCGCCGTCGGCGATCACCGTGATGCGTGGGGGGCGGGTGCGCGCGTCGATGACCACGTCTTCGATCTCGTATCCCGCGCGCGCAAACTCTCCATCGAGTAGCTCGATCACCTGCGTCTGCGACGGTAGCCCGGTGGTCACGGCGAGCTCCTCATCTTGAGTTGTCCGGTCATCTGGCGGATGTCGCCGCCGCGATGGCTTCGCGTCCGGCTTCCGGTGCCCCGGCGGAGAACATGCTGGCTGTCCTCTGCGAGAACCAGCTATCCACGATACGCCAGGAATCGCGGATGGCGGCGCGATCGCGTGCTGGCTTCATGCCCGCCGCCGCACCGGTGGCAGGATGTGCTTGTGCCTAGCGCAGTTCCGTTCGTCAACCGGCGAGACGTCCTCTCCGGCGGCGTCGCCTTGGCCGCGCTGGGGGTGGTCTCCGCGTGCGGCAAGTCCGCGCCCAAGCCCCCGCCCGTCGAACAACTGCTAGGACCGTTGGACCAGGCGCGTCACGACAGCGCGCTGGCGACGGCCGCCGCGTCGGCCCTCGGGAACCCCCCGCAGGTCGCCGCCGCGCTGACGGTGGTGGCGAGCCAACGCGCCGCGCACGCCCGCGCGCTGTCCACCGAGATCTCGCGAGCTGCCGGCAAGCTCGCCGCGCCGTCTTCGAGCGAAACGACCAGCCCGAGTCAGGCCGAACCGGCCGGGCCCCCGCCTCCCCCGCCGCCGGTGGCCGATGTGATCAACGCCCTGCACGCCTCGGCCGACAGCGCGGCTCGCCTGGTGGGCACCGAATCCGGCTACCGGGCGGGCCTGCTCGCCTCGATCGCCGCGTCCTGCACGGCGTCCTACACCGTGGCGCTGGTGCCCGGGGGGCCGTCGATATGAGTTCGGGAAAGGACGCCGACAACGCCGCGCTGTCCGACGCGCTGGCCATCGAACACTCGACGATCTACGGCTACGGCATCGTCTCGGCGCTATCGCCGCCCAGCGTGAACGACATGGTGGTGGAGGCCCTCGAGCAGCATCGGCAGCGCCGCGACGACGTCATCGCGATGCTGACCTCCCGCAAGGTCACCGCTCCGGTCGCCGCGGCCGGTTACCAGCTGCCCCTGGTGGTCGGCAGCCCGGCGGACGCGGCGCGGCTGGCCGCGCGGATGGAAAACGACGGCGCGGGCGCGTGGCGGGTCGTCGCCGAGCACGCCGAGACCGCCGAGGACCGGGCGTTCGCCTCGACCGCGCTGATTCAGAGCGCGGTCATGGCCGCCCGATGGAACCGCGTGTTGGGCGCCTGGCCGATCACGACGAGCTTCCCGGGCGGCAACGACTAACCGTTGAGCACGGCGGCGATGTCGGTGGCCAGCGACGGCCCGGTCCCCAGCTCGCGGGTCTGCCCGCCGAAGCGGTCGCGCAGCTCCACCACGCCGTCCGCCCAGCCGCGGCCCACCACCACGATCCAGGGCACGCCCAGCAGCTCGGCATCCTTGAACTTCACGCCCGGAGACGCCTGCCGGTCGTCCAGCAGCACGTCGACGCCCAGGCGGTCGAGCTCGCCGGCGAGCTCGGTGGCCCCCGCGCGAGCCTGCTCGTCCTTGTTGGCGATCACCAAGTGGACGCCGAACGGGGCGACGGCCGACGGCCACCGCAGCCCCAGCTCGTCGTGGTGCTGCTCGGCGATCACGGCCACCATCCGCGAGACGCCCAGACCGTAGGAGCCCATGGTCAGGCGCACCGGCTTGCCGTCCTCGCCCAGCACGTCGGCGGTGAAGGCGTCGGTGTATTTGCGGCCCAGCTGGAAGATGTGCGCGACCTCGATGCCGCGCGCGGACACCAGCGGGCCCGCGCCGTCCGGCGAGGGGTCGCCGTCGCGCACCTCGGCGGCCTCGATGGTGCCGTCGGCGGTGAAATCCCGGCCGGCCACCAGCCCGACGACGTGGCGGCCCGGCTCGTCGGCCCCGGTGATCCAGGCGGTGCCGTCGACCACCCGCGGATCAACCAGGTAGCGAACACCGTTGTCCCGCAACGCTTTCGGGCCGATATACCCCTTCACCAGGAAGGGGTACTTGGCGAAGTCGGCGTCGTCGAGCAGCGCGTAGTCGGCCGGTTCGAGCGCCGCGCCCAGCCGCTTGTCGTCGACCTCGCGGTCGCCGGGCAGCCCGATGGCCAGCAGCTCCCAGTCCCCGCCCGGTTCGCGCACCTTGAGCAGGACGTTCTTCAACGTGTCGGCCGCGGTGACGGTTCGGCCCAGGTCGGCGGTGTTGGCCCAGTCCACCAGGGTGGTGATGGTCGGGGTGTCGCCGGTGTCGTGGACCACGGCCTCGGGCAGCCCGTCGATCGGTTGCGCCTCCGGGCGCGCGGTGACGACGGCCTCGACGTTGGCCGCGTAACCGGACTCCAGGCAGCGCACGAAGGTGTCCTCGCCGACCGGGCTTTCGGCCAGAAACTCCTCGGAGGCGCTGCCGCCCATGGCGCCCGAGACCGCCGAGACGATGACGTAGCGCACCTGCAGGCGCGCGAAGATGCGCTGATAGGCCTCGCGGTGCGCGTGGTAGGCGGCCTTGAGCCCGGCGTCGTCGACATCGAACGAGTAGGAGTCCTTCATCAGGAACTCCCGCACGCGCAGGATGCCGGCCCGCGGCCGCGCCTCGTCGCGGTACTTGTTCTGGATTTGGTAGAGCAGGACCGGAAAGTCTTTGTAGGAGCTGTATTCGCCCTTGACGGTCAGGGTGAACAGCTCTTCGTGCGTCGGGCCCAACAGGTAGTCGTTGCCGCGGCGGTCTTGGAGCCGGAACACCGAGTCGCCGTATTCGGTCCACCGGTTCGTCGTCTCGTAGGGCGCGCGGGGCAGCAGGGCGGGAAACAGGATCTCTTGCCCGCCAATGGCATTCATCTCCTCGCGGACGATGCCCTCGATGCGGCGCAGCACCCGCAAGCCCAGCGGCAGCCAGCTGTACAGGCCGGGCGCGACGGGCCGGATGTAGCCGGCCCGGATCAGCAGCTTGTGGCTGGCGACTTCGGCGTCGGCGGGATCGTCGCGCAACGTGCGCAAAAACAGCTGGGACATCCGGGTGATCACAGCGGGCTAGCCTAGCTTGCTGGGTGAGACTGACAGGCGGGGCCGCCGCTGGGTGTGAGCTACAGCTCCCCGGCGTCCATCGCTTCCTTGACCTCTTGCGCGTGCGCGACCTGGTCGGGGGTGTAGCCGATGAGCAGGGCCGCGGCGCCGACGATGACGGCCACACCGGCCACCCACAGCAGGCCGTAGGTATAGCCGTGGTCGAGCGCCTGCAGCTGCGCGTCGTTCATGGTCTTCACCGGGCCGGTGGTACCGCCCAAATACAGTGTCCGCGAAGTGATCACGGCCTGGATGACGGCCAACACGAGCGGGCCACCGAGGCTTTGCAGCATCAACGTCACCGCGGAGACGGGACCGATCTGGTCGAAACCCACGCCCGCGATTGCCGACAGCGTCAGGGGCACGACGGCCATCCCGATGCCGATCCCGCCGACCACGATGGGCAGCACCAGGTTGGGGAAGTAGGCGACGCCGCGGTGCATGAACGCCCAGCCGTACAGCATCGCCCAGAAGAGCAGGATGCCGCCGCCGATGGTCAACACCCGCGGCGAGAACCGCGACACCAGCTGGGAGGAAATGCCGAGGCCGATTCCCATCGCGATGACGAACGGGATGAAGCCGACGCCGGCGTGCAGCGCGCTGTAGCCGAGGATGTCCTGCACGTACAGGCCGATGCACACGGTCAGGCTGAACATCAGCCCGCCGGCCAAGAAGATCGCGATGAAGGTGACCAGGCGGTTGCGGTCACGGAAGAGATCGAACGGCACGACGGGGTTCTCCGCGGTGCGCTCCACGATGATGAAGCCCATCGCCGCGAGCATCGCCACCACCCCCGAACCGATGGTGGTGATCGACACCCAGCCCTTTTCCGGGCCCATCGAGAAGGCGAACACCGCGGCGGTGCACGTCAGGGTCGCCAGCATGGCGCCGGTGGCGTCCAGCTTCATCCGCTCCCGGTTGGTCTCGCGCAGCGCGGTGCGGGCCAGGTACATCATCACCAGGCCGATCGGCACGTTCACCAGGAACGCCAGCCGCCACGACACCTCGGTCAGCGCTCCCCCGACCACGAGGCCCATCACCGAGCCGACGGCCGTCATCGCGGCGAAGACCGCGGTCGCGAAGTTGCGCGCCGGCCCCTTGGGGAAGGTGGTCGCTACCAGCGCGAGGCCCGTCGGCGAGGCGATGGCCGACCCGACGCCCTGCGACAGCCGGGCGATGACCATGGTCGCCTCGTCCCAGGCGACCGCGCACAGTACGGAGGAGATGGTGAACAGCGCGACACCGACGATGAACGTGCGCTTGCGCCCGATGGTGTCGCCGAGCCGCCCGCCGAGCAGCATCAGCCCGCCGAACGTCAGCACATAGGCGGTGATCACCCAGCTGCGGCCGGCGTCGGACAGGCTGAGCTCGTTCTGGATCTTGGGGAGCGCGACGATCGCGACGGTGCTGTCCATCGTCGCAAGCAGCTGCATACCCCCGATGGCGATGACGGCCGCGATGAATCGTCGCGACGGCAGCCACGCCGGGTAGTACTTGCTGATGCGATTGGAGGCGGTCTCCGCCGGGGGCTTTGCGGCGGTCTCCGCCGTGCGCACCGGGGCCGGACGATCGGGGCGTGCAGACGTCCAGTTTTGGACAGCGCGCTCTGAGTCGTTGAGAGCCGTCATAAAGGGTTACCTTACAGTAATCTTAAGAAGCGTTTAAACCCCGAAAGCCGCCACAGCGCCGATCACGATGATCGCGGGAGGTCGGATACCCTCGGCGCGAATCTTTTCGGGCGTGTCGGCCAGGGTGGCCCGCAAAGTGTGTTGAGCGGCCGTCGTTCCATGCTGAACGACAAGCACAGGTGTATCCGCAGGTCGGCCACCACTTATGAGGGCCTCGGCGAAAAGTTCGATGCGTTCGACGGCCATCAGCAAAACAATCGTGCCCGACAGCGCGGCTAGCGCATCCCAATTCACTAACGATTCGGGATGCCCGGGCGGCAGATGGCCGCTGACCACCACGAACTCGTGATTGATCGCCCGATGAGTGACCGGGACACCCGCCAATGCGGGCACTCCTATGGCGCTTGTCACACCCGGCACCACCGTGACCGGGATCCCGGCGTCGGCGCACGCGAGCACCTCCTCGTAGCCGCGGGCGAAGACGAACGGGTCCCCCCCTTTGAGGCGCACCACGAAGCCGCCGGCCCGGGCCCGTTCGATCATGACGTCATTGATGGCGTCCTGGGCCATCGCCCGTCCGTAGGGGATCTTGGCGGCGTCGATGACTTCCACGTGTGGGGCCAGCTCGGCGAGCAGTTCCGGCGGCGCGAGGCGGTCGGCGACCACGACGTCGGCCTGCGCGAGCAGGCGGCGGCCCCGCACGGTGATCAGTTCGGGGTCGCCGGGACCGCCGCCGATCAGCGCCACGCTGCCCGCCACCACGTCGGCGCTCACCGGGCCTTCGGGCGTGATGACCCCGGTCTGCAGCGCCTCCCGGATCGCCGAGCGGATCGCCGCCGAGCGCCGGTGCTCGCCGCCGGCCAGGACGCCGACGGACAAGCCCGCATAGCTGAAAGACGCTGGCGTCACTGCGGTTCCCTCGACGGCGACGTCCGCACGGACGCAGAAGATCTGTCGGCTTTCGGCCTCGGCGACCACGGCCTCGTTCACGCGCGGGTCGTCGGTGGCGGCGATCGCGTACCAGGCTCCGTCGAGGTCGCCGTCGCGGTATTCGCGCAGTGCCAGGGTGATTCCGGTCATCGCCTCGACCGAGCGGGTGGCGCTGCGGGAGATGACATGCACGTCGGCGCCGCTGGCGATGAGCAACGGCAGCCGGCGCTGGGCGACGGTGCCGCCGCCGACGACGACGACCTTCTTGCCGGTCAGCCGCAGCCCAACGAGGTAGGCGCTCTCAGTCACCCGGCAAGCTTAGTGGTTGCCGTCGCCGGCGCCGCGCGCGTAACGCCACGGCGAAGTTCGGCCGGATTTTTCGCCGCGACGTTACATTCGCCGACGGGCGGGCCGGGCCGCGTGGGCGACGAAGCGCGCCACCGCCTCCGGCGCAGCGGCAGGGTGGGTGTGCAGATACGACGCGTGAACGCCGTCGTGCACGACGCCGTCGCGCACCGTCCCGCCCGCGTCGTCGGCGTCGGGGGCCCGGTACATCCATGCCGGCTGGTAGCTGTCGCTGAATGTGACTGCGGTGCGGTGGAATTCGTGTCCCACCGCGCGCTGGCCCGCGGTGTACAGCGGGGAGTCGGCCACGGCGACGGCGTCGCGGTAGGCCAGCGTCAACTGCGGGGTGAACCGGGCCTGCCCGTCCAGCACGCCGCACATCGGGTGGCCGTCGAGTTCGGCGGCCAAGTAGATCAGCCCGGCGCACTCGGCATGGACGGGCGCTCCGGCCGCGGCCAGCTCCTTGATCTGCCGGCGCACGACCTCGTTGGCGGAGAGCTCGGCGGTGAATTGTTCGGGAAAGCCGCCGGGCAACAACACCGCAGCGCTGCCGTCGGGCAACGCGTCGCTGAGCGGATCGAATTCGGCGACGTCCGCGCCGGCGGCCACCAGCAGCTCGGCATGCTCGGCGTAGCCGAAGCTGAAGGCCTTCCCCGCCGCTACGGCGACCGTGACGCGCTCGCCGACCCGTCGCTCCCCCACCGCGGCCGCCGGATCCCACGGCTCTCCCGCCGCCGGGGCCCGCGCCGCCGCGAGCACGGCCGCCAGGTCGACGTGGCGGGCGACCAACGCGGTCATCGCGTCGACCGCGTCTCGGGCCCGGCGCCCGTACTCCACGGCGGTGACCAGGCCCAGATACCGTGTGGGCAGCTCCAATTCGACGGCGCGCCCGATGGCGCCCAGCACCGGGACCCCGGCCTGCTCGCAGGCCTGCCGCAGCACTTGCTCATGCCGGGCCGAGCCGACCCGGTTCAGGATCACGCCGGCGACCCGGGTCGCGGTGTCGAACGTCGAAAAGCCGTGCAGCAGTGCGGCGATGCTCTGGCTTTGACCCCGTGCGTCGACGACCAGGACGACGGGCGCACCCAGCAGGCCGGCGACGTGGGCGGTCGACCCCGCGGCCGGGGCGGTGGCGGTGGGCCCGATCCGGCCGTCGAACAGCCCCATCACCCCTTCGATCACGGCGATGTCCGCGCCGGCGGCACCGTGGGCGTACAGCGGGGCGATGAGGCCCTCGCCGACCAGTACCGGGTCGAGGTTGCGGCCCGGCCGGCCGGCGGCGAGGCCGTGATAGCCGGGATCGATGAAATCCGGGCCCACCTTGAACGGCGCGACGGTGTGTCCCGCCTGCCGCAGGGCGCCGATCAAACCCGTTGCCACGGTGGTCTTTCCGCTGCCGGAGGCCGGTGCGGCGATGACCACGGCGGGAACACTCACCACTCGATGCCCTTCTGGCCCTTGCGCCCGGCGTCCATCGGATGCTTGACCTTGGTCATCTCGGTGACCAGGTCGGCGGCGTCGATCAGCGGTTGTGGGGCATCGCGTCCGGTGATGACGACGTGCTGGTGGCCGGGCCGCGATGACAACGTCTCGACCACCTCGTCGACGTCCACCCAGCCCCACTTCAGCGGATAGGTGAACTCGTCGAGCACGTAGAAGTCGTGGCGCTGGGCGGCCAGTCGGCGCGCGACCTCGGCCCAGCCGTCGGCCGCGGCCGCCGCGTGATCGATGTCGTTGCCCGGCTTGCGCGTCCACGACCAACCCGCGCCCATCTTGTGCCACTCGACCGGGGCACCGATGCCCTGCTGCTCGTGCACGTCGCCCAGTGCGGCGAATGCCGCCTCCTCGCCCACCTTCCACTTGGCACTCTTGACGAACTGGAACACCGCGACGGAAAGCCCGGCGTTCCAGGCGCGCAACGCCATCCCCAACGCCGCCGTCGACTTTCCCTTGCCGGTGCCGGTGTGCACCGCCAGCACGGGCGTGTGACGGCGCGCCCGGGTGGTCAGACCGTCATCGGGGATCTGGAGTGGAACTCCTTGCGGCATAACGGATTACCTTTCTCAGGCCACGTCGCGCACCGCACGCGTCAACGAATCGGCGTGTAGCTGTTCCAGCCGAACGGCCGGTGCACCGAGTTGGCGGGCCAGCTGCTCGGCCAGGCCCAGCCGCACATACGACGTCTCGCAGTCCACGACCACCGCGGCGGCGCCTTCGGCGACCAACCGCGCCGCCGCGGATCGGGTGCGGCCCAACGGATCCGGGCCGGCGGTGGCCCGGCCGTCGGTGAGCACCACCACCAGCGAGCGGCGGGCCCGGTCGCGCGCCTTCTCCCGGACGATCAGCTCCCGCGCGGCGAGCAGGCCTTCGGCCAGCGGGGTCTTACCGCCGGTGTCGAAGCGGGCCAGCCGCCGGCCCGCGATGTGCGCCGAGGAGGTCGGCGGCAACAACAACCGGGCGTCCTGGTGCCGGAAGGTGATCACGGCGACCTTGTCGCGGCGCTGATAGGCGTCGCGCAGCAGCGACAGGGTGGCGCCGCTGACCGCCGCCATGCGGTCCCGGGCGGCCATCGAACCCGAGGCGTCCACCACGAAGATCACCAGGTTGCCTTCGCGTCCCTCGCGCACGGCGCGGCGCACGTCGTCGGGCTGTGGCCGCAGCGGCCCGGCCCCGGCGCGCTCGGCGGCCGAGAGCAGCGTGGCGAACAGGTGCAGTCCGTGCCCACCGCAACTGGTGTCGTCGCCCTCGGTGGCGGCGATGACGCTGCCGCTGGCGTTGCGCGCCCGTGACCGCCGCCCGGGCGCGCCCTCCCCGACACCCGGGACGCGCAGCGCGCGGGCGCGGAAGGTTTGCGACGGCGGCGCGCTGGGTTTCGTCGTCGAGGGCTGCGCCGGCGTGCTGTCCCCCGAGTCCCGTTGTGGCCCATCCTGTTCGGTGTCCGCCGATTGGCCGCCGCCGGGTGGGTCGGGCTCGGGTTCCGGGTCAGAGCCGGCCTGCGCCAGGGCCTCGTCCAGCTGGTCGCGGTCGATACCCGGATCGTCGAAGGGATCGCGGCGGCGCCGGTGCGGCAGCGCCAGCTCGGCGGCCACCCGGATGTCCTGCTCCTCGACGGTGCGCGCCCCGCGCCAGGCGGCATGCGCGACGGCGGTGCGGGCCACCACCAGGTCCGCGCGCATGCCGTCGACGTCGAACGCCGCGCACAGCGCCGCGATGCGGCGTAACTCGTTGTCGGGCAACACCACGTCGTCGACGAGCGCGCGGGCCGCGGCGATGCGCCCGGCGAGCTCGGCGTCGGCGGCGGCGTAGCGCTCGGCGAAGCCGTCCGGGTCGGCCTCATAGGCCATGCGCTGCCGGATGACTTGCGCCCGCACGTCGACGTCGCGCGAGGCGTGCACGTCGACGGTCAGCCCGAACCGGTCCAACAGCTGCGGGCGCAGTTCGCCCTCTTCGGGATTCATCGTGCCGATCAGCACGAACCGCGCCTCATGCGAATGCGAGATGCCGTCGCGTTCGATGTGCACCCGTCCCATCGCCGCGGCATCGAGCAGCACGTCGACGAGGTGATCGTGCAGCAGGTTGACCTCGTCGACGTAGAGCACGCCGCCGTGCGCGCGGGCCAACAGGCCCGGCGAAAACGCGTGCTCGCCGTCGCGCAGCACGCGCTGCAGATCCAGTGAGCCGATAACCCTGTCTTCGGTTGCCCCGAGTGGCATTTCGACCAGGCCGGAGTCACTGCCGGTCGCCGCGGACAGTAACGCGGCCAGGCCGCGCACGGCCGTCGACTTGGCGGTGCCCTTTTCGCCGCGGATGAGCGCGCCGCCGATCTCGGGGCGCACGGCGCACAACAGCAGGGCAAGCCGCAGCTGGTCGTGGCCGACGATGGCGCTGAACGGGTAGGGCCTCACGGCTTGGCCGCCGGACCGGAGCCGGGCCGCAGCATGGGCACGTGCGGGACGCCGTCGTCGAGGAAATCGTCGCCGTCGCGCACGAATCCGTGCTGGGCGTACATGTCGGCCAAATACGATTGCGCGTTGATCCGGCAAGGGTAGTCACCCACCTCGGCCAGGGCCGCGCGCAGCAACCGGGTGGTGTGTCCCTGCCCACGGGCGCTGCGCTTGGTGCACAGCCGCCCGATGCGGAACGCCTTCTCGCCTCCGGGGTGCTCCTCCATCAGGCGCAGGGTGCAGATCACCTCGCCGTCGGCCCTCTCCAGCCAGAAGTGCCGGGTTTCGGCCAGCAGGTCGCGGCCGTCCAATTCCGGATACGGGATCGCCTGCTCGACGACGAACACCTCCACCCTGAGCTTGAGCAGCTCGTAAAGTGTCTGGGCATCAAGGTCTTTGGCCCAGATACGCCGCAGTGCTTCACTCAATTGCGCCGCTCCTCCTCATCGCTACGCTCTGCATCGTCGTCGACGCGACTCAACTGCGCCGCCCCTCCTCATCGCTACGCTCTGCATCGTCGTCGACGCGACTCAACTGCGCCGCCCCTCCTCATCGCTACGCTCTGCATCGTCGTCGACGCGACTCAACTGCGCCGCCCCTCCTCATCGCTACGCTCTGCATCGTCGTCGACGCGACTCAACTGCGCCGCCCCTCCTCATCGCTACGCTCTGCATCGTCGTCGACGCGACTCAACTGCGCCGCCCCTCCTCATCGCTACGCTCTGCATCGTCGTCGGCGCGACTCAACTGCGCCGCCCCTCCTCATCGCTACGCTCTGCATCGTCACCCAACCCCAGCACTTTCGTTCCCCACGCAAAAACCTCGTCGTACAGCGCGGGCTCGTCCGACAGCGACACCCCTAGCGACGGCACCATCTCCTTGAGCGCGGGCAGCCACGACTGAAAGCGGTCGGCGAAGCACCGCTGCAACACGCCGAGCATGATCGGCACCGCGGTCGTCGCCCCCGGCGAGCCGCCGAGCAGACCCGCGATGCTGCCATCGGCGGCCCCCACCACCACGGTGTCGAAGTCGAGCACCCCGCCTTTGCGCTTGTCGCGCCGGATCACCTGCACGCGCTGGCCGGCCACCGTCAGCTCCCAGTCCGAACCCACTGCGGTGGGCGCGAATTCGCGCAGCATGCGTAGCCGGTCGGGTTCGGAGAGCCGCAGTTGGCCGAGCAGGTAACGCACAAGAGTCAGCTGGGTGACACCGACGCCGAGCAGCGAGGCCAGGTTGTGCGGCTTTACCGAGCGGGGCAGGTCGGTGAAATGCCCGTGCTTCAAGAACTTCGGTGACCAGCCGGCGTACGGGCCGAACACCAGCCACGGCTTGCCGTTGACGTAGCGCAGGTCCAGATGCAATGCCCCCAGGGGCGGGGCGCCGGGCGCGGGCGCTCCGTAGACCTTGGCTCGGTGCGCGGCGGTGAGCGGCGGGTTGTCGGCGCGCAGGAACCGGCCGCCGATCGGGAATCCCGCGAAGCCCTTGACCTCGCTGATGCCGGACTTCTGCAGCAGCGGCAGCGCGTCACCGCCGGCCCCGACAAACACGAACTTGGCGTGACAGCGCCGCTTTTCGCCGGTGCGGCGATTGCGGATCGACAGCGTCCAGCCGCCGTCGGACCCGCGGGACAGGTTGCGGACCTCGTGGCCGAACAGGGCCGTCGCGCCACCTTGCACACAGAAACCGACCAACTGCCGCGACAGCGCACCGAAGTCGACATCGGTGCCGTGGGCGGCCCAGTTGAGCGCGGTCGGCGCGGCGAAGTCGCGGCGGGCGGCCATGAACGGCAGCCGACGGGCGAACTCTCCCGCGTCCTCGATCAATTCGACGCCGGCGAACAACGGGTTGGCCGCCAGCGCCGCGCGGCGCCGCCGCAGATAGTCGACGCGCTGCGCCCCGCGCACGAAGCTCGCGTGCGGGATGCGGGTCAGGAAGCGCCGATCGGTCAGGATGCCGTTCTCGACCGCGTAAGCCCAGAACTGGCGGGTGACCTGAAACTGCTCGTTGATGCGCACCGCTTTGCTGATGTCGATCGAGCCGTCGGCGCGCTGCGGGGTGTAGTTCAGCTCGCACAGCGCCGAATGACCCGTGCCGGCGTTGTTCCAGGGGCCGCTGCTTTCGGCCCCGACGGCGTCGAGGCGCTCCACGAAGGTCAGCGACCACTCCGGCTGCAGCCGGCGCAGCAACGCGCCCAGCGTCGCGCTCATGATGCCCGCGCCCACCAGCACGACGTCCGTGCGCGTGGTTGTGGCTAGCGATGACACCGGTGTGCTGGTCCTTCCCTCGACTGGGCCGATCCTCAGGTTATCCCGCGGCAAAGTGGGCGCGAACGACGTGCGGCGGCCCCATGCCCAGCAAAAGCTCTAAGCTTGCCTCGTGACTGGCTGGGTGCCCGATGTCCTACCTGGATATTGGCAGCGCACCATCGCGCTCGGCCGTGATCCCGCCGGTGAGGGCGACATCGTCGCGACCCTGATCCGGCGCGGACCCGAACCGGCGCAAGCCGGCGGCCAGACAGGTCCGGCCGGGCAAGCGGTGCTGGCGGTGCACGGCTACACCGACTACTTCTTCCACACCGAGCTGGCCGACCATTTTGCCGCCCGCGGCTTCGCCTTCTACGCGCTGGACCTTCACAAGTGCGGCCGCTCGCGGCGCGACGGCCAGACACCGCACTTCATCACCGACCTCGCCAACTACGACGCCGAGCTCGAGCACGCCCTGGACGCCGTGCGAGCGCAGGCGCGCAACATTCTGGTGTACGGGCATTCCGCGGGCGGGCTCATCGTGTCGTTGTGGCTGGCTCGGTTGCGCCGCCGCAACCCGGCCGCGCACGCCGACATTGCCGGCCTGGTGCTCAACAGCCCGTTCCTGGAGCTGCCCGGACCGGGCGCGCTGCGGCATTCGGCGACCGTGGCGCTGATCGCGGGTCTGTCGCGGGTACGGTCCAAGGGCGTGGCCCGGTCGCCGGGTGAGGGCGGCTACGGCACCACGTTGCACCGCGACTATGGCGGGCAATTCGACTACAACCTGCAGTGGAAACCCGTGGGGGGCTTCCCGATCACCTTCGGCTGGCTGCACGCTATCCGCCGCGGCCAGGCCCGGCTGCACCGCGGCCTCGACGTCGGAGTGCCGAATCTGATCCTGCGCTCGGACCACAGCGTGCAGGAAACCGCGGACCCGGCGTCCATGCGGTGTGGCGACGCCGTTCTCGACGTCACCCAGATCGCCCGGTGGGCGGGCTGTGTCGGGAACCGCAGCACCATCGTTCCGGTGGTCGACGCCAAGCACGACGTGTTCTTGTCGTTGGAGGGCCCCCGCGGCGTCGCCTATCGGGAACTGGATCTCTGGCTCGACGAGTACCTGCCCACCAACAACAGCGATGCCCCGGCGTCGTTCGGAAAGGGGTGACGGTGGAGACCTACGACGTCGCGATCATCGGAACCGGTTCGGGCAACAGCATTCTCGACGATCGTTTCGCCGACAAGCGGGTGGCCATCTGCGAGCAGGGCACCTTCGGGGGCACGTGCCTGAACGTCGGGTGCATCCCGACCAAGATGTTCGTCTACGCCGCCGAGGTCGCCCAGAGCGTCCGGGAGGCGGCGCGCTACGGCATCGACGCCCGCATCGAGCGGGTGCGTTGGGATGACATCGTCTCGCGCGTCTTCGGGCGCATCGATCCGATCGGGGTGAGCGGCGAGGATTACCGCAATGCCGCACCCAATATCGATGTGTACAAACAGCACACGCGGTTCGGTCCGGTCCAGGCCGACGGGCGCTACCTGTTGCGCACCGACGCCGGCGACGAGTTCACGGCCGACCAGGTGGTGATCGCGGCGGGGGCGCGGGCCGTGGTCCCACCGGCGATCCTCGAGTGCGGCGCGACGTACCACACCAGCGACACGATCATGCGAATCGCCGAACTGCCAGAGCATTTGGTGATCGTCGGCGGCGGTTTCGTCGCGGCCGAATTCGCCCACATCTTCTCCGCCCTGGGCTCGCGGGTCACACTGGTGGTCCGGGGCTCCACACTGCTGCGGCATCTCGACGACGTCGTCGGCGAGCGCTTCACCCGCATCGCGGCCAGCAAGTGGGAACTGCACACCCACTGCAACGTCGTCGGTGCCGAAAACCAGGGTTCGGGCGTCGCGGTGCAACTCGACGACGGTCGCACCGTGAACGCCGACGCGCTGCTGGTGGCGACCGGCCGCGTACCCAACGGCGATCTGCTCGACGCCGAGCAGGCCGGTATCACCATCGACGACGGCCTGGTGGTCGTCGACGAGTACCAGCGGACCACGGCGCGTGGCGTTTTCGCGCTCGGCGACGTCTCCTCGCGGTATCAGCTCAAGCACGTCGCCAACCACGAGGCGCGCGTCGTGCAGCACAACCTGCTGTGCGACTGGGACGACACCGACGCGATGGCCGTCACTGACCATCGCTACGTGCCCGCGGCGGTGTTCACCGATCCGCAGATCGCCTCCGTCGGGCTAACCGAAAACCAGGCCATCGCACAGGGTTTCAAGATTTCGGTGAAGATCCAGAACTACGGCGATGTCGCGTACGGTTGGGCGGCGGAGGACACGACCGGGATCGTCAAACTGGTCGCCGAGCGCGGCACCGGCCGCTTGCTGGGCGCGCACATCATGGGTGATCAGGCCTCGTCGATCATCCAGCCGCTGATCCAAGCGATGAGCTTCGGGCTGACCGCCCCGCAGATGGCCCGCGGGCAGTACTGGATCCATCCGGCGCTGGCCGAAGTGGTGGAGAACGCGTTGTTGGGCCTGGACTGACCTCAGCGCCGGCGCGGCCGGGCCGGCAGTGTGTCGTTTTGACACTGGGGACATACGCCGTGCAGCGTCAGACCGGCCGCCTCCGACAGCGCGAAGGAACTGCCCGCGATCGCATGCTCGAGCGCCAGGCTCAGCCGGCGGGCGGGCACCTCGATGATCGTGCCGCACTGCGTACACACCGCGTGGTGGTGCGGCGCGGTGGCCATCCCGTAGGTCGTGACACCCCCCTCGAGGGTCAGCGCGTGCAGCACCCCCTGATCGACCAGGGTGGTCACCGTGCGGTAGACCGTGGCCACGTCGGGCGCCTGGGCTCCCGGGGGCAGGAACTCACGCATCCTCTTGTCGATCTCGGCCACCGACAGGTGTCCGTTGACCGGTTCGAGCACCGTCAACACCTGGATCCGCGACGCCATCCGCCGCAGCCCGCGGGCGCGCAGCAGATCGCCGATCCTCTCGGTGACCGACGCGTCCGGCAGTGGCGACTTGGGCGTCACCGCTTCAGTGTCACGCCGCGGCGCCGGGATCGCCAGCTTTCGCCGCGATCGAGGGGCGCACGATTCTGCGATTCACTTGCATCTGGCGCGAGGCGGAACTTACAGTCGTGCCGGTTGTGCCTGCCCGATACCGCGAGGACGCGCCGGAAGGACCCCAGTGGCCAGCACCGAGATCGACCGCCGGCCGTCACGGACGACCAGGCTTCTCGGCGCCCTGACAACAGCGGAGTGGTGGCGCCTGGCCGCAATGCTGGCGGCCATCGTCGCGCTGCACCTGCTCGGCTGGCTCACCCTGGTGCTGTTGGTGGCGCCGGCCCAATACAGCTTGGGCGGCAAAGCTTTCGGCGTCGGCATCGGGTTGACGGCCTACACCCTGGGCATGCGGCACGCGTTCGACGCCGACCACATCGCCGCCATCGACAACACCACCCGCAAGCTGATGAACGACGGGCAGCGCCCGCTGGCCGTCGGCTTCTTCTTTTCGCTCGGCCACTCCACGGTGGTCTTCGGGCTGGCGCTGTTGCTGGCCTGCGGGGTGAAAACGGTCGTTGGGCCGGTCCAGGACGGCTCCTCGACGCTGCACCACTACACCGGGTTGATCGGCACCAGCGTCTCCGGCGTCTTCCTTTATGCGATCGCCCTGCTGAACGTCATCGTCCTGGTCGGCATCCTGCGCGTGTTCGCGCGGCTGCGCCGCGGCGAATACGACCCGGAGACCGACGGTGCCGAACTCGAGCGGCAATTGCAGAGCCGCGGATTGATGAACCGGGTGCTCGGCCGGCTCACCAAGTCGATCACCAAGTCGTGGCACTGCTACCCGGTCGGATTCTTGTTCGGACTGGGTTTCGACACCGCGACCGAGATCGCGCTGTTGGTGCTCGCCGGCACCAGCGCCGCCGCCGGGCTGCCGTGGTACGCCATCATGTGCCTGCCGGTGCTGTTCACCGCGGGCATGTGCCTGCTGGACACCATCGACGGCTCGTTCATGAATTTCGCCTACGGCTGGGCCTTTTCCAATCCGGTCCGCAAGATCTACTACAACATCACCATCACCGCGCTGTCGGTGGCGGTCGCCCTGCTGATCGGCAGCGTCGAACTGCTCGTCCTGTTCGCCGACCAATTCGGTTGGCGGGGCGTGTTCTGGAACTGGATCGGCGGCCTGGACCTCAACGCGGTCGGCTACGTCGTCGTCGGCATGTTCGTCGTCACTTGGGCGGTGGCCCTGCTCGTCTGGCGCTACGGTCGCATCGAGGAGAAGTGGGGCCCCGCCGATCTCGGGGCCGAATCCGCGACCTAGCGGCTCACCGGGCACGGCCGTTCGGGTGTAGAACAGTGCTCATGGGCTTCTTCGCGTCAGCCCAGCCCTCGGACGGACCCGGCGGACCGGTGATCCGCGGTGCATGAGCTGTCGCTGTGCGAGGCGATCGCCGGTCTGGTCAGAGATCACGCCGACGGTCGGCACGTCGACGTGGTACGCGTGCGGGTCGGCGCCCTTCGGCAGGTGGTGCCGGAGTCGTTGTCCTTCTGCTGGACGCTCGTGCGGGACGCCGAGGACATGCCGGACGCCGAATTGGAGCTCGAATGCGTCAGCGCCGAGGTGAAATGCCGGGCCTGCGGCCATCGCTCCGAGATCACCTCGCCGTGGTCGATCTGGTGTCCACGCTGCGACAGCTCCGACGTCGAGGTGCTGCGCGGCAACGAATTCCTGGTGACGTCCATGGATGTCTCGTGACCAGGGGCCCCCGCCGCCATCAGCGTCTTAGACGCGGCATCGAAAGGTGTTGAGCATGGGTAGGTTTCATCGGCACGACGACGGTACCGTGCACACCCACGAGCACGATCACCTGCCGCATGAACACGACCACGGCGACCACAGCCGCTACCGGACCGGCGGCCAGCGCATCGACGTCCTGGAGGCGATCTTCGCCGAGAACGATCTCCTTGCCGAGGCCAACCGGGCGGCGTTCGAGAGCAACGGGGTCCGCACCCTGAACCTGATGAGCTCTCCGGGATCGGGCAAGACCACGGTCCTGCAGGCGACGCTCGACGAACTCGCCGGCGAGCTCGCGATCGGGGTGATCGAGGGCGATATCGCCACCGATCTGGACGCGGCCAAACTCAGGGGCCGCGGCGCCCAGGTGTCACTGCTGAATACCAGCAACGGATTTGGCGGTGAATGCCATCTGGACGCGCCGATGATCGACCGCGCGCTGCCGGGCCTCGACCTCGCCGTCCTCGACCTGGTGGTCATCGAGAACGTCGGCAATCTGGTTTGCCCGGCCGAGTTCGACGTCGGCGAGCACGCCAAAGCCATGGTGTATTCGGTGACCGAGGGCGAGGACAAGCCGTTGAAATATCCGGTGATGTTCCGGTCGGTCGACGTCGTGCTGCTCAACAAAATCGACCTGGTCCCGCACCTCGATGTGGACGTGGACACGTACATCGCCCACGTTCGCAAAGTCAATGCGGCAGCGACGATTTTGCCGGTCAGCGCGCGCACCGGCGACGGCATGGGCGCCTGGTTCGGGTGGCTGCGACGCTTCGCCGCCGAGGGGACCTGAACGGGAGGGATTGCAGGGCGCGCTCCTGCGAAGCATTCGCAGGACAACCACCACCCAGTTGGCGCTCTTATTTTGTCGAATCATACAGGCGCTCAATGTTTTTCGCTGCTATAACACACATGACTAGTAATCGGTAACCACCAACCGTTGACAACGCTCGATAGCGGGAGTAGACCCAAAAAATAGCGCTGCGCAAGTGGGCCGACGGTCGACTCCGGCGGCGCAGGAGCCCCAGCCCGGCTCCGGAAAGCTGCAGCATGCCAACGGAAGCAGCAGTCAAGGCAGAACAAACACTGATTCACGTTCTCTGGATCAATGCGGGCCTCAGTTGTGACGGTGATTCGGTGGCGTTGACTGCTGCCACCCAGCCGAGCGTCGAGGAAATCGCGTTGGGCGCCCTGCCCGGACTCCCCCAAGTCGCCGTGCACTGGCCCCTGATCGACTTCGAATGCGGACCCAACGGAGGCGCGGACGACTTCCTCGAGTGGTTCTTCAAAGCCGACCGCGGGGAGCTGGAGCCCTTTGTGCTCGTCGTCGAAGGATCGATCCCGAACGAGAAGATCAAGGACGAGGGCTACTGGTGCGGGTTCGGGAACGACCCGGCCACCGGCCAGCCGATGACCACCAGCGAGTGGCTCGACCGCTTGGCACCCAAGACCACCGCAATCGTGGCGGTTGGGACCTGCGCCACCTATGGGGGCATCCACGCGATGGCCGGCAATCCGACCGGGGCGATGGGCGTGCCCGACTATCTGGGCTGGGACTGGACGAGCAAGGCCGGCATTCCTATCGTCTGTGTCCCCGGCTGCCCGATCCAGCCGGACAACCTGTCGGAGACCCTGACCTACCTGCTCTACATGGCGACCGGTCAGGCCCCGATGATCCCGCTCGACGACGCGCTGCGCCCCCAGTGGCTCTTCGGCAAGACCGTGCACGAAGGGTGCGACCGGGCCGGCTACTACGAGCAAGGCGACTTTGCGACTGAGTATGGTTCGCCGAAATGCATTGTGAAGCTTGGCTGTTGGGGGCCTGTCGTCAAGTGCAATGTGCCCAAGCGCGGATGGATCAACGGTGTCGGGGGCTGCCCCAACGTCGGCGGGATCTGCATTGGCTGCACGATGCCGGGATTCCCGGATAAGTTCATGCCGTTCATGGACGAGCCTCCAGGCGGCAAGATCTCGAGTACCGCGTCGGGTTTGTACGGATCCGTGATTCGCAGTCTGAGGGGTATCACGGAACGCACCGTCGACAAAGAGCCGCGGTGGCGCCACAACGGCGACAAACTCACCACGGGAGCGCGCCGCACCTGGTAGGTCACCTACCGGTTCGGCGCGCTCCTTTCTCCAGTTCAGAAATAGCCGTCGGCACAACAGCCAACGCGGAGGGTAGTAGCGCAATGACAACCATCGTTCCTGAGCCCACACATGCCACGCGGGAACCCGGCCAACTGGTCGACATGGCATGGGATCCCATCACCAGAATCGTGGGCAGCCTGGGCATCTACACCAAGATCGACTTCGAGAACAAAGAAGTAGTCGAGTGCCACAGCACCTCGTCGATCTTCCGCGGCTACTCGATATTCATGAAGGGCAAGGATCCTCGCGACGCCCACTTCATCACCAGCCGCATCTGCGGCATCTGCGGCGACAACCACGCCACCTGCTCGTGCTACACGCAGAACATGGCATACGGGGTCAAGCCGCCGCACCTGGGCGAGTGGATCGTGAACCTCGGCGAGGCCGCGGAATACATGTTCGACCACAACATCTTCCAGGAGAACCTGGTCGGCGTTGACTTCTGCGAGAAGATGGTCTCCGAGACCAACCCGAGTGTGCTTTCCCTGGCCGAGAAGGCTCCGGCACCGCACGCGGATGCGCATGGGTACAAGACGATCGCGGACATCATGCGCTCGCTCAACCCGTTCAGCGGCGAGTTCTACCGGGAGGCACTCGTGGTCAGCCGGTGGACGCGGGAGATGTTCTGCCTCATGGAGGGCCGCCACGTGCACCCCTCCACGCTGTACCCCGGCGGGGTCGGCACCGTAGCGACCGTCCAGCTCATGACCGACTACATGACACGGCTGATGCGCTACGTCGAGTTCATGAAGAAGGTCGTGCCCATGCACGACGATCTGTTCGACTTCTTCTACGAGGCGCTCCCCGGTTACGAGAACGTTGGGCTGCGCCGCACCCTGCTGGGCTGTTGGGGCTCCTTCCAAGACCCCGAAGTGTGCAACTTCGAGTACAAGGACATGGAGCGCTGGGGTAACGCGATGTTCGTCACGCCCGGGGTGGTGGTCGACGGCAAACTGCTCACCCACTCGCTGGTGGACATCAACCTGGGCATCCGGATCCTGTTGGGCAGTTCGTATTACGACGACTGGACCGACCAGGAGATGTTCGTCGAGACCGACCCCCTGGGCAACGCGGTGGACCGGCGTCACCCGTGGAACCAGCACACCAACCCGCACCCGCAGAAGCGGGACTTGGAGGGCGGCAAATACAGCTGGGTGATGTCACCACGCTGGTTCGACGGCAAGGACCACCTGGCGCTGGACACCGGCGGCGGACCGTTGGCCCGGCTGTGGGCGACCGCCCTGGCCGGCCTGGTCGACATCGGCTATGTCCAGGCGACCGGCAACAGCGTCAAGATCAACCTGCCCAAGACGGCGCTGAAGGGACCCGTCGAGCTGGAGTGGAAGATCCCCAAGTACGGCAGCAACACGATCGAACGGGACCGGGCGCGCACCTACTTCCAGGCCTACGCGGCGGCATGCGCTTTGCACTTCTGCGAGAAGGCGCTCGAAGAGATCCGCGCCGGGCGCACCAAGACGTGGGAGAAGTTCGACGTGCCCGACGAGGCCATCGGCTGCGGCTTCACCGAAGCGGTGCGCGGTGTGCTCAGTCACCACATGGTGATCCGGGACGGCAAGATCGCCAACTATCACCCGTACCCGCCGACACCGTGGAATGCCAACCCGCGCGACAGCTATGGCACCCCGGGCCCGTATGAGGATGCGGTGCAGGGCCAACCGATCTTCGAGGAGAACGGCCGGGACAACTTCAAGGGAATCGATGTCATGCGCACGGTGCGCAGCTTCGATCCGTGCCTGCCCTGCGGCGTGCACATGTACCTGGGAAAGGGCAAGTCCCTGGACAGACTGCACACACCCACCCAGTCACCCGTCGAGGAGTGACGCATGGTGGATCGCCCGGGGAAGTCCGCGAACGATGCGCAGTGGCGTGAGGCGGGTGATCGGATCCAGACGCTGCTGGATTCCTGTGCAGCAAGTGGGACCGCCGCGTATGACCGTGCGCAGCAACTGGTTCGCGAGGTGGTCGGGCTCTACGGCACCGGGCTGGAGCGGATCATGCGGGTGGCCGGCGATCCCGGGCCCGAACGGGGGCTGGTCGAGCGGCTGGCCACCGACGACCTGGTGGCCAGCCTGCTCCTGGTGCACGGCCTGCATCCGCACGACGTGCACCGCAGGGTCCGCGACGCGCTGGATCGGGTGCGGCCCTACCTGGGTTCGCACGGCGGCGATGTCGATCTGCTCGACATCGCGGACGGTCCCGACGGTCCGATCGTCCGGCTGGCGTTCACCGGCAGCTGCAAGAGCTGCCCCTCGTCGGCGGTGACGCTGGAGCTGGCCGTGCAGGACGCGGTCCACGCGGCCGCGCCGGAGATTTCGTCGATCGAGGTGGTGGCCGCCGCTGACACGACCACTCCGGCGAACGTCATTCCCGCAGAATCACTGCTGGCGCATCTGCATCCGAATGGCACCGGGCCGACCGACTGGCACCCGATGCCCGAACTGGCCGAGCTGGCGCCCGGCGAGGTCGGGGGTTTCGTGCTCGACGGCGGTACCACCGTGGTCGCCTGCCGGGTCGGCGACCAGACGTTCGCCTACCGGGACCACTGCCCGGTGTGTGACGACTCGCTGGCGGGCTCTCAACTGCACGGTCGGATGCTGCGCTGTGCGGGCTGCCGGACGGATTTCGACATTGTCCATGCGGGGGTGGATGCGAGCGGTGGTTCCACCGGCCATCTCGATCCGATACCGCTGCTGAGCCGCGACGGCGTGCTGTCGGTGGCGGTGCGGGCACACGTGCTGGGCGCACCGGCATGACCGCCGGCGACGATGCAGAGCGAAGCGATGCTGAGGAGCGGCGCTGATGACAAGCCCGTACGAAGTCCTGGCCGGCATCAGAGGCGACCGGCGCGCCCCCGAGCCGGCGGGCGAGCGCTGCGAGATGTGCGCGGAGTCGATCGCCGACGAACACCAGCACGTGGTCAACGTGGCCGGCCGGCAGCTCATGTGCGTGTGCCGTGCTTGTTATCTGCTGTTCACCGACTCGGAAGCCGACTTGCGCTATCGCGCGGTGCCCGACCGGTATCTGTCGTTTCCCGACTTCGCGCTCGATCGGCTGGTGTGGGAGACGCTGCAGATCCCGGTCGGGGTCGCCTTCTTCTTCACCAACTCGGCCCTCGGGCACACCGTCGCCTTCTACCCCGGGCCGGCCGGCGCAACCGAATCCGAACTGGATATGGAGATCTGGCACACCATCCGCAACGCCGACTCACGAGTAAGCCTGTTGGCCGACGACGTCGAGGCGCTGCTCGTACGCGTCGCCGACAGCGCCCAGGATGGCGAATTGGCAGAGCCCCAAACATATCTGGTGCCGATCGACGCCTGTTACGAATTCGTCGGACGTCTGCGCATGTTGTGGCGCGGCTTTGACGGCGGCCAGCAGGCCCGCGAATTCATCGACGGCTTCTTCGATCGGCTCGCCGCCCGCGCCGTAAAGACACCGCGATGAACGGCGCGCCGATGACTGTGAACTTCGCGGTGCAGGACGTGACGGCCGAACCGTATACGGTCAGCCCGATACTCACCGCCCGCATCGGCGTCACCGCCGGCGGTGACGACCCGGTGCATGCCATCGCCCTGCGGTGCCAGGTCCGGATCGAGCCGCTGCGCCGTTCCTACTCCGATGACGAGGCCGCCGGACTGACCGATTTGTTCGGCGGCCGCGAACGCTGGGCGAGCACCCAGCGCACCTTCCTTTGGCAACACTGCACCGCCATGGTGCCGGGGTTCACCGGCAGCACAACCGTGGCACTGCCGCTGGAATGCACCTACGACTTCGAGGTCGCCGCCGCCAAATATCTGCACGCGCTGCGCGACGGCACCATCCCACTGCAGTTTCTGTTCAGCGGAACGATTTTCGTCAACTCCGAGCGTGGATTCTCGGTCCAGCAGGTGTCGTGGGACTGTGAGGACCGCTATGCCATGCCGGTCACGGTCTGGCGCGACCTGATCGCACAGCACTATCCCAACAGCGGATGGATCCGGCTGAGTCACGAAACCGTCGCGGAGCTCGCCGGTTACAAGTCGGCCCACGGAATGCTCGACTTCGACCACGCGATCACCGCACTGCTGGATACCAGCGTTGATCACGAGGTGACCCGATGACGTCGAGCTGGGACCGGGCCCGCGCCGTTGCCGACGCGGTGCTCTACGAAGGCTACCTGCTCTACCCGTATCGCGGGACGTCGAGTAAGAACCAATCACGTTGGCAGTTCGGTGTTCTGGGGCCGTGCGACGCGGCCGACGCCGGCCTGGGCGAAGACGACAGTCTGTCCGCGCAGTTCCTGCTCGACGGCGCCCAGGCGCTGACGCTGGTGGTGCGTTTCTTGCAGCTACAGCATCGCCGCGCCGAGCGGGAAACCGGTTCCGGCGAGTTCGAGCCGGTCGACGAACTGAAAACCCCGGCCGGGTCCTGGCTGACGTGGGACGAAGCGGTGGAATGCGAAATCTCCTTCGGCCCGCTGACATTCGACGATCGGTCGCTGCCGGTGATGGCCGGCGCGGTGACCGATATCGAAACCCTCGACGGTGGCCGGCTGGTTCGCACCAGACGGGAGGTAGCCGGCGTATTGACCGTGACCAGCGAGCCCGACGGCGACCTGCGGCGCGTTTCGGTTCGGCTCAGCAATACCGGCGCGGCCGCGCGTGACAAGGACGACGCCATCGCACGCTCCATGATCGGGACGCATATTATCGCCGAAGTGGTTGGTGGTCAGTTCATCTCGCTGCTCGAGCCACCGGACGAAGCGGCCGATGCGGCGTCCCGCTGTCGGCAACATCGCTGTTTCCCGGTGCTGGCCGGGCCGCCGGGCACCGACGACATGCTGCTGATCTCACCGATCATCCTCTACGACCACCCGGAGGTCGCCGAACAGAGCGATACCGCTTTGTACGACTGCACCGAGATCGACGAGATCCTCACGCTGCGCGTGATGACGATGACGGACGAGGAGAAGGCGCAGGCCCGCGCGACCGACCCACGGGCCGCCCGGATCATCGACGAATGCGATGCCATGTCGCCCGACGCGATGGCCCGATTGCACGGCGTGCTGCGCGATCCGCACTCGCTCAATGTCCCGACGGGCCTGGTGCCCGAGATCCCCGAGGGTGTGGACTGGTGGGATCCACTGGCCGACAACGCCGTCCGCCCCGAGATCGACGCGGTGCTGGTGAACGGGATCCGGGTAGCGCGCGGCAGCAAGGTCCGGTTGCGGCCCAGGCGCAACGCCGACGCACAAGACATTTTCGTCGCCGGCAAGTCCGCCCGCGTTACGTCGGTGCACGAGGACGTCGAGGGCAACAAGCACGTCGCCGTGGTCGTGGACGAGGATCCGGCCGCGGACCTGCACGACTGGTACGGCCGCTATTTGTACTTCTCGCCCGACGAAGTCGAGCCGCTGCAGTCGCAGCACAGCACAACAATCCCCGAAGGGAGCTCACCATGGAAGTCCTAGGTTGGATCTTCATCGCCATCGTCGCGCTGGTGGTCGCGGTGGCGTTGGCACTAGGCGTGATGTCCGTGCCGGACGCTCGCCGCTATCTCAAGTTGAGGCGGATGTAGCCGACGAGGGTGCCACCATGACAGCGCGCATCCTGGTAGCCGGGATCGGCAACATCTTCCTGGGCGACGACGGATTCGGCTCGGAAGTGGTCCGCCATGCCGAACTGCCCTACGACGATCCGACGGTCCAAGTCATCGACTACGGAATCAGGGGCATGCACCTGGCCTATGACCTGCTCGAGGAGTGGGACATGCTGGTTCTGGTCGACGCCGTACCCAGCCAGGGCCATCCGGGCACATTGCACGTCTTTCAGGCCGACCACGACTCATCGCCCGAAACGAACGGGCTGGACGCTCACAGCATGGACCCGGCCGCGGTCTTCGCCAGCCTGCGGGCGCTGGGCGGGCATCCGCCCTACACAGTGGTCGTCGGCTGCGAGGCGGCCAGCGTGCAGGAGGGCATCGGTCTGACCGAACCGGTCGCCGAAGCCGTGCCCCGGGCGGCGCGGGCGGTGGCAGACATCGTCGCGGCGTTGCACGCCCCGTCACCCGCCGAAAAGGGGTGCTGAGCCATGTGTTTGGGGATACCGGGGCAGGTCATCACAATGCTGGACGGTTTCGAGGGACAACTCGCGCTGGTCGACGTCACCGGAGAACAGCGCAAGGTCAACGTCGGCATGTTGCCGGAAGAAAACTTCGCGCCGGGTGACTGGGTGATCATCCACATGGGCTTCGTCGTCGAGAAGACCGATCGGGCCGGGGCCGAACAGGCCATGGCCGGCTTGGAGTTGATGGGCCGGGGCGGCACCGACCCGAGACTGCGACCGGAGGCCCGTTGAGATGACCAAAGTGACCGAAGCCCCCCTGCTGTTGTCGTCGCCCGCCGAGACCCACGTTCGTCGGCACGTCACGGTGACCGGCGTGGTTCAAGGGGTCGGCTTCCGTCCGTTCGTCCATCGGATCGCGACCGAGCTGGGTCTGGCCGGGTTCGTCGGCAATGACTCGGGCGCGGTGTTTCTCGAGGTGCAGGGCCGGCCCGACCGGGTTACGGAATTCGGGCGCCGGCTGCGCGCCGAAGCCCCACCCCTGGCCCGGATCACCGACGTATGCGTGGCCGACCTCGTCGCCGACCCCGGGTGCGCACCCGAATTCCGGATCGTGCCAAGCCAACTGGCCGCCGGGACGACCACCCCGATCCCTCCCGACATCGCCGTCTGCGACGACTGCGTCGCCGAGTTGTTCGACCCGCTCGATCGCCGTTACCGGCACCCGTTCGTGACCTGTACCAACTGCGGGCCGCGCTTCACCATCATCAAAGAATTGCCGTACGACCGCCCGGCCACCACGATGTCGGCGTTCGCCATGTGTGCGCGCTGCGCCGGCGAATACCACGATCCGTCCGATCGCCGCTTCCACGCCCAGCCGATCGCCTGCCCGGACTGCGGCCCGACGCTGCGGTTCGGATCACCGGCCGGTCAGGTGAGCGGCGCGGACGCGGCATTGGCCGCCACGCAGAACGCGCTGGCAGCCGGCGCCGTGGTGGCCATCAAGGGAATCGGCGGCTATCACCTGGCCTGCGCCGTCGACAATGCTACCGCCGTCGCGGCATTGCGGACGCGAAAGGCCCGCGCCGCCAAACCCTTTGCCATGCTGGTCCGCGATCTCGATACCGCGCGCCGCTACGCCGACGTCGACGACACCGAGGCCGGGGTGCTGTCCGGTCCGGCCCGCCCGATCGTATTACTCAGGCGGCGCCCCCGCGCCCCGGTCGCCGACGCCGTCGCACCCGGCAGCCCGCTGCTGGGACTGATGCTGCCGTACTCCCCCATCCATCACCTGCTGCTCACACCGGTACCGGGCATCGCCGGACCGGTACCCGACGCGCTGGTGCTGACCAGCGCCAACCGCTCCGACGAGCCCATCTGCTTCACCGATGACGATGCGGTGCAACGACTCCCGGCACTCTGCGACGCGGTCCTCGACCATGACCGGGCAATCCATGTGCCGTGCGACGACTCGGTGGTGCGAGTTGTCACAGCCGCGGAAAGCGAGGAAGGCGCCTACGAACTGCCGATCCGCCGCTCCCGTGGTTACGCGCCGCTGCCGGTCGAATTGAACCTCGCGCCTCCGGCGGCGACCGCCGTGCTGGCCGTGGGCGGCGAGCTGAAGAACACCTTCTGCCTGACCGACGGTTCGCGAGCCTACCTGTCCGGTCACATCGGCGACATGGCTACCTGGGAGACGCTGCGCGCGTTCGAGCGCGCGGTGGGCCAGCTCAGCGAAATCCGAGGCGAACCGGTGCGTTTGGCCGCCGACCTGCATCCCGGCTACCACACCCGAAGCTGGGCCGAGCGCCACGCGGACGACCGCCCGCTCGATCTGGTCCAGCACCACCATGCCCACGTGGTGTCGCTGCTGGCCGAACACGGGCGCATCGGCGAGCCCGTCATCGGTGTCGCCTTCGACGGCACCGGTTACGGCTGTGACGAGACGATCTGGGGCGGTGAGATTCTCGCACTGGGAACGCGAAGCCACCGTTTCGTCCGGGCCGGCCACCTGTTGCCGGTACCGTTGCCCGGCGGCGACGCCGCGGTGCGCAATCCGTGGCGGATAGCGCTGTCCCAGTTGTGGGTGGCCGACATCGACTGGACCCCCGACCTGGCGCCGGTCGCTGCGGCGACCGACGACGAACTGCGCTTCACCCGTTCGCAATTGGAGACCGGGACGGGCTGCGTGCCCTGTTCGAGCATGGGCCGACTGTTCGACGCGGTCGCCTCGCTGCTCGGGGTGCGCCACCGCATCGACTACGAGGGACAAGCCGCCATCGAGCTCGAGGCGCTGGCGGAGTCGGTCGGCCATAGGTGCACGCTGCCGTCGTTGCCGTTGGCGGTGCGCCCCGACGGGGTGATCGATCCCGTCCCGATGGTGCAGACCATGGTCTCGGCGCTCTACGCCGGGACACCACCGGCCGTGCTGGCCGCGGCGTTCCATCGCGCGGTCGCCATCGCCGTCGCCGAAGTGGTCGCCCAGGTGGCCGGCGGCACTCGGTTGGTGGGCCTGACCGGCGGCGTGTTCCAGAACGTCCTGTTACTGAGCGTGTGCCGTGAGCTCTTGCAGCGGAACGGCTTTGAGGTGCTGACCCATCATATCGTCCCGCCGAACGACGGTGGCCTCGCTTTGGGGCAGGCCACGGTCTCGGTGCTGATCGCGCAGGAGGAGGTGTTGACTCGATGATGACCACCGCCATCGATCGCGGGCTGAGCGCCGAGCTGGCCGAAGTCCTCGCGGCCACCGCACTGACGCTGGCCAAACGATTCTCCGCGGGTGCCACCATGTGGTCCATCGCGCCGTCGTGGGAACCGCATGCGATGCACATCGCCGTCGAATTCGTGCATCCGGTGATCATGGGCAAACGCGCGTTGCCGGCGGTGGCGCTGACCGGGTCCGACCTGGTGGACCTGGTGCGGATATCGGTGCGGCCCGGCGACATCGTGGTCGCGGTCTCCGGCGCGGCCGACGTGCAGGTGCGCTCGGTGATGCGCCGCAGCCCGGCCTGGGGCGCTACCACGGTCTGGATCGGCAGCGGCGATCCGCCCGAGGCCGCCGCTGCCGATCACGTACTTTGGCTCGACGACCCCGACCCGCGGGTGCCCGCCACCGGTGGCTTCGTGCTGTTCTACCACCTGCTGTGGGAGCTGACCCACGTGTGCTTCGAGCACGCGGGATTGCTCAAACCCCAGGGCTGCGACGACGAAGCGGTTTGCGTGACGTGCAGCGACGAAGGCCGGCTGGGCGAGGTGGTGAGCGCTTCGGCCGACGGCCAGGCACGGATACGCACCGCCCGGGGAGTCGAGACCGTCATCACCACACTCGTCGGCCCGGTCGCTCCCGGCGAGCTGGTGCTGGTGCACGCCGGCACGGCGATCAGCCGCGTCTGCGACGACGATGCCGGCGCAGCCGGGATCCGAGGAGCAGCGCCATTAGGCCGCGTCTGCGACGACGATGCCGGCGCAGCCGGGATCCGAGGAGCAGCGCCATTAGGCCGCGTCTGCGACGAAGAGCAAGAAGGTGTTTCATGAGTCCCGCGGACGAACCCACCAACTTCCTGTATCCGTTCATCGACGCCGAAGAAGACGATCCGTCTTCGCTGCTCACCGATCTGGCCGCGTCGGCACAAGCCAAAGCGTCCGAGAGCCTGGCGCTGCGGCGCTCCACCCTGGAAGCCAACGCCGATCTGCTGGCGTCGGCCGCCACCGAATTAGCGCGGCGATTCGACACTGGCGGAAGGATGTTCACCTTCGGCAACGGAGGCAGCTGTACCGACTCCACCACGCTGGCGGCATTGTTCGCCCGACCGCCGCTCGGCAAGCCGCTGCCGGCGTGGTCGTTGACCGCCGATCAGGCGATCCTGACCGCACTGGGTAACGACGTCGGGTTCGAGTTGGTGTTCGCCCGTCAGCTGATCGCCCGCGCGAAGGACGGCGACATCGCGATCGCCATGTCGACGAGCGGCAATTCACCCAACCTGCTGACGGCGCTGGCCGAGGCCCGCCGGCGCAGCCTGTACACCATCGGTTTCTCCGGGTACGACGGTGGCGCCTTCGTGGACAACCCGAACGTGGACGCCTGCTTCGTCGTTCGTTCGCAAAGCGTGCACCGGATTCAGGAATCGCAGGCGCTGCTGGGTTATCAATTGTGGCTGGCGGTCCACGAACGTCTCGGCAGCGATCAAGATTTGATGAGGAGCGGCGTATGAGCACCTCAAAGGGTGACTACCTCTCATCGGGGCCACGGTTCGCCGAAGGTGACGTGATCGAGCGGATCGAATCCTTCCGCCGGCGTCGCCCCCGGCTGGTCGATGACCATGTGACCCTGGCGCACGGTGCGGGCGGCAAGGCGTCGGCCGCACTGGTGGACGCGGTGTTCGTGGAGGCGTTCCGCAATCCGGTGCTCGAGTCGCTGGGCGACGGCGCGATTCTCACCCTGCCCAGCGGCGAGCGAGTGGCGATGTCGACGGATTCGTTTGTGGTGCAGCCCAGGCGCTTTCCCGGTGGATCCATCGGCGAACTGGCCGTCTACGGCACCTGCAACGACCTCGCCGTGGCCGGGGCGGTGCCGTCGTGGATCTCGGCGGCGTTCGTGCTCGAAGAGGGTTTCGGCATCACCGAATTGAAAGAGATCGTCGCCGACATGGCCGCGGCGGCATCGGCCGCCGGCGTGCAGATCGTCACCGGTGACACCAAAGTGGTGCCCAAGGGCGCGGCCGACGGCCTGTTCATCACCACCGCCGGGACCGGCGTCATCCCCGCGGGCCGCGCCTTGTCGCCGCAGTCCGTGCGGGCCGGGGACAAGGTGCTGTTGTCCGGGTCGATGGGCGATCACGGCATGGCGGTCATGCTCGCGCGGGGTGATCTGGCCATCGAGGCCGACATCGCCTCCGACACCGCGTCGGTAAGCCCGTTGGTGGAACTGCTGATGGCGGCGGCCCCGTCCACCCGGTGGCTGCGCGACGCGACGCGGGGCGGGGTGGGCACGGTATGCAACGAGCTGGCCCAGGCGTGCGGCCTGGGGGTGTTGCTCGAAGAGGAGCGACTTCCCGTGGCGCCCATGGTCAATGGTGCCTGCGAGCTGCTCGGCATCGACCCGCTCTACGTCGCCAACGAGGGCAAGTTCGTCGCCGTGGTCGCGCCGCACGAGGCGCACGCCGCACTCGACGCGCTGCGTTCGCATCCGTTGGGCACCAATGCGGCCGAGGTCGGGGAAATCGTCACCGAACCCGCCGAAAGCGTAGTGCTGCGCACTGGGTTCGGCGGTACCCGGATCGTCGACATGCTCGTCGGTGATCCGTTGCCGCGAATCTGCTGAGAGGAGATAACCGCTCATGTGTCTTGGTATTCCGGGACGGATCGTGGAAATCACCGATCCTGCCAACTGTTTGGCGAAGGTAGACGTCAGCGGCGTACAGCGGACCATCAGCGTCCGGCTGCTGGAAAACGACATGCCGGTACCCGACGAGTGGGTGCTGGTCCACGTCGGGTTTGCGATGGCCAAGATCGACGAAACCGAGGCGCTGCTGACGCTGGCCGCCATCAAGAAGCTCGGCGACGCCTATACCACCGAAATGCAGGCCTTCGACTCGTCGGCCATCGTTTGACTAGGAGCTGCAATGAAATTCGTCGACGAATTCCGCGACCCCGCCGCGGCGCGCAAACTGCTGGTGGCCATCGAGCACTTGGCCGGGTCCGGCGGCGAGGAGTTCAAGTTCATGGAGGTGTGCGGCGGGCACACGCATACCATCTACCGGCACGGCATCGAACACCTGCTGCCCGACAACGTCGAGCTTGTGCACGGCCCGGGCTGCCCGGTGTGCGTGATCCCGATGGGACGCATCGACGACGCGATGTGGCTGGCCGGTCAGCCCGACGTGATCTTCACTTGTTTCGGCGACATGATGCGGGTGCCCGGCTCGCACGGCAGCCTGTTGGATGCCAAGGCCCGCGGCGCCGACGTGCGGTTCGTCTACTCGCCGCTGGACGCCTTGAAGATCGCGATCGACAACCCGGCCAAACAGGTGGTGTTCTTCGCGATCGGGTTCGAGACCACGGCGCCGTCGACCGCGGTGACACTCGTGCGGTCACGCGACCTGGGGCTGAGCAACTTCAGCGTGTTCTGCAACCACGTCACCATCGTGCCGCCGATCAGGGCCATCCTGGAGTCGCCGGACCTGCGGCTGTCGGGTTTCATCGGCCCCGGGCACGTGTCCACGGTGGTGGGCAACCGCCCCTACCGGTTCGTCCCGGACGTGTACCGAAAGCCGTTGGTGGTAGCCGGTTTCGAGCCGCTGGACATCCTGGCCGCGGTCGCGATGCTGCTGCGCCAGATCCGCGAGGGACGCTGCGAAGTGGAAAACCAGTACAAGCGCGTGGTGCCCGAGCACGGCAACCCGGCCGCGCTGACGTTGATGGGGAAGGTGTTCGCGCTGCGTCCGCACTTCGAGTGGCGTGGACTGGGTTTCATCTCGCAAAGCGCCCTGCGCCTGCACGACGACTTCGCCGAGTTCGACGCCGAGCTGCGGTTCGCCATGCCCGGGGTGCGAGTCGCCGACCCGAAGGCCTGCCAGTGCGGCGAGGTGCTCAAGGGTGTGCTCAAGCCTTGGGAGTGCAAGGTTTTCGGTACCGCCTGCACACCGGAGACGCCGATCGGAACCTGCATGGTGTCCCCGGAGGGCGCGTGCGCGGCCTACTACAACTTCGGCCGCATGCACCGCGACGCCGTCAAGCTGGTGGGGCGCACTTGACCGCTGACATGGGCGTCGAGATGTTCGCCCGCTACGCGTATGCGCCCAACGCGCTCGGTTACTGCGGTCCCCCGCTGGGTGCCACCCTGCGCGACGGGTCGGTCGCCGACGTGCGCAGGGCGGCGACGAAGTTCTCCGGCGCGTGGCCGTACCTGCGGGTGCTGTCGGAACTGACCGGCATCGCCGACCCGCTGGATTACCGCCTGGTCGAATCGTATTGGCTCGGCGGGGGCGTCGCCGCAGGTCTGGACCCACAGCAATTCTTCGACGCGCTGCTCGCGATCCTGGGCCCGCAGGCGGGCCATTACTGGTCGCATCTCACCCCGGACCTGGCATGCGAGGCCGCCGCGAACCACTGCTTTCACGTGTTCGGGATTTACCCGTGGACGCGGTTTTTGGGCCGAATTTCTGACGAGCAGCCGCTGCGCGTGCTGGACAACTGCCGAATCAGTCCCGGCACAGTGCTTTCCCGCGACGGTGACCGCGTCGAGGTGCTGTGCCGCGGGCTGGCCTGGGACGGCCGGGCGCTCACGCTGTCGCCACCGTCGGCGCGCGTGCTCGAGGTGTGGGCCGACGGCTACAGCGCGGTGCCCGACGCGGCCGCCGGTGATGTGGTGGCGATGCACTGGGGCCGGCTGTGCGGCCGGCTCTCGCCGGCGCAGCTGTGCGCGCTGACCGACAGCACCCACCGACAATTGCTGGTGACCGACCGGCGACTGGCGCGCGTCTAGCTTCGTCGTCAGACTGGCCCGGTGTCCGGTTCCCTGTGCGACGTGCTGCCCGCCGCGGCCGCCCTGCTCGGGGTCCCGGGCGCTGTCGACACGCTGGCGGTGACGGACCGGGCGGGCCCCGAGCGGATCGACCGGGTGCTCGTCGTGCTGGTGGACGGGCTGGGCTGGCACCTGCTCCCGCAGTTGGCCGGCGGCGCCCCGCTGCTGGCCTCCGTGCTGAGCGGCGCGACGGGGTGGCTGACCCAGCTGGAGTGCACCTTCCCGTCGACCACCCCGACCAGCCTGGTGTCCCTGGGCACCGGCGCGCTGCCCGGCGAGCACGGCGTTCTGGGCTTCACCCTGCGGGTGCCGGGCACCGAGACGGTGCTCAACCACGTCCGCTGGCGGGACGACCCCTCCCCGGCCGTCTGGCAGCCGGTGCCGACCTGGTTCCAGCGGCTCAAAGAGGCCGGCGTCAGCGCCCGCGCGGTGCTGCCGGCGCTGTTCCTCGGCAGCGGGCTGACCGAGGCCGCCTACCGCGGCGCGGAATTCCGCCCGGCCGGTCCGGCCGACGACTACGCGCGGCTGGTGGTCGACGACCTGCGCTCGGCGCCCGGGCTGGTCTACGGCTACACCGCCGAACTCGACACCGCGGCCCACGTCTTCGGCGTCGGTTCCGAGCAGTGGCACGCGGCGGCGACCAGCGTCGACGCGCTGCTCTCGCGCCTCCTCCAGGACCTGCCGCCGAACGCCGCGCTGCTGGTGACCGCCGACCACGGCGGCCTCAACGTCCCGCCGGAGGCCCGAGTCGACCTCGACGCCGACCCTGGGCTGGCCCAGGGCGTCCGGGTGGTCGCCGGCGAGCCCCGGGTCCGCTACCTGCATACCGAACCGGGCGCCGGGCCCGACGTGCGCGCCGCGTGGGCCGAGGTGCTGGGCGGCCGGGCCACCGTGTACAGCCGCGAGGAGGCGGTGAGCACCGGGATGTTCGGGCCGGTCGCCGCGGCCCACCTGGAGCGGATCGGCGACGTGGTGGTCGTCTGCTCGGGCGACACAGCGGTGCTGGCCAGCGCGCACGAGCCCCCGGAAGTGTCTCGCCTGGTGGGTTTCCACGGCGGAGCCAGCCCGGCCGAGATGGCGATCCCGCTGATCGTTTTCCGTCCCTAGCTGCGCCGACCGTGGATTCGGACCGACTTCACAGCTCGTTCCGACCGGTTTACCACGATTGACGTTGTACATTCGCCCCACTGTGTTGTTCCGGGGTGGCGGTGAAACTCGGCGGTGGCAATTCGCCACCGCGATCGTCGCAGCGCTGGGTGTGTTCGTCGCCCTGATCGCGGGTTCGTCGCTGCGGCCCCAGTTCGCCGCGGCCACCCTTCCGGAACCGGCCGCCTGGTCCGGTACGGCCCCGGGGGCCGGTGCGCAGGTACTTCCGCGGGGCCGTGACGCCGCCGTCGCCCGCCCGGCGCCGGCCGCTGCGCAGTCGTCGACGCCGGCGAACAACGCCGACAAGAAGCCGTTCCACAGCATGTGGATGACGAAGGAACGGCCCCAGCCCTGGAACCGTTCCTCAGCGCAATCGGCCCTGTCACCGACACCGACGACGTTCAGCCCGGCGCGGGCAACACTCGGCGACGCCCAATCCCGTTCTCCCACAACCATTCCCGCCGACCGAGATACCTTGACCCGGCTCTGCATCGCCCGCGTCTGATCGCTGCACGCCGCGCATTCGCGCGAAAGGCCTGGTAAACCCCCGTGTCTATCTCGTGAAGGACGCCCCCATGTTTTCGACCACCAACCACACCACCCTCCCCCGGCGGAGGCTGTAATGGATTTCGCGACGCTGCCACCGGAGATCAATTCCGGGCTGATGTATTCGGGTCCCGGCGCGGGATCGATGGTCGCGGCCGCCGCGGCATGGGACAAGCTCGCCGCGTGGCTGTGCACCGCGGCGGCCGACTACCGGGCGGTGACCGCCAAGCTGGCCGCGCACGGGGAGGGCCCGGCGTGCTCGGCGCTGCGCGAAGCCGCCGCCCTCTACGTCGACTGGCTGGACGCCAACGCCGCGCGAAGCCAGCGCGCGGCCGCCCAGCTCAGCGCGGCGGCCGGGGCGCACGAGGCGGCGTTCGCGGCGACGGTGCCCCCGCCGGCGATCGCCGGCAACCGCACGCGCCGCAAGGCGCTGGTGTCGGCGAACTGGCTGAGCCAGCACAGCGCGGCGATCGCGGACGTCGACACCGAATACGACGCCATGTGGGCACAGAACTCCGGCGCCATGTACGCCTACGCCGACGCCGCCGCCGGCGCGGTGACGTTGACCCCGTTCACCCCTCCCCCCGCGGATCCCGGTGCACAGGGAGATACTTGGTCGTTGAAGGCGGCGCCCGACGTCATATCGGCCGCACGCCAGGTGATGTCGGCCATCCCCGGCGCCATCAAGCATTTGTCGTCGGCATCGCAGACCACGTTCGAGGCGTCCCTCTCCTCGGTGACACCGTCGCTGTCGAAACTGAATTCGCTGACGGCGCCGTCGGATTTCGCGATCGGCCACCTGAATTCGATGAACAAGGCGGCGGCGCTGCGCACATTGTTCCCGAGGCCGGCCGCCGTCACCGGCGTGCACGCGCGGCTGGGCCGCGCGATGCCGCTCGGCGCGCTGTCGGTGCCGCGCACCTGGACGGCGGCCGCGGCCGGCGCGCAGGGGACGGGCGGGGACCGGCGGGCGACCGCGCCGGTGTGGCCACGGCCGGTGCCTACGGCGGTGAGAGCGGAGTCACGTAGGCCGAGCTGATGCCGCCGTCGACCAAAAACGTCGACGCCGTGATGAACGACGCGTCATCGCTCGCCAAAAACGCGACCGCAGCAGCGATTTCGCCGGGCTCGGCGAAGCGGCCCACCGGCACGTGCACCAGCCGGCGCGCCGCACGTTCGGGGTCCTTGGCGAAAAGCTCTTGCAGCAGTGGCGTGTTGACCGGCCCCGGGCACAGCGCGTTCACCCGGATGCCCTCCCGGGCGAACTGCACACCCAGCTCGCGCGACATGGCCAGCACCCCGCCCTTGGAGGCGGTGTAGGAGATCTGCGACGTCGCCGACCCCAGGACGGCGACGAACGAGGCCGTGTTGATGATCGAACCGCGCCGCGCGGGAACCATGTGCCGCAACGCCGCCCGGCAGCACAGGTAGACCGACTTCAGGTTGACGTCCTGGACGCGTTGCCACGCGGGCACCTCGGTGTTCTCGATGAGATCGTCGTCAGGAGGCGAGATGCCGGCGTTGTTGAACGCGATGTCGACGCGGCCATAGGCCTGCACCGCTGTGTCGAACAGCGCGTTGACCGCGTCCTCGTCGGCGACGTCGGTGGGCACGAACAGACCGGACAGCTCGTCGGCCGCGGCGGCGCCCGCGTCGCCGTCGACATCGGCGACCACGATGGTGGCTCCCTCGGCGCGCATGCGCCGCGCCGACGCCAACCCGATGCCGCTGCCGGCGCCCGTGACGACGGCGACCCGGCCCGCCAACCGTTGGGTGAGATCGACCGCCACCGCCTAATCCTCTCCGATCGCGATAAACACATTCTTGGTCTCGGTGAATCCCAACGGCGCGTCCGGGCCCAGCTCGCGGCCCAGGCCCGACTGCTTGAAACCCCCGAACGGGGTGTTGTACCGAACCGACGAGTGCGAATTCACCGACAGATTCCCGGCTTCGACCGCGCGGGACACCCGCAGGGCGCGGGACAGATCGTTCGTCCAGATCGATCCGGACAGGCCGTAGGCGGTGTCGTTGGCCAGCGTCACCGCGTCCTGCTCGTCGTCGAAGGCCAGCACCGTGACCACCGGCCCGAAGATCTCCTCGGTGACGCAGCGGTCGGTGCGCTGTGGCGTGAGAACCGTTGGCGGGAACCAGAATCCGCGGCCACTCGGCGCGGTACCCCGAAACGCGACCGGTGCGTCGTCGGGCACGTAGGAGGCCACCTTGGCGCGGTGCGCGGCCGACACCAGCGGGCCCATCTCGGTGCCCCGGGACGCGGGATCCCCGACGACCACACCTTTGACGGCGGGTTCGAGCAGCTCCAGGAAGCGATCGTAAACGCTGCGCTGCACCAGGATTCGGCTGCGGGCGCAACAGTCCTGGCCGGCGTTGTCGAACACCCCGGCCGGCGCGGTCGCTGCGGCCCGCTCGAGGTCGCAGTCGGCGAACACGATGTTGGCGCTCTTGCCGCCGAGCTCCAGGGTCACTCGCTTGACGTGGGCGGCAGCCCCGGCCAGCACCTTTTTGCCGACGTCGGTGGAGCCGGTGAACACGATCTTGGCGATGTCGGGGTGCGTGACGAACCGCTCCCCGACCACCGGGCCCGGCCCGGGCAGCACCTGGAGCAGGTCTGGGTCCAGCCCTGCCTCCGCCGCCAGCTCGCCGAGCCGGATCGTGGTCAGCGGTGTCGCCTCGGCGGGTTTGATCAGCACGGCGTTGCCCGCGGCCAGCGCCGGCGCGAACCCCCAGGAGGCGATGGGCATCGGGAAGTTCCACGGGGTGATCACGCCGACCACGCCCACCGGTTCGTTGAACGTGACATCCAGGCCGCCGGCCACCGGGATTTGCTTGCCGGACAATCGTTCCGGGCTGGCGGCGTAGTAGGTCAGGACATCGCGGACGTGACCGGCCTCCCACTCTGCCGACGCGACGGGATGTCCCGAGTTGGCGACCTCGAGGGCCGCCAGCTCGTCGAGATGGGCGTCGACGACGGCGGCGAAAGCCCGTAGGCCGGAAGCCCGTTCGGCCGGGACCAGCCGCGCCCACCGCCGCTGCGCCGCCCGTGCCCGGCCTACCGCGTCGTCGACGGTCGTCGCGTCGACGTGCTCGACCGTGCGCAGCACCTCCTCGGTCGCCGGGTTGATCAGTTGCGTGGCGCTCACGTCAGCGTCCCGCGTAGGCCCGGGCCGCGTCCACGATCGCGGCGAACAACCGCAAATCCTCCAGGGACTGTTCCGGATGCCATTGCACCGCAAGAACAAACCGGTCCCCGGGGAGCTCCAGCGCTTCGACGACACCGTCGGGATCGGTCGCGCTGACCACCAGTCCGTCCCCGACCCGGTCGATGGCCTGGTGGTGATAGCACGGCGCGTCGACGGTCTCGCCCACCAGCGCGGCCAGCCGCGTGCCCGCCGCGGTGCGTACCGGCAAGCGGGTGAACACCCCGTTGCCGGCGCGGTGCCCGCAGTGCCCGAGTACGTCGGGCAGGTGCTGGTGCAGCGTGCCGCCGAGCGCGACGTTGAGCACCTGTGCGCCGCGGCAGATCCCGAGCACCGGCAGCCCGCGGTCCAGCGCGCCGCGCAACAGCGCGAACTCCCAGGCGTCGCGGTCGGTGCGGGGTTCGTCGGTCGTGGGATGCGGTTGCTGGCCGTAGCTGGCGGGGTCGAGGTCATAACCGCCGGTGATCACCAGCGCGTGCAGGCCGTCGAGCACCGAGCTGACGACCTCGGCCTCGGCCGGTTGCGGGGGCAACAGCACGGCGATCCCGCCGGCCTGGATGACGCCCTCGAAGTAGTCGGTCGGCAGGTACCCGGCGGGGATGTCCCAGATCCCGGTCTGCACCCGCTCCAGGTATGTCGTCAGGCCCACCACCGGACGCCTTGGTGACCTACAGCCGTTCAAAACCACGCGTCCTTTCCCAGTCGGTGACCGCCGTGTTGAAGGCCGCCAGTTCCACGCGGGCGTTGTTCAGGTAGTGGGCGACCACGTCGTCGCCGAACACCTCGCGCGCGAGCGTCGAGTGCTCGAAGACCGAGGCCGCCTCGGCCAGGGTGGCGGGCAACCGCTCGACGCCGGAGGCTTGATAAGCATTACCCGCGTAGGGCTCCTCTAACTCGAGGCCCCGTTCGATACCGTACAGCCCGCCGGCGACGATCGCCGCCACCGCCAGATAAGGGTTGACGTCGCCGCCGGGCACCCGGCACTCGACCCGGGTGCTGGAGCTGTGGCCGACCACCCGCAGCGCGCAGGTGCGGTTGTCCAGTCCCCAGGCCAGCGCGGTGGGCGCGAAGCTGCCGTCAGTGAATCGCTTGTAGGAGTTGATGTTCGGCGCATAGAACACGGTGAAGTCGCGCAGGGTGGCCAGCAGTCCGGCCACAAAGCTGCAAAACGTCGACGACATGCCGTGCGGGCGAGCGGGGTCGGAGAACACCGCGCCACCCTGGGGGTCGCGCAGCGAGAGATGTATGTGGCAGCTGTTGCCTTCTCGCTCATCGTATTTCGCCATGAACGTGAGGCTCCTGCCGTGCTGATCGGCGATCTCCTTCGCCCCGTTCTTGTAGATGACGTGGTTGTCGCAGGTGACCAGCGCCTCGTCGTAGCGGAAACCGATTTCCTGCTGCCCCCTGTTGCATTCGCCTTTGACGGCCTCGAATTGCAGTCCCGCGCCGGCCATCCCGTTGCGGATGTCGCGCAGCAGCGGCTCCATACGCGACGACGCCGCGATCGCATAGTCGATGTTGTAGTCGCTGGCCGGGGTCAGTCCGCGGTACGCGCTCGCCCACGCCTGGCGATAGGTCTCGTCGAACACCATGAATTCCAGCTCGGTCGCGGCGTCGGCGATCAGCCCGCGCCGGGCCAGCCGGTCGAGCTGGCGGCGCAGGATGGCGCGCGGCGACACGGCGACCGGGGCGCCGTCGGCCCAGCCCACGTCGGCGATCACCAACGCGGTCCCGGGCAGCCAGGGAATGCGCCGCAGGGTGGACAGATCGGGCGTCAGCACCGTGTCGCCGTATCCGGTGTCCCAGCTCGACATCGCGTAGCCACCGACGGTGTTCATGTCGACGTCGACCGCCAGCAGATAGTCGCAGCACTCGACGCCCTGGGCGGCCACCTCGTCGACGAACAGGTGCGCGGCCACCCGCTTGCCGACCAGGCGTCCCTGCATGTCGGCGAACGCCACGATGACCGTGTCAACCGCGCCGCCGGCCACCAGCTGCCGCAGGGCGGTCAGCGAGAGCATCGCATCGTTCGGGTCGGTCACGGCGCCGTCTTTAGAGGCCATGACCGTTAGTCAACCAGGCGCTACCAGGTGCTGGTGCGCAAAATGATCTCGGCGGCCAGTTGTGCCGTCGACTCCTGCACGGTGCGCCGGCCCAGGTGCACGACCCGGTAGTCGGCGTAGACGTACTGCTGGCTGGCCTGGGCCACCGACCGGGCGGCCGGCGAGCTGACCAACACCGTGGTGCCGATCTCCACCGGCGGGCAGTGCCCGTCGCGGATGGCGCCGTCGCGATCGCCGGCGCGCGGATGCCCGCGATCGATCACCACCAGGCCGACGAACCGGCCCAGCCGAGTCGCCGTCAATTCCCACGCGAGGTCGCCGCCGGCGCGGTCGCCCATGACGACGGCCCAGCCGATTCCCAGCGCGTCGAGAATGCCGATCACCGACTTGGGGGTCAGCCGCGGGTCGAAGCCGATCACGACCGTCCGCAACGACGCGGTGTGCAGGCGCTCGCAGACCGCGTCATACGCGGCGGGCGCGCGCTCCTCGTCGCCCAATATGACGACGACGACGCCCATCTCCGGGCCGGCCACAACGACCGGGACCGGGAACCCCTCCAGGGTGGTCATCATCGAGGACACCCAAGCACGCTACAGCCAAACGGTATGTGTGCGCGACGATTCTGGCCCATGTGATACAGGGACACAGTTTCCATCGGCATCCTATGACGGCGTGTCGGCCGCGCCGTCAACGGCGACGTTCACATCGGGACGGCGACGAATGTCCTACGGCCGCAACCGACTTGCGAGATGCGGTCGCTCCGGCGGTGGCCCCTGCAGCAGCCCGACGACGGCGTCGACGTCGAGGTGGGCGGCCAGCAGATCGGCGGCGAGGTCGAGTTGGGCGTCACGCCGCGCGGCGACGTTGGTGTCGCCGTCGACCACGAAGCCGCGCCGGCCGGCCGCGTCGGCGACCCGGGTGAGCCAGGCACGGCGGAAGTCGTCGTTGTCGAGCAAGCCGTGCCAGTGCGTCCCAAAGACCGCGCCCCGCACCACACCTTGGGGTTGCGGATCGGCGTCGGCGTCGAACCAGCTTTGCTCAACGCAGCGGGCGATCCGCCCGTGATGGATCTCGTACCCGCCCAACGCGCCGTCGATCCCACGCTGCCAGCGGCGCAAGGTCTTGGCCGGATCGAAGGCGATGTCGGCGTCCAGCAACCCCAACCCCGATACGTCGCCAGCCCCGGACTCCACCGCGTCATCGATACGATGGCACAGCATCTGAAATCCGCCGCAGATCCCCAGTACCGGTTTGCCCCCGCGGGCGTGCGCGGTGATCGCCTCGGCCAGCCCGCACTCGCGCAACCAGGACAGGTCGGCGACGGTGGCCTTGCTGCCGGGGATGACGATCAGGTCGGCGTCGGCCACGCCGGCGGGGTCGGCGACCCAGCGCACCAGCACGCCCGGTTCGCACGCCAGCGCCTCGACGTCGGTGGAATTGGAAATCCGGGGCAGCCGCACCGCGGCGACCCGCAACCACTCGTCGCCGCGCGGAGGCGCGGGCGTGCCGATGACGCGGTGGGCGACCACGGATAGCGAATCCTCGGCGTCGAGCCAGAGCTCCTCGGCATACGGCAGCACCCCGTAGGTGGGCCGGCCCGTCATGGCCTGCAGCTGGCGCAATCCCGGCTCGAGCAGCGCGGGATCGCCCCGGAACTTATTGACGATGAAACCGGAGATCAACGCCTGGTCGTCCGGCTCGAGCACCGCCACCGTGCCGAACAGGTGCGCGAGCAGCCCGCCGCGGTCGATATCGCCGACCAGGACCACCGGCAGGTTGGCGGCCCTGGCCAATCCCATGTTGGCCAAATCCGTGGCGCGCAGGTTGATTTCGGCGGGAGAACCCGCTCCCTCGCAGATGACCGCGTCGAATTCGTCTCGCAGGCAGGCCAATTCGTCCAGCACGACAGCGGCCAACCGATCTCGGTGTTGGACATAGCTTTTCGCGCTGACCGAGTCGGCGACGCGGCCCTTTATCACGAGCTGCGAGGTGCGGTCGCTGCCCGGTTTGAGCAGGACCGGGTTGAACCGCACGCTGGGTTCCAGACCGGCGGCGCGGGCCTGAATCGCTTGGGCGCGGCCGATTTCGCCGCCCTCGACGGTGACCACGGAGTTGTTGGACATGTTCTGCGCCTTGAACGGGGCGACCCGGGTGCCGCGGCGGGCCAGCAACCGGCACAGGGCGGCCACCACCACCGATTTGCCGGCGTCGGAGCTGGTGCCGGCGACCAGCAGCGCCCCGCTCACCTGTGCGCGGCAAGCAGTGCGGACGTCACGGCAGCGTGAGGATTTCGACGCCGGTGTCGGTGACCAGCAGGGTGTGCTCGAACTGCGCGGTCCACTTGCGGTCCTTGGTGACCACCGTCCAGCCGTCGTCCCAGATCTCGTAATCCAGGCCGCCAAGGTTGATCATCGGTTCGATGGTGAACGTCATGCCCGGTTGCATGATGGTCGACACGGACGGCTGGTCGTAGTGCAGGACCACCAGGCCGTTGTGGAACGTGGTGCCGATGCCGTGCCCGGTGAAGTCCCGAACGACGTTGTAGCCGAACCGGTTTGCGTACGACTCGATGACACGGCCGACAACCGACAGGGCACGCCCGGGCTTGACGGCGTTGATGGCGCGCATCGTCGCCTCCCGGGTCCGCTCCACGAGCAGCCGGTGTTCTTCGGAGACGTCACCGGCCAGGAACGTGGCGTTGGTGTCGCCGTGCACGCCGTCGATGTAGGCGGTGACGTCGATGTTGACGATGTCGCCGTCGGCGATCACCGTCGAGTCGGGGATGCCGTGGCAGATGACTTCGTTGAGCGACGTGCAGCACGACTTCGGAAAGCCCTTGTAGCCCAGCGTCGACGGGTAGGCACCGTGATCGACCATGTATTCGTGCGCGATCCGGTCGAGTTCGTCGGTGGTCACCCCGGGCGCGACGGCCTTGCCCGCCTCCACCAGCGCGCGCGCCGCGATCTGGCTGGCGACCCGCATCTTCTCGATCACCTCGGGGGTCTGCACCCACGGCTCGCTGCCCTCCTGGGCCGTGGCCTTGCCGACGTATTCCGGGCGCGGGACGCTGCCGGGCACCGGCAGAGTCGGGGACAACTCTCCGGGGGAAAGCGCGGTGCGAGCGGGCATGCGACCAGCTTAACCGGGGTCGCCCGGGCGATCAGAGTCGCTGGCGGCGCAGCAGCGAGCGGCGCGGTCCCCGGACGATCACCGAGCCGCACACCACCCGCCCGGTCAGCACGACGTGCGGCCTGCCCTCACCAGGCGGGTCTTTGCGGCGGTCGCTGGCGCTGCCCACGTAGACCTCGACGTCGTCGATCGACGCGCTGGCGCCGTCGGGCAATCGAATCTCCACCGAACCAAACCGCATGTCCAGCTCGACGACCACCACCGGCCCGGCGAACCGGGCCTTGGTGAGGTCGAGCTCCACCGAGCCCAGCCGGCGCACCAGCGCCAGGCGGGTGGGCACCGTCCATTCGCCGTGCCGCTTCAGCGAACCCGCCCAGCCGCGCAGTTCCACTCGGTCGGCCGCGGAGGTGACGATGGCGCCCGGCCCCGGCAGATCGCCGACCAGGCCGTCCAGTTCCCCGCGCGTGCGCGCGTAGGACACCTGCGACGAGCGCTGCTCGAACTCGTCGATGTCGATCAGCCCGAGCGCGACCGCGTTGTGCAGGCGGCGCATCGTGCCGTTGCGGTCGGCGTCGGAGACGCGCAGCGCCACCATGTCGCCGCCGGTATCGGTCATGCTCGCAATTTACCGTCGCCGCCGCGCTCGCGAGCGGCGCTAGGCCAGAAAGTCCGGCGGCAGCGACTCGAGCATCACCTTGGTCATCCGGACGGCGTACTCCGAGCTGCCACCCCCGACGATCAGCGCCGCGAATGCCAGATCGCCGCGGTAGCCGGCGAACCAGGAATGCGATCCGCCGGGGAACTCGGCCTCACCGGTCTTCCCGTACACCTCGCCGCAGCCGGCGATCTCCTTGGCGGTCCCGTTGGTCACCACCAACCGCATCATGGGCCGCAGCGCGTCGATCATCTTCGGGCTGATCGGCGTGGCGTCGCCCTGGACGGCCGTCTGACGGCCGGCGATCAATTGCGGCACGGGTGTCTTGCCGGCCGCGACCGTCGCCGCCACCAGGGCCATGCCGAACGGGCTGGCCAGCACCTTGCCCTGGCCGAAGCCGTCCTCGGTGCGCTCGGCGAGGTCGACCGTCGGTGGCACCGAGCCGGTCACCGTGGTGATGCCGTCGATCTGGTAGTCCAGCCCGAGCCCGTAGCGGGAGGCCGCCTGGGTCAGGCCACGCGGGGGCATCTTGCTGCTGAGCTCGGCGAAGGTGGTGTTGCACGAACTCGCGAACGCGCGCGACATCGGCACCACCCCGAGGTCGAAGCCCCCGTAGTTGGGGACGGTGCGGTGCCCGATGTCGAGATGGCCCGGGCAGCCCAGCATGGTGTTGGGGGTGGCCATGTCGCGTTCGACGGCCGCGCCGGCGGTGACCATCTTGAACGTCGACCCGGGCGGGAACAGCCCGGTGGTCGCCGGCAGGCCGTCGGCGTCGGCGCCGGCGTTCTGGGCGATCGCGAGGATCTCTCCGGTCGACGGCTTGATCGCCACGATCATCGCCTTGCCGCCGCGGGTGTCCACCGCATGCTGGGCGGCGTTTTGCACCGCCCGGTCCATGGTGAGCGACACCGACGGGGCCGGTGACCCCTCGACCTCGTGCAGCACTTCGACCTCGACGCCGTTCTGGTTGACGCTCACCACCCGCCAGCCCGCCTCGCCGTCGAGCTGGTCCACCACGGCCTTCTTCACCGCGGAGATGACCGCGGGCGCGAAATGCGGGTCGGTGGGCAGCATTTCGGGCTGGGGCGTGACCACGATGCCGGGCAGCCGGCCGATCGCCGGGAACACCTTGTCGTTGTCATCGGGGTGCAGCGTGACCGCGAGGTCGACCGGGTGGGGGGTCGAGCTGGCCTGCTCGGCGAGCAGCTGCGGGTCATTGAGCGCGTCGTTGAAGGGGTGCAGCACGTCGACCACCGCGCGCGCCGTGCCGAACAGCGCGGGTCCGGCCTGCGTGGCGTCCAGCGTGTAGTGGTACAGGTAGCCGGGCACCAGCACGTCGCTGCCGCCGAGTTCGTTGACCGAGGCGCGGCGCGGCCGATCCGCGCGCAGCGCGAATGTCTGGTGCTCGCCCAATTTGGCGTGCAGCGCGGTGGTGGCCCAGCGCACCCGCCAGTGGCCCTCGTCGCGCGCCATCCTCAGCTGGCCGTCGTAGCTCCAGATGCGGTTCTTGGGCAGGTGCCAGGCGAAGCGATAGCCGACCGTGCCGGAGTCCTCGGCGTACTTGGCATTGAGGACCTGCGCGTCGAGGTGGGTCGCTTGCAGGCCCGACCAGGCGGCGTTGAGCGCTTCGCGGGCCTCGTTGGGGCTGTCGCTGAGCTGGGCGGCCGTGGCGGTGTCGCCGACGGCGAGGGCGCGGAAGAACTTCTCCGCGGCCGGGCCCGGGCCGTCGGGCCGCGGCGTGCACCCGGACAGGGCGATCACCGCGACGAGCAGCAGGCCTGAAACGGATGAGGCCGCTGTTGTTCTAGTTACCATCGGTGCTGATGTTATGAGCTGGGGCGGGAACAGCGGCGCCGCCACACCGAGATCGAACCGTTATGCGTGGTCGACACCCGCGTTTGCCCGCCGAATGCGCGGCTGGCCGCTCCTTAACGGCCGAGTGTGCGGCGACCCGCACACTCGCGACCACGGGCGGGCGCAGCTAGTCGAGCAGCACCGTCGCGAAGGTGCCGATCTCGGCGAAGCCCACTCGGGCGTAGGCGGCGCGCGCCACCGCATTGAAGTCGTTGACGTAGAGGCTGGCGGTCCGCCCGCTGCCGACGATCACCGCGGCGACCGTGGCGGTGCCGGCGGTGCCCAGGCCCAGGCCGCGCCACTCGGGGTGCACCCACACGCCCTGGATCTGGCCCACCCCCGGCGACTGGGAGCCCACCTCGGCCTTGAAGACGACCTGGCCGTGCTCGAACCGCGCCCAGGCGCGACCGGCCGAGATGAGGCTGGCCACGCGGCGCCGATAGCCGCGGCCGCCGTCCCCGATCCTCGGGTCGACGCCCACCTCGCCGATGAACATGTCGACCGCCGCCACCAGGTAGGCGTCCAGTTCCTCGGGCCGGACCTGGCGCACCGCGGTGTCGATCTCACAGTTCGGGTGGCTGGACAACGCCAGCAGCGGCTGGTGGTCGCGCACGTCGCGGGCGGGCCCCCACGCCGCCTCGAGCCGCTCCCACATCGGCATCACCAGATCGGCCCGGCCGACCAGCGACGAGCAGCGCCGCGTCCCGCGCATGGCCTCGTCGGCGAACGCATTCAGGTCGGCCGGCGCGCCGCGCAGCGGGATCAGGTTGGCGCCGGCGAAGCACAGCGATTCGTCGGCACCGCGCAGCGTCCACAGTTCCCCGCCGATCGAATTGGGGTCGATGCCGTGGTCGGCCACGCGCGCGGCAACCATGCACGAGGCGACGGGATCGTCCTCGAGCACCCGCCACACCGCGGCCGCGTCACGCACCACCGACACCCGACGCTCGCCGACGAGGCGGAAAAGGGGCGGAGCCGACATGTGGCGAACTCTCTGTGGTGCGATCTCAGGGCCAGGGCGCTGGCCTTTATCAGCTTACGGTCACAACCGGCGAACCGCTCGATGTTGTGTCCGGTCCGTGATCGCCGCCCATCTCGGCGGCGATGCGCATCGCCTCCTCGATCAGGGTCTCGACGATCTGCGCCTCGGGCACGGTCTTGATCACCTCGCCGCGAACGAAGATCTGCCCCTTGCCATTTCCCGATGCGACGCCCAGGTCGGCCTCGCGGGCCTCCCCCGGACCGTTGACGACGCAGCCCATCACGGCGACCCGTAGCGGGACGTCGAGACCGTCCAGGCCGGCCGTCACCGCGTTGGCGAGGGTGTAGACGTCGACCTGCGCGCGCCCGCACGACGGGCAGGACACGATCTCGAGCCCGCGCGGGCGCAGGTTCAGCGACTCGAGGATCTGGATGCCGACCTTGACCTCTTCGACCGGGGGCGCCGACAGCGACACCCGGATGGTGTCGCCGATGCCGCGGCTCAGCAACGCGCCGAAGGCGACGGCGGACTTGATGGTGCCCTGGAACGCGGGGCCGGCCTCGGTGACGCCGAGGTGCAGCGGGTAATCGCACTGCGCGGCGAGCTGCTCGTAGGCCGCGACCATCACCACCGGGTCGTTGTGCTTGACGCTGATCTTGATGTCGCCGAAGCCGTGTTCCTCGAACAGCGACGCCTCCCACAGCGCCGACTCGACCAGCGCCTCGGGGGTGGCCTTGCCGTACTTCTCCAGGAACCGCTTGTCCAGCGAGCCCGCGTTGACGCCGATGCGGATCGGGATGCCGGCGGCGCCGGCGGCCTTGGCGACCTCGCCGACGCGGCCGTCGAACTCCTTGATGTTGCCCGGGTTCACCCGGACCGCGGCGCAGCCCGCGTCGATCGCGGCGAAGATGTACTTCGGCTGGAAGTGGATGTCGGCGATCACCGGGATCTGGCTGTGCCGGGCGATCTCGGCCAGCGCGTCGGCGTCCTCCTGACGCGGGCAGGCCACGCGGACGATGTCACAGCCGGCCGCGGTCAGCTCGGCGATCTGCTGCAGCGTGGTGTTGACGTCATGGGTCTTGGTGGTGCACATCGACTGCACCGAAATCGGATGGTCGCTGCCGACCCCGACGTCGCGGACCATCAGTTGGCGGGTCCGACGTCGGGGCGCAAGCGTGGGCGCCGGAGCGTCCGGCATGCCCAGGCCAATGGTCACTGTCGTAGTTCCTTAGCTATTGGAAGAGCCTGATCGGGTTGACCAGATCGGCGGTCACGGTCAGCAGCATGTAGCCGACCACGAACACCAGCACGACGTACGTCGCGGGCATGAGTTTGAGGTAGTTCACCGGCGCGGCCGCGACCATGCCGCGGGCCGACCGGATCAGGTTGCGGACCTTTTCGAACATCGCGATGGCGATGTGCCCGCCGTCGAACGGCAGCAGCGGCACCAGGTTGATCGCCCCCAGGATGAGGTTCAGCTGGGCCAGGAAGAACCAGAACGCCACCCACAGTCCGTGATCGACGGTGTCGCCGCCGATGATGCTGGCCCCGACCACGCTCATCGGGGTCTGCGGGTCGCGCTGGCCGCCACCGATCGCATGCACCAGCGCCCCGACCTTCGTCGGGATCGTGACAAGCGCCTTGCCCACCTCGACGGTCAGGTCCCCGGCGAAGACCAGACTGCCCGGGATCGCCGAGAGCACCCCGTAGTGCGTCGGGCCGGCGTGGACGGCGCCGACGCCGATGGCGCCGACCGTCGAGGCCTGCGGCTGAGCGCCCTGCCCCTCGGCCCCGGTGGTGAGGTAGCGCTGCGTGGGCGTGACATCGACATAGGTGGTGATCGCGGTGTCGTCCCGCTCGACGACGATCGGGGTGTTGCCGTGCACTTTGCGGATGGCCGCGGCCATCTCCTCGAAGGTCGACACCCGGGTGTCTCCCACCTTGACGATGACGTCGCCGGGACGGATTCCGGCCAGCGCCGCCGGCCCGGGCCCGGCGCAGTCGGCGATCTTGCCCGGAGCCACTTCCGGTGCCACACAAGCGGTTTCGCCGACCACCGCCTGGGTGGGCGGGTGCAGGTCGGGCAGGCCCCAGACCAGCGCGATGCCGTAGAGCAGCACCAGGCAGATGATGAAGTTCGCGGCGGGCCCGGCGAACAGCACCGCGACCCGCTTCCAGACCTTCTGCCTGAACATGGCGCGGTCGGTCTCGTCGGGCGCCAGCTCTTCCACCGAGGTCATGCCGGCGATGTCGCAGAAGCCGCCCAGCGGCACGGCCTTGAGGCCGTATTCGGTTTCGCCGCGCCGGGTCGACCACAGCGTCGGGCCGAAACCGACGAAGTAGCGCCGCACCTTCATGCCGGTGGCACGCGCCACCCACATATGGCCGCACTCGTGCAGGGCCACCGAAATCAGGATGGCCAGTGCGAACAGCACAATGCCGATGACGAACATCATTAGGCTGCGAGGACCTTTCTCACACCGCTCCGGAGGCTTTTACCGACGATTTGGCGGGCTGGGCTGCTGCGACGACACGCTGCGCCCGCTCCCGTGCCCAGCGCTGCGCGTCCAGTACCTCATCCACGTTAGCGGGTGAAACGTCCCATTGGTCGGCGGCGTGCAGCACGTCGGCGATGGTTTTGACAATCGCGCCGAACCCGATGCGGCCCGCCAGGAACGCCTCCGCCGCCTCCTCGTTGGCGGCGTTGTAGACCGCGGTCATGCAGCCGCCGGCCTGCCCGGCGTGACGGGCGAGCTCGACGGCGGGGAAAACGTCGTTGTCCAGCGGCTCGAAGTCCCAGCTGGACGCCGTGCTGAAGTCGCAGCGGGCGGCCGCCCCGGGCACCCGGTGCGGCCAGCCCAGGGCCAGCGAGATCGGCAGCTTCATGTCCGGCGGGCTGGCCTGGGCGATGGTCGAACCGTCGACGAAGGTGACCATCGAATGAACGATCGACTGGGGGTGCACGACCACCTCGATGCGGTCGTAGGGAAGGCCGAACAGCAGGTGGGTTTCGATGAGCTCGAGCCCCTTGTTGACCAGCGAGGCCGAGTTCAGCGTGTTCATCGGCCCCATCGACCACGTCGGGTGCGCACCGGCCTGCTCGGGGGTGACGTCCTCGAGCTGGGCGGCGGTCCAGCCGCGGAACGGGCCGCCCGACGCGGTCAGCACCAGCTTGGCGACTTCGTCGGGGGTACCGCCGCGCAGGCACTGGGCCAGGGCGGAATGTTCGGAGTCCACGGGCACGATCTGGCCGGGCCGGGCGGCCTTGAGCACCAGCGGACCGCCGGCGATCAGCGATTCCTTGTTGGCCAGCGCCAGCCGGGCCCCGGACTCCAGCGCGGCCAGCGTGGGCCGCAGGCCCAGCGCCCCCACCAGCGCATTGAGGACGACGTCGGCCTCGGTCTCCTGGACCAGCCGGGTCACGGCCTCGGGCCCGGAAAAGGGGATGTCGCCGGCCTGCCGCGCCGCGCGTTCGTCGGCGACCGCGATGTTGGTCACACCGGTGGCGGCACGCTGGTGCAACAGCGTGTCCAGGTTCGCCCCGCCCGCGGCCAGGCCGACCACCTCGAAGCGGTCCGGATTGGCCGCGATGACGTCCAGCGCCTGCGTGCCGATCGAACCGGTGCTGCCCAGCACCAGCACACGCACGCGGCCCGGGGTTTGCCCGTCGGTCGTCGGGTTGGTCACCCATTCATTGTGCCGCCCGACCCCGACGGGGGCCACGATGCGGCCGCGGCCACCGGGCCGGCGCGGGGTTATGCCAGAATTTGGGTTCAGCAAGCCGATCCGATCCGAAAGGGATGCGCCGTGGCCAGTACCGAGGTCGAACACTTCACCGGCGTCGACTCCGTCGAGGTGCCCTCGGCGCGGTGGGGTTGGAGCCGGATCAATCACCGGACCTGGCACATCGTCGGCCTGTGCGTCTTCGGGTTCTTGCTGGCGATGCTGCGTGGCAACCACGTCGGCCACATCGAGGACTGGTTCCTGATCGGGTTCGCGACGCTGGTTCTCGTCGTCCTGATCCGCGACCTGTGGGGCCGCCGGCGCGGCTGGATCCGCTAGCTACCTGTTCTCGAAGGCCAGCTGCCCGCACGCGGCACTGATCTCCCGGCCGCGGGTGTCGCGCACCGTGCAGGACACCCCCTGGGCACGGACCCGCCGCACGAATTCGCGCTCGACCGGTTTGGGGCTCGCATCCCACTCGCTGCCCGGCGTCGGGTTGAGGGGGATCAGGTTCACGTGCACCAGCGGCCCCAGCGCCCGGTGCAGCCGCTGCCCCAGCAGATCCGCCCGCCACTGCTGGTCGTTGACGTCACGGATCAGCGCGTACTCCACCGATACCCGCCGGCCGGTGACGTCGGCGTAGTACCGCGCGGCGTCGAGCGCCTCGTCGATCTTCCACCGGTTGTTGACCGGCACCAGGGTGTCGCGCAGTTCGTCGTCGGGCGCGTGCAGCGACAGCGCCAGCGTCACCGCGAGCCCTTCGTCGGCGAGTTTGCGGATCGCGGGCGCCAGGCCCACCGTCGACACCGTCACCGACCGGGCCGAGATGCCGAAGCCATGCGGCGGCGCGGCGACGATGCGCCGGACCGCGGCGACCACCCGGGCATAGTTGGCCAGCGGCTCCCCCATGCCCATGAAGACCACGTTGGACAGCCGGTCCCCGAAGTCGTCGCGTAGCGCCGCGGCGCCGGCGCGCACCTGCTCGAGGATCTCGGCCGTCGACAGGTTGCGGCTCAGGCCGCCCTGTCCGGTCGCGCAGAACGGACACGCCATGCCGCAGCCGGCCTGCGACGAGATGCACACCGTGTTGCGCTGCGGGTAGCGCATCAACACCGACTCCACGGTGACCCCATCGAGGGCCCGCCACAACGTCTTTCGCGTCTGGCCGGCATCGCAGGCCACCTCGGAGGCGGCGGTGAGCAGGATCGGGAACATCGTGTCGGCGATCGCGTCGCGCAGTCCGGCCGGCAGGTCGGTCATCTGCCGCGGGTCGGCGATCAGCCGCCCGTAGTACTGATGCGCCAGTTGCTTGGCACGAAAAGCGGGCAAGCCCAGCTCGGCGACGGCCGACGCGCGGCCGTCCGCGTCCAGGTCGGCCAGGTGCCGCGGCGGCCTGCCGGGGCGCGGCTCGGAGAAAACCAGTTGTTGGACCATGACCTGTCCAGTATCGGTCACGTTCGGCCTAGGGAACGAGCGTCAGCACCGTCCAGGCCGCGACCGCCGAGGGCAGGACGCCGTCGAGCCGGTCCATCAGGCCGCCGTGGCCGGGCAGCAGCCGGCCCATGTCCTTGATGCCGAGGTCGCGCTTGACCTGCGATTCCACCAGGTCGCCGAGCGTGCCGGTCAGCACCAGGACGACACCCAGCAGCACACCAATCCACGGCGGTTTGCCGGCCAGGAACGTCGCGGTCAGCGTCGCCGCGGTGATTCCGAACACCAGGGAACCGGCGAATCCCTCCCAGGACTTCTTGGGGCTGACCGCCGGCACCATCGGGTGCTTGCCGAAGAGCGCTCCCACGGCATATCCGCCGGTGTCGGAGGCGACGACGGTGATCATCAGGCAGAAAACGCGCCCGGCCCCGTCGTGCGGATAGACCAGCAGCACGCCGAAGGAGGCGAACAGCGGCACCCAGGCGGCCAGGAACGCGGTGGCCGAGGCGTCCCGGAGGTAGTTGGCCGACGGTGAGCCATCGAACGGCTCGGGCCGTTTGCTGTTGTCCTGCATGAATAGCCGCCACACGTTGCACACCACCACCGTGATGCCGAAGCCGGCCAGGGCGCCCGCGGCATGGAACGGCCAGGTCAGCCACACCGTGAGCTGACCGCCGGCCAGCAGCGGGATGACGGGTATGAGGTAGCCGGCTTCGCGCAACCGCCGAACCACTTCGTGGGTGGCCACCACGATGGCGAGCGCGACGATGGGCACCCAAAAGCGCGGCGCGAACACCAGCGTCACGACCAGGACCCCACCGATACCGGCCCCTACCGCGATGGCGGCGCGCAGGTCGCGGCCGGCGCGGGATGTCTTCTTCGCCGGGTGCGGCATCGCCGTGAAGGAGGGTTGCGGCTTGGCTGCGGCCGCCGGCTCGTCGGGCGGGGTGCCTGCGCCGGAATCTGGGTTAGCCACGGGCCTGAGTCAACTTAGCTGCCGAGCGGTCGCTAGACCTCGAGCAGCTCGCCTTCTTTGTGCTTGACCAACTCTTCGATCTGGGTGGTGTATTGGTGCGTGGTCTTGTCCAGGTCCTTTTCGGCGCGGCCGACCTCGTCCTCGCCGGCCTCGCCGTCCTTGCGGATGCGGTGCAGCTCCTCCATCGCTTTGCGACGGATGTTGCGCACCGAGACCTTGGCGTCCTCGCCCTTGCTCTTGGCCTGCTTGACCAGCTCCCGGCGGCGTTCCTCGGTGAGCTGCGGGACCGCCACGCGGATCAGGGTGCCGTCGTTGGTGGGATTGACACCCAGGTCGGAGTTGCGGATCGCCGTCTCGATCGCGCCCACCTGGCTGGCCTCGTAGGGCTTGATCACCACCAGGCGCGCCTCGGGGACGTTGATGCTGGCCAGCTGCGTGATGGGGGTGGCGGCGCCGTAGTAGTCGATCACGATCCGCGAGAACATGCCCGGGTTGGCGCGCCCGGTCCGGATGGTCGACAAGTCGTCGCGGGCCACCGCTACGGCCTTCTCCATTTTCTCTTCCGCGTCGAAGAGAGCCTCGTCAATCATGTGCGCCGCTCCTCATCACTACGTTCTGCATCGTCGCCACCGCATCCCCTCAGGTGGTGACCAGCGTCCCGATCTTCTCACCAGCGACCGCACGGGCGATATTGCCATTGGTCAACAGGTTGAACACCAGGATCGGCATGCCATTGTCCATGCACAGGCTGAATGCGGTCGCATCGGCCACGCGTAGACCGCGGTCGATCACCTCGCGATGGCTGATCGCGGTGATCAATTCGGCCTCGGGATACTGCCGCGGATCCGCGGAGAAGACGCCGTCGACGGCCTTGGCCATCAGCACCACCTCGGCGCCGATCTCCAACGCCCGCTGCGCGGCGGTGGTGTCGGTGGAGAAGTACGGCAGTCCCATGCCGGCACCGAAGATCACCACCCGTCCCTTTTCCAGGTGGCGCACGGCGCGCAAGGGCAGGTAGGGCTCGGCGACCTGACCCATGGTGATCGCGGTCTGGACGCGGGTGACGATCCCTTCCTTCTCCAAAAAGTCTTGCAGCGCGAGGCTGTTCATGACGGTGCCCAGCATGCCCATGTAGTCCGACCGCGTGCGTTCCATGCCGCGCTGTTGCAGCTGCGCGCCCCGGAAGAAGTTGCCGCCGCCGATTACGACGGCGACCTGGACGCCGCCGCGGACCACCTCGGCGATCTGCTGCGCGACCAATGCCACGACGTCGGGATCCAAGCCGACCTGGCCGCCGCCGAACATTTCGCCGCCGAGCTTGAGCAGCACTCGCGAATACCTGGCCCGGGTCAGCGGCTGGCCGGAAGCCAGTCCATTCGTCGGCTCCCGCCTCGGGGCCGCCGGACCGGCGGCGGGTGGCTCCCTGGACTCCGTCATCAGACTCCTCGCATGAGAGTGCCATCCCGGGCGATCTCATCCGGAACGGCATTTCACATCCTGCCTCATCGCAGCACAATGCGGCGTCGGCGGGGTGCATTATGCGCACAGTTGGCGCGCGGGAGCGATTTTCGAGTCTGGCGGTACCGGATTATCCCGGCGCCAAGCGGGGCGTTTGAGCCGTCGACGGCGGGGGAATCCGCTACAACGCGGCGACATATGCGGTCTTGAGCAAGGAGGGCCGGCTTCGTCGTATGACCGGATCGATCGCTCGCGATCGTCGTTGAGCGCGTGGATCGCTCACAGTACGCCAACGAGGAGGAACGGATCCATGGCGGAAGAAAACAAGTCGGGACCCGCTGAAGCGGTGAAGGGCGTCGTCGAGGACGTCAAGGGTAAGGCCAAGGAGGCCGTAGGCGCGGTGGCCGGTCGCGATGACCTCACCCGTGAGGGTCAGGCGCAGCAAGACAAGGCCGAGGCGCAGCGCGACGCGGCGAAGAAGGAAGCCGAGGCGGAAGCCGCACGTGGCGGCGCCGAGGCGGCCGAGGAACGCCAGAAGTCCAACCAGTAAGCCTGCTGGGAAAGATGGGTCCGGTCCATGAAAATGGGCCGGGCCCATCGACTTTCTTCGGGTAAACGGCCTGAGTTTGCATAGGTTTGCATAGTTTTCCGCCGAGCGGGTAATCAAGCCTGGCGCTACCAGACATCTCGCGCGAGGCGCCTACGGTCCGGGGGGAACGCAGGGACCTCACGAGGGTTGGAGATGTCGTTGGACATGCCGATGCACATTGTGGTGCTCACCGACGAGGCTGATTTCGACTCAGCCTTACCGGATTTGGCCACGCTCGCGCTGCCGGCGCGCGCGGCGTTGACCGCCGGCACCGACGGTCAGTGCGCCACCGCCGATGTGGCGATCATCGACGCCCGCGGCAATATGGCTGTGGCCCAGGCGGTTAGTCGCCGGCTGGCGGCGCAGCATCCCGCTACCGCGGTGGTGGCCCTCGTCGCTCCGGTCGATTGCGCCGCGGTCGACGTCGACTGCAACTTCGACGATGTGGTGCTGCCCGGAACCGGCGCGGACGAGCTGCGGGCGCGGTTGCGGCTGGCGGTCGGCCGTCGTCGTGGCATCGCCGACGGCATCCTCAAATTCGGCGACCTTCGCCTGCACCCGGCCAGCTTCACCGCCTTGCTGGACGGCCACGACCTGGCCTTGACACTGACCGAGTTCAAATTGCTGAATTTCCTTGTGCTGCATGCCGGTCAGGCATTCACGCGCACCCGGCTGATGCGGGAGGCCTGCGGCTATGACAGCAGCAGCCGGGCCCGCGCCGTCGATGTCCACATCCGGCGACTGCGCGCCAAGCTCGGGAGCCGGCACGAGTTCATAGTCGGCACCGTCCGCGGTGTCGGTTACCGGGCGGCGAGGCCCCCGCAGCCGGAGTGGGTCGTCGCCGAGCCGGCGCTGGCGCGCTGACCGGCGTGACCGCAACCGGTTTCGCGGAGGTCACCCGAAGAAGGGGAAGGCGCGCTTGCGCGCGAGCGCGTCCATGCCTTCCTGGATGGAATCCTGCACTTCGCGGTATTTGCGGTCGATGTATTCCTCGTCGTCCGCCCGCGCGGGATCGTGGTCGAGTTCCACGGCGGGCATGAAACGCGTCCTGATCTTGGCCGGCAGCGGCAGTTGGGGAAGCGCCGCCGGGGCGATCCCCCACGGCAGCGAGATCGCCAGCGGGAACACCTTGAGCCGCAGTAACCGGTCCAGTTGCAAGGCTTTTGACAGCCGGTCGCCGCGGATCAGCACGGGCATCGCGTCGGCCCCGCCGACGGTGGCGATGGGCACGATCGGGACGCCGGCTCGGATCGCCATCTTGACGAAGCCCGTCCGCCCCGCGAGGTTGGCGCGATCGCGCTCGGTCCACGGGCGCAGCGAGTCCACTTCCCCGCCGGGCCACAGCGCGACGTCACGGCCTTCGGCCAAGGCGGTGGCGATCGCGTCCGGGGCGGCCGGCAGCACTCCCATCGACCGGAAATAGCGCCCGAACAACGGGATCGCCATCAACGCGTCGTGGGCGGTGCCGTGCAGCGTGCGTTCTTGGCCGAACCGTCGCCACCATTGCAGACCAACCGTCCAGGCGTCCCAGACGAAGGGTGCGCCGGAGTGGATGCCGACCAGCAACGCCGGCGGCGATTCCGGAATGTTCTCCCAGCCGTCGATCTCCATCCGAAACCAATAGTCCACCAGCACATTCCACAGATACTTCTGTCGCTGTAGGGCGGCCTCGTCCTGGCCGGAGAGGTCCCAGCGGCCGGCGCGCTCGGCGACCCAGCCGCTCAGCCCGCCGTGGTGTTCGCTGCGCCGCTCGTCCATCGCCGCGCGCGTCTGCTCGGCGTTGCGTTGCGCTTGTTTGCGCACGCGAGGCGGCCTGTGGTCCGGGTTACTCATGAGTGCCGGGTACCCGGTTCCGGCACGCCCGATTCCCCCGCCGTAAAAACTCCCCGCACCCTGGGGGTACGGGGAGTTTTTTTACGGCGAGATCAGGCGCTGGGCGCCGGCGGGGCACCAGGTGCCGGGCTGTTCGGCGCGCCGGGTGCCGGGCTGTTCGGCGCACCGGGTGCCGGGCTGTTCATGGTCCCGGGCGCGGAGCCGCCCTCCATGTTCGACGTCCAGATCAGGATGTCCTGCATTCCGTCGTTGTAGACGACGCCGTTCGGGGGCGCGCCGGTCACGTCGAAGTACAGGGTGCCGGTCGACTCGCTGCCCTGCGGGATCGGGGCGGGGCTGAGCCCGTTCGGCGTTCCGACCTTGTCGATCACCCGGTAGTTCTGGCCGTTAGGTCCGCGGGCGATGAAGTCGTTGACCATCGGGGTGACCAGGCCGGCCTCCGACCGGGCGCTGATGTCCGCCTGGTAGAGCGTGCCCTTCGGCGTGTAGCCCGGGATGGTGACATTGCTGGGCTGCAGGTTGCTCACCGTGTAATTGGTGATCAAGGCGCCGTCCACGAGCTGTTCGCTGGTGCCGAAGCCCTGGATGTTGGGCGGCGGCGATGCCAGAGCCGGTGCCGCGGCGAAAACGCTCGCGGCCGCGATCCCGGCGGCGGCAACTGTCTTAACGGCCGTCTTGCTGACCTTCATTGTCCATTCCTTTCGTCACGCACAATCGCCCCCCGTCAAGGGCATGCAGATATACGCTGCGAAATAGCCATACGGCTTCGGCTTTAAACATCTGGCCTGGGCGCGTGCCAATTCCCGGTCCGTTAGCTGGCGTAATGCCGTTCTTTTCGCGGACAACATCGTTGGTAACAACGGCAACAGCTGCATCACCACTCACACCCGCGGCGCCCCGATTAAGGCGCGCGCCGCGGGGTAGTCGGTGCGCGAAGGCGTTCCCGGCAAAGGCCGGGACATCCGCAATGGGGGCGATCGCATGCAACGTGGCAACTCCAAGCACAGCTCACGCGAAGACGACGAGCTCAAGCACGAATTGGAAGGCACGGTCCGCGGCAATCGATCCAGCCGTAGCGAGGAGTGGCGGGACCCCGAGCCGCCGGCCGACGACGATCCGGACGTTCCCACCGCCGGCCCCACGGGTCGCGAAACGTAAAAGAGAAAGCGGGTCGGGCGTTTGCCGGGCGGCTACTGAATGGCAAGGCGAATTTTCTAGCGAGGCAAAGGAAATCACATGGGTTTTACCGCGCAACAACAATCCGTCCCCGGCGTGCAGGCCCAGATGGATCCAATTCCCGATTGTGGTGAAAACACTTACCAGGGCTCGGGAAAACTGCTCGGCAAAAAGGCGATCGTCACCGGCGGAGACAGCGGCATCGGGCGTGCCGTCGCGATCGCCTTCGCCCGCGAAGGCGCCGACGTACTGATCGCGTATCTCAACGAGGACGACGACGCGCGCGACGTGGCCCGCTACGTCACCAACGCCGGACGCAAATGCGTCCTGGTGCCCGGCGATCTCTCCGACGCCGCCCACTGCCGTGCCGTGGTGGACCGGGCGGTGCAGGAATTGGGCGGCGTGGACATCCTGGTCAACAACGCCGCGTATCAGATGATGCACAAGAGCCTCGACGAGATCAGCGACGAGGAATGGGATTACACCTTCCGGCTCAACGTGGGCGCCTATTTCTACCTCGTCAAGGCGGCCCTGCCGTTCATGAACGCCGGCTCGTCGATCATCGGCAGTTCATCGGTCAACTCCGACACCCCCAATCCGACCCTGGCGCCCTACGCGGCGACCAAGGCGGCGATCGCCAACTTCTCGGCCAGTCTTGCTCAGTTGTTGGGCGAGAAGGGAATTCGGGTCAACAGCGTGGCCCCCGGCCCGATATGGACACCGCTGATCCCGTCGACCATGCCGCCGGACAGCGTGGAATCCTTCGGCGACAATGTGCCGCTGGGCCGCGCGGGCCAGCCCGCCGAACTCGCGTCGATCTACGTGCTGCTGGCCTCCGACGACGCGAGCTACATCTCCGGGGCGCGGGTGGCCGTCACCGGCGGCCGGCCGATTCTGTAGGCGGCGATCTTTCGCGTCATCTCGCAGGTGTAACGGGGCGCTCGCCGGGGTACAGGCCGGACGGGCAAACGGTGAAAGGATGGCACCGATCGTGGCCATCGGGAGCGGTCAGGGGCGACGGTTGCGACGACGACGATGGTCGGTCGCGGCGGCGGCCGGAATCGTGGCGATAGCAGGATGTTCGGCGCCCGGATCCTCGCTGGAAAGTGCGCCGACGGTCAGCCTGGCGGCCACCGGGGCCACCCTGCATGACCCGGTGTGGTCGTATCACGACAGCCACCTGCTGGGCCTCACCGAGGATCACCGGCTGGCCGTGATCACCTACACCGGACCGGGCACCGCCCATACCCGGCTGTCGGCCCCGATGGGGTCTGGGCGCAACCTGCAGATCAGCCAGAAGGACGACCGTCACGTCTTCGTGCCGCAGCCCGAGCGCGGCAAGGTGGCCGTCGTCGACATCGCGAGCCTGCAGCCGGTCGCCGAATTCGACGCCGGGCCCGCGCCTTCCTATCTCGCCGAGGACGCCGGCATGCGGGTGCTGCTGGCGCTGGCCGCGGACGGTTCGTCGGTAACGCCAGTGGACCAGTACGGATTCCGCAAGCTGCCGACGGCGACCTACTCCGGTGAGTCCGCCGACACCATCGACGGATCCAACCGCGGGCGGGCAATCGAGTACCACCTCTACGGTGCCTCGGGCATCCGCTATTACAAGGGGCCGACGTCGCCACCCGAGGAGCGCGGCTCGCTGCCGATGGCCGTCGCCGTGTGGGCCGGCGACGGGACTCAGGTCACGCGCAGCTATGTGGCCGGGCGCGACGACAAGGTGCTGTACGCGGTCGACTCGCGTCGCGGCGGCGAGGGGCTCGACGTGCTGGCCCACACCGAGCTCTCGTCGCCGATTCGCTATCTGGGCACCGACGACACGCGCATCTACGCGGCCACCGACCGCGACGTGACGGTGCTGGAAACGGCGAGCTTCACCGGCTTCCCGAACGGGTCCATCCGGGTGATCCGCACGATCGACTACCGGACGGGGTTGCCGTCGGGCCCGGTCGCCTCGGCGCCGCTGTCCGGGATGGCGATCGGCCCCGAGCGGGTCTATCTGACCCTGCGCGGCCAGCCCTACGTGATCAGTGTGGCCAAGCCACACCTGTGAGGGGATCGCAGATGAGCACGATAGCGCAGAAACCCGAGCCGATCGGGGTCGATGACGACCTCGGACAGCTCGACGAGCAGGTCGCGGCGCTCAAAGCGCTCGCGCGCCTCGACGATGTGCCCGAAGGGCGGGCCTACGATTTCGGAATCCGTTGGGGGGCAGCGCTGGCCGGCAGGTTCCGGCGGCTGGTGCACTACAGCTGCCTGGGCGTGCTCGGCGAGGCCGACGAACGACGGTTCCAATCCCTGTGTGACGACCTGCGTTCCGTGTCGGAGCTGATCGAGAGGTTCGATCTCGCCCGGCCCCGGTTCACCGATACCCCGAGCCACCCCACGTTGCGCTAGCCTGTCTCGCCCTGGCGCGGGCCGCGACGTCGGCGACGTCGGCGATCTCTCGGTAATCCGAGAGAAACTCGTTGGCCGCCAACACGATTCCGGTGCGCGGCGCGGGACAGTCGCCGTTGCGGCACGTCAACGCCACCATGAAGGCGTCGTCGTCCTCGTCGAGGAACAAAAACCCGAGATACAGCGCGTGCCCGACGGCGAAATCCTTGGCGCCGCACCCGGCGCAGTGCCCGCCCTTGACGGCCACCAGCTCTAAAACCCGGTCGCGCTCAACGCTTTGCAAGTCGATCAGCTCCGGGCGCACGCCATTTGCCGTCATGTCAGATCTCCACGTCCTTGTCGTAGTGGACGTTGTCCTCGCGCCAGCCCCCCAGCCCGTGGCCGATGCCGGAGTAGTCGTCGATGAACTCGATCTGGTTGATCCACTTCGCCATCTTGAACCCGACCTGGGTCTCCACCCGCAACCGCAGCGGCGCCCCGTGCTTGATGGGCAGCGGCTTTCCGTTCATCTCGTAGGCCAGCAACGTCTGCGGCTTATAGGCGAGTTCGAGATCGATCACCTCGTAGAATTGGCCCTCGCCTTCCGCGCTGGGCTCGTCGCGGCCGGTGTCCTGCATGGTCAAAAAGCAGATGTATTTCGCCTGCGGGAGCGGGCGCACATGTTCGGCGAGCTGAGCCAGCGGAACGCCGCTCCACTGGCCGATGCTGGTCCAGCCCTGCACGCAGTTGTGCATCACGCGTTGCGATTCCTGATCGGCCAGGGAACGCAACGCGTCCAGGTCCAGCGTCACCGGGTTTTCCACCAGGCCGCCCACCCGCACGCGCCAATCGACGAAGTTGTGCACGGCCATCACCTTGTACTCCGCACTCGTCGGCGGCTTGCCGTTGACCCGGTGTTCCTTGGAGGTCATCCGCTCGGGGTAGTCCTGCTTCGAATTCAGCGGCCGCAACAGGATTTTGCGGGCGCGGGTGACCACGGCGCCGAGCACGCGGCGCACCTGGACGGGGCGGCGCAGACTCCACACCGTCGCCGCGACGTGGACGGCGACGATGGCCGCGATGATCACCAGCGACAGCGCGGTGGCCCAACCGATGTTGCGCACGGAACCGAAGATCATCGACGCGGTGAGCTGGCCCCAACTCCAGAAGAAGATCATCGACAGGTGGATGACGATGAACACCACAAACGCGATCAGGCCGAGGAAGTGCAGGCTGCGCGCCCATTGCCGGCCGCCCCACATCCGCACATACCAGGGGAAGGCGGCCTCGATGGCCGGTGACTGGGCGGCGCCCGTCAGGATCTGAAACGGCGCCAGCACGAAGATGACCCCCGCGTAGGTCAGCTTCTGGATGGCGTCCAGGGGCTCGCCCGGCAGCAGCGGCGGCAGGTTGAAACTCATGTAGGTGACGATGTCGTTCCACGCCTCACCGAAGATCGACCAGGACGCCGGCCAGTACCGGTGCCACTGCCCGGTGGCGAACAACAGGATGTAATACGACAGCCCGACGAGAACCCAGCAGATCACCGAGAAGAAGTGCCAATGCCGGCCCATGCCCAGCTTCTTGTGGCCGGGCAACGAGAACAACGAGCTGTAGTCCTCCTCCTCGTCGAGGGTGTCGTAGAGCTTGTTGACCGGCATTTCCTTCACGGTGAAGCGCGCCCACTCGCTGCCCGGCTTGCTGTCGTCGTGCCAGTACAACTTCGGGTGGGTGGACAAGATCTCGATGCCGCTGCGCAGCACCAGCGTCAAAAAGAGGACATTGAGCCAGTGGTCGATGCGCAGCCACGCCGGATAGTCGAGCACTGTCATGTCGTCACCGTTCAGTCGTGCCAATTCTGACGTTGCGGATACGCGACGTTGATGCCGGACAAGACCGTGGTGTGCACGGCGATGAAGGCGCCGGCGAACGCCATGGCAAACGTTCCCGGCGCCAGGTCCCAGCGGCCGGTCACCGCCACCAGACCCGGCAGGCTGACGAACCGGCTCGACAGATAAATCACCAGGAAGGCCGCGCACACCAAGCTCCCGGCGAACCAACCCGCTTGCGGCACAAGGGGTTTGGCGGCAAAGACCATCGCGGCGGTCACACCCAGGCAGGCGGCGGTAAGCACGGCCAGATACACCCAGAAATACAGCGGCAAGCCGGGCCGGGTGGCCGCCAGGTAGGCATGCACCGCCACCAGGCCCATCAGCAGCGAAGTGCCCAACCCGGTTACGGTGCGCGGCAAGTCGAAAGCGACGTAGCCGTTGAGCGTGAGGAGGGGCGAGGACAGCACCTTGTGCCACGCTTTGAGCCCCAGTCGCCCCAGGAGACCGGCCATTGCGGCTGACTACCCTGCCAGATCGGCGCACAAACGGTCGACCACGCGACCCTTACCGGATCAACCCGCAGCGTCGGAGAAGCCCTCCTCGCCTTCCTCGCCGGAGCGGCCGGCGAGCGTCGTGTAGGTCTCCTGCACCAGATCCCCGTGGCCGTCGGTGACGACGCTCTTGGTGACGATGATGTCGGCGCCGTGCGCTTTGCGCACCGAATCGACGTAGATATCGCAGCAGAGGCGGTCGCCGGCCGTGATCGGCTTCAGGAACTTCAACACCTGATCCACCTGAACGATCTGCGCATCGTGGATCGCGATATTGGCGCTCTCGAAGAACGCCAATTGGGCCTTGTAGCCGAACACCGAGGTGAACGTCAGGGGAGCCGGCAGGCTGCCGTAGCCGAGCTCGGCAGCCGCCGTCTCCTCGAAGAACGCGGCTTCTTGGTTTTTGACGGCCACCGCGTACTCGCGGATCTTCTCGCGCTCCACTTCATAGTGGTCGGGGTATCGATAGTGCATCCCAACCATGTCCGAGGACAATGACACACGCAACGCCTTACCCAAATGGCGGCGTAATAATCACCCTCACTGCGGGTTTCGCGGCGCGCGGCAACGCGCCACCGGCGAGCCGACCAGCCTAAATTCCTCGCTCGTGTCCAGTTGGGGATCGACCCCCTCCTGGAACAGAATGATGATGTCGGAGCCGCCGAACTGGAAGTAGCCGAACTCCTCGCCCTTGGCCATGTGTCTGCCGGGCACAGCGGTGAGCACGACCGACGACACGTGGGCCATGCCCACCGGGATGACCGCCACGATGCCGATGTCGCCGCAGTCGGATTGCGACGTGTCGATGGTGACCACCCCGCGGGTCTGGGAGAACTCGTAGCCACTGCTGGCGCTGTCGCTGGCGGCGAACTCCTGGTCTTGCAGGCCGACCCGCATGAAGACTTTCCCGTTGATCCGGAACGACTCCTCGACCACGCCGGCGACCGGCAGGTGGTAGCGGTGGTAGGCGTGCACGGGCAGCATGTAGTGGACGAACGTGCCGCGGGCAAAGCTTTCGCTGTATCGGCTGCCCTCGATGAGTTCCTTGATGTTGCCGTATTTTTCGTTCTTCACGGTGGTGGCCGGGATGCTCGAGTCGGCGCCGATGTCGTAGGCGTGCTGGTAGTGGCAGTCGGCCGGCGAGGTCACCACCAGGTTGGTGGTCGGCTCGGCGATCGGGCGCAGCCCGCCGTTGATTTCCCGCGCGATGAACTGGTTGGCCGTCAGCCAGCCGCTGGGGGCGTTCGGCGCCCCGTCGACCAGTGACTCATGGATGCGGTACTCGGGCGCGTTGTCGATGAACGACCGCAGGACTTCGGGGCTGAACGACTCGGGTGTGTCCAGGAAATTCCCCCACTGGCGGGCGAACTCGGTCATCCAGTCCCGAAAGACGCCGGAGCTTTGCGGCGGCTCGTCACCCTGGTCGACCAGGAAGTAGAAGTGCGACATGCGGTCGCTGACCTCCTGGGCCTGCCGCTTCTCGTTCTTCCAGGCGTCGGCGTCCGACTCGTGTGGCACCCACCTGACGAAGCGCTTCAAGTAGGCCTCGTACTCGCCGATGTCGCGCGGCCACTCGAGCGCCTTGTAGAGGTCCGGGTTCAGTTCGTCCTCGGCCCGCCGGCGCGCCGTCTGCAGCGATCGCTCAAGGCGGCCGGCAAGATCGGGCTCTTTGTCGAGCGTGTCGCGCAGATGTCGGCTGACGGAATCCGGCTCGCTCATTTCACTGCTCCTTGGTGGTCTCAGCGGCCGCGGACCCGGCGATTGTGCTTCTTGATCGCGTCGACCAACTCCGACTTGTTCATCGTCGACCGACCCGGGACGTCGAGCCGGCGGGCCAGGTCGAGCAGATGCTTTTTGCTTGCGTTGGCGTCGACGCCCTCGGCCGACTCGCCGGACGGTTGTAGACCGCCACGCTCGGCGCGCTCGTCGGACGGGCCCTTCTGCTCTTTGGGTTCCCAGTGGTCGCCGACCTTTTCGAAACTGTGCTTGACGGCGGCGTAGGCCACCCGGTGGGCACGTTCCTCGCTGCCGTACTCGTCGGCGGCCGCGTCGTGGGATTTCGCGAACGTGCGTTGCGCTTTGGCGTTGGATCGCCGCAAAGTGCTGGGCAATTCACTCTTTTTGGGCGCTCCGCCTTTCGTCGTCTTCGGCATCGAACCTCCTCGTGCGCCAAAAGCGGTGCGGGAAACGTGGCACCGCCCGTCGGTTACCCCGTTGCGGGCCGGGCAATCGCGGTCGGACCAATGTGCGCATCGGCCAGGCGCAAATATGTCAACATGGTTGACATGAATCAGGACGACGCCCCGCTCGGCTATCTGCTCTACCGGGTGGCGACGGTGCTGCGGCCGGAGGTTTCCGCCGTGCTGAGTCCGCTGGACCTCGCCCTGCCCGAATTCGTTTGCCTGCGCATCCTTTCGATGTACCCGGGGATGTCGAGCGCCGAGCTCTCCCGCCACGCGGGCGTCACCCCGCAGGCGATGAACACGGTGCTGCGCAAGCTAGAAGACGTCGGGGCGGTGGCACGGCCCTCGTCGGTGTCGTCCGGGCGCGCGCTGCCGGCCAACCTGACCGGTCAGGGCCGCGCCCTACTCAAGCGCGCCGAAGCGGCGGTGCGAGGCGCCGACGCCCGGATCCTGAGCAAGCTCACCGACACGCAGCAGCGCGAATTCAAAAGGATGCTCGAAAAACTCGGGTCGGATTACCGGGGCTGATCACCCGTCCTGGATGCGCGCCCACGGCCGCGCCTCTTCGAGCTCGTAGGCCAGCTCGAGCAACAGCGACTCCTGCCCCACCGCAGTCGACAGCATCATGCCCACCGGCATGCCGTGGGCGGACTGCGCCAACGGCAGCGAGATCGCCGGTTCACCGGTGACGTTGTGCAGCGGAGTGAACGACACCCATTCGATAAGCCGATTCATGAGCTGCTGATAATCGGTCGGCGCCAGCACTCCGAGGCGGGGCGTCTCGTCGGCCAGGGTCGGCGTGAGCACCGCGTCATAGGTGCCGAAGAACCGCGCGGTGCGCCGGCGTGCGCCGCGCAGGCGCATGATCGCCCGCGGGAGCCGGTGCAGGTGGCGACCGGTGTGTCGCGCCAAACCCAGCGTCAGGCAGTCCAGCTTGGCGCGGTCGAACGTCTCGCCGAACATGTGCCGTCCGCTGCGCACCTGGGCCAGGGCCAAAAATCCCCAATACAGCACGAAATCGTCGACGAAACTGGCCGCCACCGGCGGTGCGTCGACGTGTTCGACGCGGTGGCCGAGCTCCTCGAGCAGTCCCGCGGATTTCAGCGTCAGCTCCCGCAGCGCGGGGCTGCACTCGCGCCGTACCGAGCGGGTCAACGCCGCGATCCGCAACCGCTGCCGGCCGGGCCCGGTGACGTCCCCGATCGGGGCCAGCTTGGGGTTGCGCCAGATCCGCTCGGCCTCCCGGTAAAACGCCGCGGTGTCGCGCACCGAACGGGTCAGGACGCCGTTGACGACGACGCCGACCGGCATCCGGCGCAGCGTGGCGTCTAGGGGCAACCGGCCGCGCGACGGTTTGAGCCCGACGAGCCCGTTGCAGGACGCCGGAATGCGGATGGAGCCCCCGCCGTCGTTGGCGTGCGCGATCGGCACCACACCGGCGGCGACGAACGCCCCCGACCCCGATGATGATGCGCCGGCACTGTATTCGGTGTCCCACGGGTTGCGGACCGGACCCAACCGCGGGTGTTCGGCCGATCCGCTGAAACCGAACTCCGACAACTGCGTCTTGCCCAGCGAGGTCAACCCGGTGGCCCGGTACAGCTGGGTGAACACGCTGTCGGCGACGGCATCCCAACGCGTCCACGCGTCAGTGCCGTGCATCGTGGGCTGCCCCGCGACATCGACGTTGTCCTTGATGAACGTCGGGACGCCGGAGAAGTAGCCATCGGCCCCATGCTCGGCGGCCGCCCGCGCATGCTGAAAACCCGCGTACGCCAACCCGTTTAGGGCCGGGTCGACGGCCTCGGTGCGGGCAATCGCCGCCTCGACCACCTCGGCCCTGCCGACCCGCCCGGAGCGGATGGCCTCGGCGAGCCCGACCGCGTCGAGATCGCCGAGGGCGTCGTCGCCGAACGCGTGCACATGCCGCATAGCAGTGACGCTAACGGCGCACGCGTGTCACCGGATGGTTTTCGGGCCGGTTGGCCCGCGGGAGGCCGCTAGGCCTGACCCACCTCGAAGCGCACGAAGCGCGTCACCGTCACACCGGCGTCGTCGAGCAGGGCCTTGACCGTCTTCTTGCTGTCGGACACCGACGGCTGCTCGAGCAGCACGGCGTCCTTGAAGAAGCCGTTCACCCGTCCCTCGACGATCTTGGGCAGGGCCTGCTCCGGCTTGCCCTCCGCCTTGGCGGTTTCCTCGGCGATGCGGCGCTCGCTGGCCACCACGTCCTCGGGCACGTCGTCGCGGGACAGGTAGCGGGCCTTGAGCGCGGCGATCTGCAGCGCCACGGCGTGAGCGGCGTCGGAGTCCGAGCCCTGGTACTCGACCAGCACACCGACCGCCGGGGGCAGGTCCGCCGCCCGCCGGTGCAGGTACGCCTCGACGGTGCCCTCGAAGTTCGCGACGCGGCGCAGTTCCAACTTCTCGCCGATCTTGGCCGACAGCTCGGCGACCGCCTGCTCGACGGTCTTATCACCGACGCTGGCGGCTTTGAGCGCGTCGACGTCGGCGGCCTTCGACGACACGGCGGCCGACACGATCTGGTCGGCCAGCGCCTGGAACTCGGCGTTCTTGGCGACGAAGTCGGTCTCGCTGTTCAGCTCGATGAGCGCGCCGCCCTGCGCGGCGACCAGACCCTCGGCCGTCGCCCGCTCGGCGCGCTTGCCGACGTCCTTGGCGCCCTTGATCCGGAGCGCCTCGACGGCCTTGTCGAAGTCGCCGTCACTTTCGGCCAGCGCGTTCTTGCAGTCGAGCATGCCGGCACCGGTGAGTTCCCGAAGCCGCTTGACGTCGGCAGCGGTGAAGTTCGCCAATGTTCAGCCTTCCTAAGAGGATTCAGTGGTTGGTTCGGGGGTGCCCGCAGCGGCGTCGGTGGGGGCGCTGGCAGCGGCGGAAGCCAGCAGTTCCTGCTCCCATTCGGGCAGCGGCTCGGCCGCCTCGGCCTCGGGCTTGCCGTCTCCGCGGCCGACCCCGGCGCGGGCCTGCAGGCCCTCGGCGACGGCGGAGGCGATGACCTTGGTCAGCAGCGCGGCCGAACGGATCGCGTCGTCGTTGCCCGGGATCGGGTAGTCGACCTCGTCGGGGTCGCAGTTGGTGTCCAGGATCGCGATGACCGGGATACCGAGCTTGCGGGCCTCGCCGACGGCGATGTGCTCTTTGTTGGTGTCGACGACCCAGATCGCCGACGGCACCTTGGCCATGTCGCGGATACCGCCGAGGCTGCGGTCGAGCTTGTTCTTCTCGCGGGTCAGCATCAAGATTTCCTTCTTGGTGCGACCTTCGAAGCCACCGGTCTGCTCCATCGCCTCGAGCTCCTTGAGCCGCTGCAGACGCTTGTGCACGGTGGAGAAGTTGGTGAGCATCCCGCCCAGCCAGCGCTGGTTCACGTAGGGCATGCCGACGCGGGTGGCCTCGGCGGCGACGGACTCCTGCGCCTGCTTCTTGGTGCCGACGAACAGCACGCTGCCGCCGTGGGCGACGGTCTCCTTGACGAATTCATACGCCTGATCGATGAAAGTCAGCGTCTGCTGCAGGTCGATGATGTAGATGCCGTTGCGGTCGGTGAAGATGAACCGCTTCATCTTGGGATTCCAGCGACGGGTCTGGTGCCCGAAGTGGGTGCCGCTGTCGAGCAGCTGCTTCATGGTTACGACGGCCATGCTTGTGCCTCACGTGTGTCGGTTGTCGCCCGGCATCGGGTGAAGCCGGGCCCTGGCGCCTGCTGCGATGCCGGACCCGGCCGGGAAACCCCGGTCGGGACCGCCCGGCATGCGATGCGTTCTCCTCGTGGAACCAGAGACGCGATGCGGACGCGCGAAGTCAGCCCGCGGACGAGCTGCGACCAGCAGTTTACACCGGATCGGCCGGTGCTTTTGCCACGCTTCCCCAGGGGCATCGTCGTCCACAGCGCCGGCGAGGCCGGGTGGCGGCGCGGACTGTGCCGCGCTGAACTGTCTGGATGCGGTGGATGGCGCTGGCGTTGGGTGCGGCCCTGGTCAGCGCGGTGCCGGCGGCGGCCGACGCGGATCGCCTGGACTGGCCGTTGCGCCCGCCGCCGGCCGTCACCCGTTCGTTCGACGCCCCTGCGCAGGATTGGCATCCCGGCCATCGTGGTGTCGACCTGGCCGGTGCCGCCGGCCAGCCGGTGTACGCGGCGGGCGCGGGCACCGTGGTGTTCGCCGGGGTGCTGGCCGGGCGCCCGGTGGTGTCGCTGGCGCATTCCGGGGGGTTGCGGACCAGCTACGAGCCGGTCCGGGCTGTTGTGCGGGCCGGGCAGTCGGTGACGGCCGGGACGGTGATCGGCGCGTTGGTGGCCGGCCACCCGGGGTGCCGGGCCGCGGCGTGTTTGCACTGGGGTGCGATGTGGGGTCCCGCGTCAGGGGCTCACTATGTCGATCCGCTGAGCCTGCTGAAGTCGACCCCGATCCGGCTCAAGCCGCTGGGGCCGCCGGTCGCCGGTGCGCACCATGGGTAACAGGCGCCACAGCGGTGCGCCCTCCGCCAGGGTCCTGATGGGGCCGAGTGGGACGTGGGACGTGGCGGTGCTTAGGCCCTGGGATGGGCCTGGTCGTGCACCGCGCGCAGCCGGGACACCGCGACGTGGGTGTAGAGCTGGGTCGTCGCCAGGCTGGAATGGCCGAGCAGCTCCTGGACGACGCGCAGGTCGGCCCCGCCCTCAAGGAGGTGCGTGGCGGCGCTGTGTCGCAGGCCGTGGGGGCCCATGTCCGGTGCGCCGTCCACCGCGGCGACGGTCTGGTGCACCACCGTGCGGGCCTGGCGAACGTCGATCCGGCGCCCCCGCGCACCCAGCAGCAGCGCCGGCCCCGACTCGGCGGTCACCAGGGCGGGACGCCCGTCGGCCAGCCACGCGTCCAGCGCCTCGGCGGCCGGCGTCCCGAACGGCACGCTGCGCTGCTTGTTGCCCTTACCGAGGACGCGCACCAGCCGATGCCGGGTGTCCACGTCGTCGAGGTCGAGGCCGCACAGCTCGCTGACGCGGATCCCGGTGGCATAGAGCATCTCGACGATGAGCCGGTCCCGCAGCGCCATCGGATGACCTTGCTGCGCACCGGATTTGGCGGCGGCCATGGCGTCGAGGGCCTGGTCCTGGCGCAGCACCGAGGGCAGGGTGCGGTGTGCCTTGGGAACCTGGAGCCGCGCGGCCGGGTCCGCGTCCAGCAGGCCCCGCCGGACGGCCCAGGCGGTGAACGCCTTGACCGCCGAGGTGCGCCGGGCCAGTGTCGTGCGGGCGACGCCGGCCGCGGCCGCGGCGGACAACCACGAACGCAGCAGCGGCATGCTCAACCCGTCCAGGCCGGCGTCGCGCTCATCGGCGAACGCGAGCAGCGAGCGCAGGTCGCCGAGATAGGCGCGACGGGTGTGCGCCGAACGCAGGCACTGCAAATCCAGGTATTCGTCGAACTCCTCGAGGATCGCCTGCACTCCCCCACGGTCGCAGGGCCGCCCGGGGCGCTCTAGCCGACGCGCCGAAGCGTGTCCGGGGTGAGATCTTTGAGCGTGGGATAGCACGTCGACGGCCATGATGAGGTCCGCCTCGGCGAGGATCGAGCGCAGCACGTGCACGATGCCGTCGTCGCCGCCCAGCGCCAGGCCGTAGGCATAGGGCCGGCCGACACCCACCGCCGTCGCGCCCAGAGCGAGCGCCTTGACGACGTCGGCCCCGCTGCGCACACCCGAGTCGAACAGCACGGGCAGCCCGTCGGCCGCCTCGACCACGCCCGGCAGGCACTCCAGCGCGGGTAGGCCGCCGTTGGCCTGGCGCCCACCATGGGTGGAGCAGTAGATGCCGTCGACGCCGCCGTCCTTGGCTCGCCGGGCGTCCTCGGGATGGCAGATGCCCTTGAGGATCAGCGGCAGGTCGGTCAGCGACCGCAGCCAGGCAAGGTCGTCCCAGGTCAACGGATTCCCGAACGTCGTTATCCATTGCAGCACGGTGCCTTGCGGGTCCTCCTCGGGCGGGCGCTGCAGGCCGGCGCGAAAGACCGGATCGCTGGTGTAGTTGCTCAGGCAGAGCCCCCGCAGCTGGGGGAAGTTGGCCGTGGACAGGTCGCGCGGGCGCCACCCGGGAATCCAGGTGTCGAGGGTGACGATGATGCCCGCAAAGCCGGCGGCTTCGGCGCGCTGCACCAGGCTGGCGGCCAGGTCGCGGTCCTTGGGCGTGTAAAGCTGGAAGAAGCCGGGTGTTTCGCCGAACTGGGCGGCGACGTCTTCCATGGGGTCGGCGGTCAGCGTCGAAACCACCATCGGGACACCGGTTTTCGCCGCCGCGCGCGCGGTAGCCAGGTCGCCGTGACCGTCTTGGGCGCAGATGCCGATGACACCGATCGGCGCCATGAACACCGGCGACGGCAGGGTCAGGCCGAACATCTGCACCGACAGGTCGCGATCGGCGGCGCCGACGAACATCCGCGGGATCAGGCCCCAGCGATCGAACGCCTCCCGGTTGGCCCGCTGCGTGCGTTCGTCGCCGGCGCCGCCGGCGACGTACGACCACACCGACGGCGACATCGCCCGCTCGGCGCGGGCCTCCAGCTCCGCGAAGGCCATCGGCAGCGCGGGCGCGACCCCGCCCAGGCCCTTGAAGTAGATCTCGTTCTGGTAGTCCCCGAATGCCATGGAAAAGAGAATGCCAGTCGAGCCGTCAGGCGGACGAGTTCGCCGGCTCTGACTCGGATTCTGTCTGGGCCAGTTCCTTCTTCCACTGGCGGAATGTCTCTTCGGTGCGGCCGCGGCGCCAGTACCCCGAGATGGACGAGGCCCATTTGGCGTCCACGCCCCGCTCCTTGCGGATGTAGGGCCGCAGGTTGTGCATGACGGCCTGCGCCTCGCCGTGGATGAAGACGTGTACCTGCCCCGGCAGCCACGGGGCGCTGGTGACGGCCTCGATCAGGGGCGCGTGATCGCCGGCGCGGTCCTCGGGCACCAGGTCGGCGCGCCCGCCGCGATACACCCAGTGCACCTCGACGCCGTCCGGGGCGGTCAGCGGGATCTCGTCCTCCGGCCCGGCCACCTCGATGAACGCCTTGCCGACCGCGCTGGGCGGCAACGCTTCCAGGGCCGCGGCGATGGCCGGCAGCGCCGATTCGTCACCGGCCAGCAGGTGCCAGTCGGCGGCCGGGTCGGGCGTGTACGCGCCGCCGGGGCCCATCAGGTAGATCGGCTGGCCGGGTTGGGCGGCGGACGCCCACTGGCCCGCCGTGCCGTGCTCGCCGTGCGTGACGATGTCCAGCGCGATCTGGTGGGCCTCGGCGTCGACGTGACGAACGGTGAGGGTGCGCACCGTCGGCCGTTTCTCCAGGGGCAGGCCGGCGAAGCTGTCCAGGGTCAGCGGCTCGGGCAGGCCGGCCACGTCCACATCGTCGGCGACGAACACCAGCTTGACGTAGGAGTCGGTGAACTTGCTGGGCACGAACGCGTCAAAATTCTTGCCCCGCAGCACCACCCGCACCATGTGCGGGGTGAGTTGCTCGGTACCGACAACTTCGAAGCATTGCAGCGGTCGACCTGCCACGTGTCCTCCTGTCCGACGCCCGACTCGCCTCGACTATACGAGCCGCGGCGTTGACGCAGCGTGGCCCGCGGCGGCCCGCACGATCCGCCAGCGCCCGTCCTGGCGCTGCACCAACCCGGCCAGCTCGAGCATCGCCAGCGGCCCCAGCACCCGCTCGGGCACCAGCCCCGACGCGACCGCGACCTGATCGACCGTGGCGGCGCCGCGCCCCGGCAATGCCTCGTATACCCGGCGTTCGGCGTCGCTCAGGCCGTCCAACGGTGTGACCGGGCGCGGCTCGTCGGGCGCCAATTCGCCGATGTGACCGATGAGCTCGACGATGTGCTCGGCGCGGGTGATCAGCTCGGCGCCGTCGCGCAGCAGCGCATGGCAACCGGCCGAGGCCGACGACGTCACGGGCCCGGGCACCGCGGCCACCACCCGGCCCAGCGCCCGCGCCCAGGCCGCGGTGTTCGCCGCCCCGCTGCGCAGGCCCGCTTCCACCACCACCGCGGCCCCGGCGACGGCGGCCACCAGGCGATTGCGGGTCAGGAACCGGTGGCGGGCGGGGCGGACTCCGGGCGCGTATTCGGTGAACACCAGCCCGTGCTGGCCGACGCGGTGCAGCAGCGCGGTGTGACCGCTCGGGTAGGGGACGTCGAGCCCACCGGCGAGGACCGCCACGGTGATCCCGTCGCAGTCCAGCACGGCCCGGTGGGCGGCGCCGTCGATGCCGTAGGCACCGCCCGAGACGACGGCGACGTCGCGTTGCGCCAGGTCGGCCGCGAGTTCGCCGGCCATCTGCTCGCCGTACGGCGTCGACGCGCGTGTCCCCACCACGGCGGCCGCCCGCTGCGCGACCTCGTCGAGGCGGGCGGGTCCCTGCGCCCACAACACCATCGGCGCAACCGTCGGCGGAGCGCCGCGGCGCCGCGGTTCGGCGCCGCGGAAGGCGGCGAACGCCAGCAGCGGCCACTCGTCGTCGTCGGGGGTGACCAACCGCCCGCCCCGCCGGGCGATCGTCTCGAGATCGGCGGTCGACGTGTCGATGTCACGCCTGGCCTCGGTGTGCCGGGCCAGGTCGTCGTCGACCGCTCCCCGCCGGACCCGCTCGGCCGCCTCGACCGGGCCGACCCGTTGCACCAGGGCGGCGAGCCCGGCGCAGGGCGGTTCGGCCACCCGGGACAGATAGGCCCACGCGCGCAGCGCGGCACCGTCGGCCGCGCTCATCGCCGCGCTCCCGGCGCCAAGGATTCGCCAAGAATCCGACCAGCCGCGCGCGCGAACGTGATGTCGTCAGCCGCCGACCGCCACACACCGACCCGCACCGAACGGAGCGCACCATGATCCTCGACCTGCCGATGGCGTACACGACGTCCGGGCGACCCAAAAACCCTTGGGCGGTCGCGGCCTTCGCGCTGAGCCTTATCAGCTGGATCGGCTTTCCCATCCCCGTCCTCAGCATCGGTCTGGCCTGCATCGCGCTGCGGGAGATGGAACAGCGGGGCGAAAGTGGCCGCGCCATGGCGCAATTCGCCCGTGCGTTCGCGATCCTGGTGAGCGTCGCGATCGCGGTGCGCGGCGGGCACACCGATTGGCTGACGCTGGTCAGCTGGTGAGCCGGGCGGCCGGGCGGTCGCGGCGCTCACCGCTGCGTCCCTGGCTGGCGAAAGCTCAGCGCGGCGGCGACCTCGTCGAGCCCGGGCGACGTGCGGCCGGACAGGTCAGCCAGGCTCCACGCGACCCGCAGTGTGCGGTCGAGGCCACGGATGCTGAGCAGACCGCGATCCAGCGCTTTTTGTAGCGGCTCCATCGTCGCGGCGCTGGGGCGGAACTTGCGGCGCAGCAGGGTCCCGCTGACTTCGGCATTGGTGCCAAAGCCGTGCGGCCGCCAGCGCTGCGCGGCGGCCGCACGCGCGGCCGCCACCCGCTGCCGCACCTGTGCCGTGGATTCGCCGTCGCGACCCGAAAACGCCGTCCCCCGTATGGAATCCATCTGCACCCGCAGGTCCACGCGGTCCAGCAGCGGCCCGGACAGCTTGCCCAGGTAGCGGCGTTTGGTCGCCGCCGGGCACATGCAATCCTGCGGATTGGCCGGCGCGCACGGACACAAATTGGCGGCCAGCACCAGCTGGAATCGGGCCGGGTAACACGCCACCCCGTCGCGGCGGGCCAGACGAATTTCGCCGTCCTCCAACGGTGTTCGCAACGCCTCCAGGGCGCTGACCCGGATCTCGGCACACTCGTCGAGGAACAGCACCCCGCGATGGGCCCGGCTGACGGCGCCCGGGCGCGCCATCCCGGAGCCCCCACCGACCAGCGCCGCGACGCTGGAACTGTGATGGGGCGCCACGAACGGCGCCCGGGTGATCAACGGCGTGTCCCCCGACAGCAACCCGGCCACCGAGTGGATCGCGGTGACCTCGAGTGACTCGCTCTCCGAGAGCGGCGGCAGCAGGCCCGGAAGGCGTTGCGCGAGCATCGTTTTGCCCACCCCCGGTGGGCCGGTGAGCATGAGGTGGTGGGCCCCGGCGGCGGCCACCTCCACCGCGAACCGCGCCTGCGTCTGCCCGACCACGTCGACCAGGTCCACCACCGGCTCCTCGGGCGTGCGGTCCGGCTGCATCCTGGTGTCCAGGGCGCCGGTGCCGCCGAGCCATTGCTGCAGTTGCCTCAGGGTTCGCACGCCCCACACCTCGATGCCGTCCACCAGGCTGGCCTCGGCGAGGTTGTCCGCCGGGACCACCACGGCCGGCCATCCGTCGCGTTTGGCGGCGAGCACGGCGGGCAGCACCCCGCGCACCGGCCGGACCCGCCCGTCCAGTGACAGCTCGCCGAGCAGCACCGTCTTTTCCAGCCGGTCCCACGGGTGCCTCCGCTGCGCCGAGAGCACCGCCGCGGCCAGGGCGATGTCGTACACGCTGCCCATCTTCGGCAGGGTCGCCGGCGACAACGCCAGCGTGAGCCGCGCCTGGGGCCAGTCGTTGCCGCAGTTGGCGACCGCGGCCCGGACCCGGTCGCGCGACTCCTGCAGCGCGGCGTCGGGCAGGCCCACCAGGTGCACGCCCGGCAGTCCGGACGTGATGTCGGCTTCGATCTCCACGATCTCCCCGTCCACGCCGCGCACCGCGACGGAGAACGCGCGCCCCAGCGCCATCAGCCGACTCCGCGCAGGTGGGTGATCTCGGGGGTGCGGCGGCGGCCGACGCGCACGCCGATCACGTCGATGCGGATCGCCGCCCACCGCCGATCCTGGCCGGCCAGCCACAGCCCGGCCAGCCGGCGCAGCCGCCGGACCTTGCGCGGGGTGACGGCATGCGCCAGTCCCCCGTAGCCGTCGCCGGTGCGGGTCTTGACCTCGACGAACACCACCGTGCCGGTGCGGTCGCAGGCGATGATGTCGAGTTCGCCGTAGCGACAGCGCCAGTTGCGGTGCAGGATCCGCAATCCCGCGCGGGTCAGATGATCCACGGCGAGCGCCTCACCCATCGCCCCCAGCTGGATCCGCGTCATCGTCGGTTCGGTTGTCATGCGGGCCACCGTGCCCGCCGGCCCCGACGGGTCGGGCCGCCGTCGCGACCCGCGCCCGCCCGCACCGACCGGTTATCCCCAGTGCGGCCTTTATCCACAGCGGGCGGTGCAGCGGGTCGCCGCCCTCGTCGGCTTAGGTGATGCGGTCGGCCCGGGTGTAGATGTTCATCGAGTCCTCCCGCAAGAACGCCACCAGCGTGATGCCGGACTCCTCGGCCAGTGAAACCGCCAGCGACGACGGCGCGGACACGGCCGCCAGCACCGGAATCCCCGCCATGACGGCCTTCTGGGTCAGCTCGAACGATGCCCGCCCGCTGACCAGCAGCACCGAGGCCTGAAGGGGTATCCGCCGCTGCTCCAGCGCCCAACCGATCACCTTGTCGACGGCGTTGTGCCTGCCGACGTCCTCGCGCACCACCAGCATCGTGCCGTCGACCCCGAACAGCGCCGCCGCGTGCAGTCCCCCGGTGCTGTCGAAAACCTTTTGCGCGGACCGGAGTTGGTTGGGCATCGCCTTCAGCGTGCGCGCGGCGACGGTCGCCGGATCGGCGGCCGGGGTGAACCGGCTGATCAGCCTCACCGCGTCCAGGGATGCCTTGCCGCAGACCCCGCACGACGAGGTGGTGTAGAAGTTGCGGGTGACGTCGAGGTCGGGTTTGGCCACCCCCGGCGCCAGCGTCACGTCCAGCACGTTGTAGGTGTTGGCGCCGTCGTCGTCACGCCCGGCGCAATAGCGGATGCTGTGGATGTCGTCGCGGCCGAAGATGACCCCTTCGGTGAGCAGAAACCCTTGGGCGAGTTCGATATCGGCGCCCGGCGTGCGCATCGTCACGGTGACCGCCGCGCCGTCGATCCGGATCTCCAACGGCTCCTCGACGACCAGGGTCTCCGGTCGGGTGATCGCTTTCTCGGCGGTCAGATGCGTGACTCGCCGGCGCGACGTTACGTGCCCCACTACGCGATGTCACCGCCGGCCGCGGGCTCCACCCGGATGACGATGGCCTTCGACACCGGGGTGTTCGACTTGGCCGCGGTGTGATCCAGCGGAACCAGCGAGTTGGTCTCCGGGTAGTAGGCGGCGGCGTTGCCGACCGGGGTCGAATAGGCAACCACCAGAAAGTCTTTGGCGCGCCGCTCCTGAAGCCGGCCCTCGGCGTCCGTCCACTCCGACACCAGGTCGACGCGGCCGCCGCCGGTCAGGCCCAGCGCTTCGATGTCGGCGGGGTTGATGAACACCACGCGCCGCCCGCCCTTGACCCCGCGATAACGGTCGTCGAGCCCGTAGATGGTGGTGTTGTACTGGTCGTGGCTGCGCATCGTCTGCAGCACCAGGCGGCCCTCGGGCACGGGCACCCACTGCAACGGATTGACGGCGAAGTTGGCCCGCCCCGTGCTGGTGTGGAATTCGCGTGTGTCGCGCGGCGGGTGCGGGAGCTGGAATCCGTCGGGCTGGCGCACCTTGCGGTTGTAATCGCCGCAGCCGGGGACCACCGCGGCGATCGCGTCGCGGATGGTGTCGTAGTCGGCGGCGAAGGTTTCCCACGGAACCGGGTGCGCCGCACCGAGCAGCGTGCGGGCCAGCTGGCAGACGATCTCCACCTCGCTGCGCACCTCGTCGCTGGGCGGGTGCAGGCTGCCGCGGGACAGGTGCACCATCGACATCGAATCCTCAACCGAGACAACTTGTTTCCGTCCACCGCGGATGTCGCGGTCGGTGCGGCCGAGGGTGGGCAGGATCAGCGCGGTGTTCCCGTGCACGAGATGGCTGCGGTTGAGTTTGGTCGAGATCTGCACGGTGAGCGCGCAATTGCGCAACGCGGCCTCGGTGACGACGGTGTCGGGGGTGGCCGACGCGAAGTTGCCGCCCATGCCCACGAACACCTTGGCCCGCCCGTCACGCATCGCCCGGATCGCGGCCACGGTGTCATACCCGTGCCGGCGGGGACTGGCGATGCCGAACCGATCGTCCAGGGCCGCCAAGAACTCCTCGGGCATCTGTTCCCAGATGCCCATCGTGCGGTCGCCCTGCACGTTCGAATGTCCGCGCACCGGGCACACCCCGGCGCCCGGCTTGCCGATCATGCCCCGCAGCAACAGCAGATTGGTGATCTCGCCGATGGTGGCCACCGCGTGGGCGTGCTGCGTCAGGCCCATCGCCCAGCACACCACCGTGCGCCGCGACGTCATCAGCATGCCGGCGACGCGGTCGAGCTGCTGACGTTCGATGCCGGTGGCGGCGAACACGTCGTCGAGGTCGATGTCGAGAGTCCGGCGCCGGTATTCGTCGAACCCCGCGCAATGCGCGTCGACGAACGCGGTGTCGATGACGGTCCCCGGGGCGCGGTCGTCGGCCTCGAGCAGCAACCTGCCCAGCCCGGCGAACAGAGCCATGTCGCCACCCAGGCGGATCTGCACGAATTCGTCGGCGATCGGGATGCCGTGCCCCACGACTCCGTGCACCTTCTGCGGGTCCTTGAACCGGATCAGCCCGGCCTCGGGCAGCGGGTTCACCGCAATGATCTTGGCGCCGTTGGCCTTTGCCTTCTCCAGCACCGACAGCATCCGCGGGTGGTTGGTGCCCGGGTTCTGTCCGGCGATGACGATCAGGTCGGCCAGCTCGACGTCCTCCACGGTGACCGAACCCTTGCCGATACCGATCGATTCGGTCAGCGCCGAGCCCGAGGACTCGTGGCACATGTTGGAGCAGTCCGGCAGGTTGTTCGTGCCGAACGAGCGGACCAGCAGCTGGTAGCAGAACGCGGCCTCGTTGCTGGTGCGTCCCGACGTGTAGAACACCGCCTCATCGGGGCTGTCCAGGCTCCCGAGCTGTCCGGCGATCAACCGGTAGGCGCCGTCCCAGTCGATCGGGCGGTAGTGGTCGTCGCCGGGGCGCAACACCATGGGGTGGGTGAGCCTGCCTTGCTGCGACAGCCAATACTCGGGCTTGGCCGACAGTTCGGCGATCGAGTGCCGGGCGAAGAATTCCGGCGTGGCGGTGCGTTTCGTGGCCTCTTCGGCGACGGCCTTGGCGCCGTTCTCGCAGAACTCGGCCAGTTTGCGCCCGCCGTGCTCCTCGGGCCACGCGCATCCGGGGCAGTCGAAGCCGTTGCGCTGGTTGAGCCGGGCCAGCGCCGCCGCGGTGCGCACCGCACCCATCTGCTCGAAGCCGCGCTGCAGCGAGACCAACACCGCCCGAACGCCCGCCGCTTCGCGCTTGCGGGGCGTGACGGTGACCGCGTGTTCGTCGTAATCGACGGCGGCAGGCCCGGACACGGCCGAACGGTGAGACCTCACAGCATCAAATTACCGCGTTGCGGGAGGGCCGCGCGCTCTCCCGGTTTCAGACCGCCTGGGACCGCCGCAGACCGCCTCAGACCGCTGACGCCAGCGCCGCCAGCGCCTGCGCCGAGGAGTGGATGGGTCGCCAGCCCAGCTGGGTCTTGGCCTTGGTGGTGTCCATGACCATCGACGTGCGCGCGGTGTGCAGCCATTCCAGCATCGACGGCACAAGCGGAACGCGCGAAATCGCCGCCGAGGCCGCCGAGGCCGCGACGGCGGGAACCCGGACCGACCGCGCACCCAGCGCGCGGGCCACATCGGCCACCGCCACCACACCGTCGCCGGCGATGTTGTAGACGCCCGGCGGCGCCGGGGCGGTGGCCGCCAGCGCGATCGCGGACGCGACGTCGTCATGGTGGACCAGCTGCAGCGGGACGCCCGGATCGGGAACCACCGGTTTGAGCATCGGAACGGCCTTGATCGCCTTGACAATGGCGCGCATCGGGCCGGGCAGCTGATTCCACGGCATGGCGTCGGCCAGGGCGGTGGCGTTGGGCCCGGCGACGACGCACGGCCGCAGGACGAAGACCTCGAGCGGCGAATCCCTGGTGATGTCGGCGAGCATCGCCTCGCAGGCGGCCTTCTGTGCGGAGTAGTAGTGCTCCGCGGAGCCGCGCGCCGGCACGTCCTCGGTGAGCGGGACCGGGTGATCCGCGTGGTAGCCGTAGGCCGCCACCGACGAGGTGTAGACCAGGCGCCGCGGCCGCTCGGCCGCCACCGTCGCCTCGAAGACGTTGCGGGTGCCTTGCAGATTGACGCGGGCGCTCTCGTCGCGCGAGCCCATGATGATGAACGCGAGGTGGATCACCACGTCGGCCTGGGCGACCACGGCGTCGACCGCCTCGCGGTCCAGAATGTCGCCCCGCTGATAGGTAGTCTTGACCCAGCCGCGCGAGGACGGGTCGAACGGGCGACGCGCCATCCCGATGATGGCGTCGACGGCCGGTTCGCGCTCCAGCGCCGTCACCGCGGACATTCCGATCTCCCCGGTGGGTCCGGTCACCGCGACGGTTACACCCATCTAGACGTCCTTCCCTGCCTCTCCCACCCGAAACTCTGCGCGGAAACGGCACCGCGGTCAAAGGCGCCCGCCGATTCGCTGCAACCGAACCAAACCGCGTGCAAGGGTGGGGGCGGCGACCGATAATCTACGGCGACCAACAGGCCACCCCGCCACCACCGCAGGAACGAGGCAACAGCATGGCGGACGACCCGACAACCCGCGCGGGCGCGCCCCCGACTGGCGGCGATAAGGCCGACCCGGCGACGGTTTTCGCGGCTCTGGCCGAAATCATCTACCGGGGCTCGGACGCCAACGAGATGTACGCGGCCATCTGCGTCGCCGCCACCCTGGCCATCCGCGGCTGCGACCACGCCAGCCTGCTGGTGCGCGAGAACGACCAATACATCACCGTCGGCGCCAGCGACCGGCTGGCGGAGCACGTCGACGAGCTGGAGCGGCGCGCCGGCGACGGCCCGTGCATCGACGCGATCGAGGAGGAGACGCCTCAGATCGACCCGGACCTGACCACGCCGTCGCTGTGGCCCAAGCTGGCGGCGGTCCTGGTCGCGGAGACACCGGTGCGCGGGGCCATGGGATTCCGCCTCCTGGTCGACAAACGCAAGGGCGCCGCGCTCAATCTGTTCAGCGACACCCCCAACGTGTTCGACGCCGAGTCCGCCGGGCGGGCGGCGGTGCTGGCCGCCTTCGCCAGCGTCGCGATCAACGCGGTCGCCAAGGGGGAAGACGCCGCGAGCCTGCGCCGGGGACTGCTCAGCAACCGGGAGATCGGCAAGGCGGTCGGGATGCTGATGCTGCTGCACGAGATGAGCGAGGACGACGCCTTCGACCTGCTGCGCCGCCACTCCCAGACGCTGAACATCAAGCTGGCCGAGGTCGCGCGCGCGGTCATCGACCAGCGCGGCCAGCTGCCCGCCCTCGCGGACAACCAGCTGCCCCCGAACGCCTAGAACGCCGGCTATTCGGGGAGCCGCAGCTCGGGCTTCTCGACCTCTTCGATGTTGACGTCCTTGAAGGTGACCACCCGCACCTGCTTGACGAACCGCGCCGGCCGGTACATGTCCCACACCCAGGCGTCGGACAGCCGCAACTCGAAGTAGACCTCGCCGTCGGCGTTGCGCGGCGTCATCTCCACGCTGTTGGCCAGGTAGAAGCGTCGTTCGGTCTCCACGACATAGCTGAACTGGCCGACGATGTCCTTGTATTCGCGGTAGAGCGAGAGCTCCATCTCGGTTTCGTACTTTTCGAGATCTTCTGCGCTCATCTGCCACTCATCCGCTCAGACGTCCTTCTCCCACATACTGTCCCCGGGACCCTGGCCCCATCTTTCCTCACCGATATCCATCGCGCTGCAGCGGTGGGTCCGGGTCGCAGTCCGCCACCAGCTTGGCACCCGACCCGTTCGCGACGCGCCGCACGTTGATGAACGAATAACGATGCTCCGGGCACGGCCCCAACCGGGTCAGCGCGGTGCTGTGCGCCGGGGTGCTGTAGCCCTTGTGCAGGGCGAAGCCGTAACCGGGGTGGTCGGCCTCCATCGCGACCATCAGCCGGTCCCGGCTGACCTTCGCCAGCACGCTGGCCGCCGCGATGCACGCGGCGACCGCGTCGCCACCGATGACGGGCAGCGACGGGACCGCCAAACCGGGCACCCGGAAACCGTCGCTCAACACATATCCCGGCCGCACGGACAGTCCGGCGACGGCGCGGCGCATCCCCTCGATGTTGGCGACGTGCACGCCGCGCCGGTCCACCTCGGCCGGCGGGATGAACACGACGTGGTAGGCCAGCGCGTAGCGGCGGATCAGGGGGAACAACTTCTCCCGGGAGGCCTCGGTGAGCTTCTTGGAATCATCAAGCGCGGCAAGGCTTTCCATTCGCCCCGGCCCGAGCACACAGGCGGCCACCACCAGCGGGCCCGCGCAGGCGCCGCGACCGACCTCGTCGACGCCGGCCACCGGGCCCAGCCCGCTGCGGTACAGCGCCGACTCCAGGGTGCGCAACCCTGACGACTTCCGGATCACCGTCCGCGGCGGCCACGTCGTGGCCATGACTACCGAGTCTGCTGCGGGTTCACCGACTCCACGCCGCCCCAACGGGACGGCGGCCACACGATGAACCTGGCCTTGCCGATGACGTTGGACACCGGCACGGTCCCCGAGGTGGGATCGCCCGTGCACAGCACACCCTTGAGTGCCTCGGCCGGCACGCTGGTGCAGTGGGCGCGTGAATCCGCCGAGTGCGTCCGGTTGTCGCCCATCACCCACAGCCGTCCGGCGGGAACGGCGACCGGCCCGAACTCGCTGCCCAGGCACGGGTAGACCGACGGGTCGGCCGCCATGGTGTTGCGATCCAGATACGGCTCCTTGAGCGGCTTGCCGTCGACCGTGAGCCCGGTCTCCGCCCGGCACGCCACCGTCTGCCCCCCGACCGCGATCACCCGCTTGACCAGGTCGTTTTCGTCAGGGGGTACGAAGCCGATGAAGGACAGCGCATTCTGCACCCAGCGCAGCACGGTGTTGTTCGACCGGATCGACTTGTAGCCGAGGTTCCACGGCGGCGGGCCCTTGAAGACGATGACGTCGCCCGGGCTCGGTGCGCTGAACCGATAGGTGATCTTGTCCACCATGATCCGGTCGCCGACGCAGCCCGTGCAGCCGTGCAACGTGGGCTCCATGGATTCCGACGGGATCAGGTAGGGCCGCGCCACGAACGTCAACATGACGTAGTAGAGCACGATGGCGATCACCGCCAGGAGGGCGAATTCGCGCAGCGTGGAGTGCTTGGCGCCGTCGCGCTCGGACACCTCTTCCGCGGGGCCCGGTTCGGGAACCGGCCGGTCGGCCGTCTCGGCGTCGTCGGGGCGCGTCTCCAGATTGCGCGTAGAGACCTTCGGATCTGATTCGCCAGCGTGGGACTGGGGGTTAGATGAATCCGCGGTGTCGGTCACGAGATCAGCGTAGCCAGCGCGGGTTGTGGCCCGGCAAGGCGGCGAGTGATCCGCTTCGGAAACCCGTAAGGCGAATCACCAGCGCCGCCAAGGCGTCCCGGGTCAGCGCTTCTCCTTGATCTTGGCCTTCTTGCCCCGCAGCTCCCGCAGGTAGTACAGCTTGGCGCGGCGGACATCGCCACGGGTCACCACCTGGATGTGGTCGATGTTGGGCGAGTGCACCGGGAAGGTGCGCTCGACGCCGACGCCGTAGCTTTCCTTGCGGACGGTGAAGGTCTCGCGGATGCCACCGCCCTGGCGGCGGATCACCACGCCCTTGAACACCTGGATGCGCTCCTTGGCGCCCTCGATGACCTTGACGTGCACGTTGATGGTGTCGCCCGGGCCGAAAACCGGGATGTCGTCGCGCAGCGACGCCTGATCGACGAAGTCCAGCCGGTTCATCTGAGAGACACTTCCTTGAGGTCGCGGCCGACGGCAGCTACCCACACGCAGGTGTGAGGCGGTCGCCGAGCCGATGGGCTTTCTGGCGTATCTCGCAGCGGGCGGGAAAAGGCCCAACCGGCCTGCAACCGCTGGAGACAACTGGTCAATTGTGCCAGACAGTGCGCGTGCCGCGAAAATCACACGAAGTCGGCGGTTCGCGGCGAGCCGAATGCGCTGGTGAATGGTACATATGACTGGGGTCAGAACGCGCTACCCGCACCGTTGCGTGATGGCCGGTGTGGGTGGCTCGAAAAATCTGGCCGTTGCGCTGCGTCCAGATCAAGTCGAAGTCACGCCGGAGGAGTCGAATGCGGGTACGGCCGCTGACGCTGCTCACCGCCACTGCGGCGGTGACGTTGCTGGTCGCCGCCGGTTCCGAGGCGCTGGTCCAGGCCAAGGTCTACAGCCTTCCGGTCAACGCGCCCGTGCGGGTCATCCCCCAGCGGCCCGCACCCGCACCGCCGCAGTCGGCGGCGCTGATGCTCGAGGCCGCCACGCCGCCGCAGGAGCCGCAACCGCCCCGGGCACTGCCGGGCGCGGGGCCCGCCCAGCTGCAGGCGCGCGTTCAACAGGCCACCGACGAGGCCGCCGCCAGCGGCGCCGCGCTGTCGGTGGCCATCCTCGATCGCCGCACCCACCAGCTGGTCTCCAACGGCAACGGCCAGGTCGTGGGCACCGCGTCGGTGGCGAAGCTGTTCATCGCCGACGACCTGTTGCTGCACGAGGCCGAGGGTAAGGCCGCCTTGAGCGCTGAGGACCGCCAGGCGCTCGACATCATGCTGCAGTCCTCCGACGACGGCGCGGCCGAGCGGTTCTGGGGGCAGGGCGGCGGGTCCGCCATCATCTCCGAGGTGGCCGCCCGCTACGGCCTGGCGTCCACCACCCCGCCCAGCGACGGGCGCTGGTGGAACACCATGAGCTCGGTGACCGACCTGATCCGCTACTACGAGATGCTGCTGGACGGCTCGGGGGGCCTGCCCGCCGACCAGGCCAAGATCATCGTGAACGACCTGGCGCAGTCCACTCCCAACGGCCTCGACGGCTACCCCCAGCGATTCGGCATCCCGGACGGTCTCTACGCCGAACCGGTCGCGGTCAAGCAGGGCTGGATGTGCTGCATCGGCAGCGACTGGATGCACCTGTCGACGGGCGTGATCGGGGCCGACCGCCGCTACATCATGGTGGTGCAATCCCTGCAGCCCTCCGACGACGCCACCGCGCGGGACACCATCACCCGGGCGGTCAAGACGATCTTTCCCGAGGGCCGCATCGACGCGGCCGCGAGCGGCCTCTAGTCTCGCGTTCAAGCCGATGGCCCGGCTCCTCCTCGGTCCGCGTCGCGGACCGCATCGTCGCCGAGCTCAAGCAGCTCCGGGCGCCGTTCGCGGGTGCGCTGCAGCGAGATCTCCCGTCGCCACGCGGCAATTCGCGCGTGGTCACCGGAGAGCAGCACCTCGGGAACCTCGAGTCCCCGCCAGTTCGGCGGCCGGGTATAGCTGGGCCCCTCGAGGCGGCGGTCCAGGGCCGGCGAGTGCGAATCATCAAGGCGCGACGCGGGATTGCCGAGGACGCCGTCGAGGAGCCGCAGCACGGCCTCGATCATCACCACCGCGGCCGACTCCCCGCCCGGCAAGACGTAGTCGCCGATGGAGACCTCTTCCACCCGCATCCGCCGCCCGGCGTCCTCGATGACCCGCTGGTCGATGCCCTCGTAGCGGCCGCACGCGAACGTCAGGTGCTTCTCAGCACTCCAGCGCGCGGCCGTGGCCTGAGTGAATAGGGCACCGGCCGGCGTCGGGACGACCAAAAGCGTTTCACCGGAGCAGATCTCGTCGAGCGCGTCGCCCCACACCGGCGCCTTCATCACCATTCCCGGGCCGCCGCCGTACGGCGCATCATCGACCGAGCGATGCACGTCGTGCGTCCACCGGCGCAGATCGTGGACGGTCAGATCGACCAGTCCAGACTGAATCGCCTTGCCGGGCAACGATTGCCGCAGCGGGTCCAGGTAGCCCGGAAAGATCGTGACGACGTCGATCCTCATCCCAACCGCCCCTACAGATCCAGTAGGCCGTCGGGCGGATCGATCTCGATCCTGCCCTCGTCCAGCGACACCGACGTCACGATCGCGCTGACGAACGGCACCAGCACTTCCCCCTGTTCGCCGGCGGCGTCCACGCGCCGCACCGCCAACAACTCCCCCGCGGCGGTATGCAAGACCTCGCCAACCACACCGACGTCCTGGCCCGTGATCGTGCGGACGTGCAGCCCTTCGAGTTCGTGGTCGTAGTAGGTGTCGGCCTCGTCGATCGGCGGCAAGTCGTCGGAATCGACGACGAACAACGTGCCGCGCAGCGCATCGGCCGAGTCACGGTCGGCGACGCCGGCCAGCCGTATCAGCAGCCGCCCGCCGTGTTCGCGCACACTCTCGACGACGAAATCCCGTTCCCCGCCGCCGCGAGACGCCTTACCGCGCAACGTATTACCCGGCGCGAATCGGGCGTCCGGGTCGTCGGTGCGGATTTCGACGACGATTTCGCCACCGATCCCGTGCGCCTTCACGACGCGCCCGACGGTCAACTCCACCGGAGTTCTCTACTGGTCGGTGTCCACCACGTCGACGCGGATACCGCGACCGCCGATGCCGGCGACCAGCGTGCGCAGCGCGGTCGCGGTGCGGCCGCCGCGGCCGATCACCTTGCCCAAGTCGTCGGGATGGACGTGGACCTCGACCGTCCGCCCCCGGCGGCTGGTCACCATGTCCACCCGGACGTCGTCGGGGTTGTCGACAATCCCGCGAACCAGGTGCTCAACAGCGTCAACGACAACCGTACTCATCGCCGCGATCAGCTTTCGGTGGTCGACTCGGCCTGCTCGCCGCCCTCGGCGGGCGCCTCGGCGGGCGTGGTCTCGGCGGTCTCAGCGGCGCCCTCGGACTCGGGCTTGGACTCGGCCTTGGGCTCGCCCTCGGCGGCCTTCGCGGTCTTCTTCGCCGGGGACTTCTTCTTCGGCTTCGCGGCCTCGGTGGTCGGTCCACCCTCGGCCTCGGCCAGCGCGGCGTTGAACAGCTCCAGCTTGCTGGGTTTGGCGGACTTGACCTTCAGCCGGCCCTCGCCGCCGGGCAGCCCCTTGAACTTCTGCCAGTCGCCGGTGATCTTCAGCAGCTTGAGGACGGGCTCGGTGGGCTGGGCACCCACGGACAGCCAGTACTGGGCGCGCTCGGAGTTGATCTCGATGAGGCTCGGGTCTTCCTTCGGGTGATACCGGCCGATGACCTCGATGGAGCGACCGTCGCGCCGGGTCCGTGCGTCGGCGACGGCGATGCGGTACTGGGGGTTGCGGATCTTGCCAAGCCGGGTGAGCTTGATCTTGACAGCCATGGTTAAGCGACTTCTCCTGTGTGTGTCACGCTGCAATTCAGCGATCGGGGCCCGATGCCCGGATCCGGTTTTGCCTCGCGTTTCTGACCGGCCGACGATGCGTGATCGCACGGCGGACAGCCGCCCATTGTGCCAGACCAGGGCCGGCGATCAGAAATTCGCTCACATCACCTTCTGGAAGACCTTGGTCTCCACCCGCCGGGTCATCCGCCAGCCCTCCGAGGTACGCGCGAACTCGTCGTCGTACCAGAGGCCGCAGAACAGCACCTGATCCGCGTCGCCACCGAGCACCATCGGGTTGAAGCAGATCACCCGCGACGACGCCGTGTCCCCGTCGATGCGCACCGAGAAGTTGCCGAGCATGTGCGCGTACACCGGGAAGTTGGGCAGCACCTCGGACAGCCACTTCTTCACCTCGGGATAGTGGCCCTCGATGCCGCCCAAGGCCGTGTAATCGATGTAGGCGTCAGGAACGAACACGCGGTCCAAGTCGTCGAAGCGGCGGTTGTCGATGGCGGTGGAGTAATCCACCAGAAGCTGCTGGATCTCAAGGCGGTCGGATATCTCGGCCAGGCTCAACATGCCTCGGACAGTAGACGAAAATCCGCGCCCAAAAGGGCCGGAAGTTAGACTTTCGGCCCATGCGGAAGCTCTTGGGCACAGCCGCGGTGCTGCTCGCCGTCACTGCCACCGTCGTCACCGCCACCCCGTCACGCGCCGACAGCAGCCAGCCGATCGGCTCGATCCCCATCCCCGACGGCCCGGCGCAGACCTGGATCATCGCCGATCTCGACAGCGGCCAGGTGCTGGCAGGCCGCGACCAGAACGCGGCCCACCCGCCGGCCAGCACCATCAAGACGCTGCTGGCCCAGGTGGTCCTGGATTCGGTGAGCCTGGACTCCACCGTGGTCGCCGACGTCGCCGATACCCAGGTCGAATGCAACTGCGTCGGCATCAAGCCGGGCCGCACCTACACCGCGCGCCAACTCCTCGACGGCCTGCTGCTGGTCTCGGGCAACGACGCCGCCAACACCTTGGCCCACATGCTGGGCGGCCCGGACGTCACGGTCGCCAAAATGAACGCCAAGGCGGCCTCCCTGGGAGCCACCAACACGCATGCGGCCACACCGTCCGGCCTGGACGGCCCCGGCGGCTCGGGCTCGTCGACGGCGCACGACCTGGCCGTCATCTTCCGCGCCGCGATGGCCAACCCGGTGTTCGCGCAGATCACCGCGGAACCATCGGCGATGTTCCCCGGCGACAACGGCGATCACCTCATCACCAACCAGGACGAACTGCTGCAGCGCTACCCCGGCGCGATCGGCGGCAAGACGGGATTCACCAACGCCGCCCGCAAGACCTTCGTCGGCGCCGCCGCGCGCGGGGGGCGCCGGCTGGTGATCGCCATGATGTACGGGCTGGTGAAAGAGGGCGGGCCGTCGTACTGGGATCAGGCGGCGACGCTGTTCGACTGGGGATTCGCGCAAAGCCCGCAGGCCGGCATCGGCTCGCTGTAATCGCCGCTCGCGCAGCTCAATCCCGCAGCGCGGCGGTCAGCAGCGCCGTCAGCACCGGGATCCGCTGGGCCGCGATCTCGGGTTGGGGCAGCACCCCCTCCACCACGGCGGCCCCGTCGAACACGTTGGTCATCAGCGCCACGAACACCGGGAAGGTGTCGGCCGGGAACCGGTCGGCGCCCGGCAGCGACCGCGCGGCGTCGTGGATCTTCGCCGCATAGTGCCCGAGCTCGTGTTGCAAAGTCTCCCTGAGCTTTTCGTCGGTGCGTGCGGCGACCAGAAGTTCGTAGAGCACGGCGTTGGACGGTCCGCTGGTGATGTCGCGCAGGATCGTCAGCGCCGCCTCGAGGGTCGGCTGGTCGGCTGGTATTTCAGTGACCCCCTTGGTGAACGACTCCAGTTGGCGGCGCAGCACCTCGGACGCCGTGGCCGCCATGAAGTCGCCCATGGTGTCGAAGTGACGGAACAACGCCCCGACCGACACCCCGGCCCGTTTGGTGATCACCGCGGCCGACGCCCGGGCGTAGCCGATCTCGATGATGGTGGCGATGCACGCGTCCAGCAGCCGCCCGACGGTTTCCTCGCGGCGCTGTTGCTGGGTTCTGGCCATGTCAGGCGCTTCGGCTCAGGGCGCCCCGGGCACCGCGGGCGCGCTCGCCGGCCCGCAGGTAGCGGCCGGACTTCACGGTTTTCCCGTAGCCGTCGCGGAATTGGCCCTCGCTGAATACGACCGCGCCACCCACGCCGGTGGCGACGACGGCGTTGTCGTTGCGGTTGACCATCCGGCGCAGGCCCCCGTAGAACGGCACCGCTTCCTCGTGGTAGCCGTCGACCGATTCGTCGAGGCCGGCCGGGTCAATCACGACGAAGTCCGCGCGGTCACCCACCCTCAGCGTGCCGGCGTCGATGCCGAACCACTCGGCCAGTTCGCCGGTGAGCCGGTACACCGCCTGCTGGGTCGACAGGAACGGCGCGCCGGCCCGATGGGCGTCCTGGGTGCGCTTGAGCATGCGCAGTGCGAAGTTGTAGAAGGCCATGTTGCGCAAGTGCGCCCCGGCGTCGGAGAAGCCCATGTGGATGCTGGGGTCGACGGCGAGCCTGTTGAGCTGCTTGGGCCGGTGGTTGGCCACGATCGTGGTCCACCGGACGTTGCGCTCGCCGTTTTCGACGAGCACGTCGAGGAACGCATCCAGCGGGTGTAGGCCACGCTCGTCGGCGATCGCACCAAAGCTCTTGCCGACCAACGACGTATCGGGGCATTCCACGATGACCGCGTCGTGGAAGTCGCGGTGCCACAGCGACGGCCCCAGCTTGACGCGGTCGAACTGGCGGCGGAACCGACGGCGATAGGCCTCGTCGGCCAGAAGTTCGTTGCGCTGCAACTGGTCCCGCAGATGCAGCGCAGCGGTGCCCGCGCCGAACTCCTCGAACACCGGCAGATCGATTCCGTCGGAATACAATTCGAACGGCACCGGCAGGTGCTGGAACCGCACGCTGGACCGCAGCAGCGTGTTGAGGATCCGGGTGCCGAGCCCGAAGGTGTGCACGGCGAGCGGCATGGACTTGGCGTCCGCGGAGACCAGCATGCTCATCCGGACTCCCTTGCCGCGCCCGAAGATTCGGCTGCTGGTCAAGAAGAACATCAGTGACAGGATCGGGTTCTCCAGATTCGGTGCGCTCTGCAGGATCCGGCCGCGCTTGCGCAGGACTTTGATCAGCTTGCGCCGTTCCCGCCAGGTCGCGAAGGTGGACGGCAGGGCGCGCGACCGGAAGCGTTCGCCGTCGAGTTTGTCGATGGCCGCGTCCATCCCGGACATGCCGAGTAGCCCGGCGTCGAGGGCCTCGTCGAGCCGCGCCGCCATTTCCTTCAGCTCGTCGTCGGTGGGCCGGACCGTGGGGTCGGTGGCCCGTTCCAGTCCGAGCACCGAGGTACGCAGGTCCGAATGACCAAGCAGCGAACCGACATTGGGGCCAAGCGGCAGAGAGTCGATCGCCTTGACGTAGTCCGCCGCCGTCGACCAGGACCTGCCCGAGTTCAGCGCGCCGAAGACGTACTCGCGCGGCACCGCCTCCACCCGGCTGAACAGATCGGCCGCGTCCTCGGAATCGGCGTAGACCGTCGACAGCGAGCAGTTGCCCAGCAGCACGGTGGTGACGCCGTGGCGCACGGACTCGCGCAGGCCGGGGTCCAGCAGCACCTCGGCGTCGTAGTGGGTGTGCACGTCGAGGAAGCCGGGCACGACCCACTTGCCGGCCGCCTCGATCACCTCGGGGCAGCCGGTGTCATCCAGCGACTCGGCCGAGACGGCGACCACGACGCCGTCTCGGATGCCCAGCGTGCGGGTGAGCGGCGCGGCGCCGGTGCCGTCGAACCACAATCCGTCGCGAATGATCACGTCGTAGGCCATGGATTCCTCCAAGTCATTGGTTGCCCGAAAGCTAACATAGATAGCAAGCACTCGCAATCTTTTCTTGGCGGCGCGTGGCAGAACCCAACCCTGCTGGTGAGTGTGCGCTATCGAACGCGGGTGTGGCGCGCGACGCGCCCGACTAGGCCGGTGAACGGAAGATCTTGCCGCGCAACATGATCAGCTCGGGATTGTTCAGCACGGCGGGCCCCGACCGCGGATCGCGGGCGAAGCACAACAGGTCGGCCGACGCGCCGTGATCGAGCCCGGGCCGGCCGAGCCAGCGGCGCGCGTCCCAGCAGGCCGCCCCCAACGCCTGCGTCGGGCTCATCCCGATGCCCTTGAGCGCTTCGATCTCGTCGGCGATGCGGCCGTGCGGGACCATGGTGCCGGCGTCGCTGCCGGCGTAAATGGGCACGCCCGCTTCCCGCGCCGCGGCAATGCGGGACGGGCCGCTGGCATGCAGGTCGCGCATGTGGGCGGCGTAGGCCGGGTACTTCGCGGCGGCCTCGGCGATGCCGGGGAAATTTTCGGTGATGTTGACCAGCGTGGGGACCAGCACGGTGCCGCGCTCGACCATCAGCTCGATGGTGTCATCGTCCAGGCCGGTGCCGTGCTCGATGCAGTCGATGCCGGCGTTGATCAGGCCGGGGAGCGCGTCCTCGCTGAAGACGTGCGCGGTGACGCGGGCGCCGTGGGCGTGGGCGCTCTCGATCGCCGCCTTGAGCACGTCGTCGGACCACAGCGGCGCGAGGTCACCGACGCTGCGGTCGATCCAGTCGCCGACCAGCTTGATCCAGCCGTCGCCGCGGCGCGCCTCCTCGGCCACCGCGTCCGGCAGTTGCCATTCGTCTTCGAGCTCGCGGGAGAAGCCCGCCGCGTACCGCTTGGGCCTGGCCAGATGCCGGCCGGCGCGGATGATGCGGGGCATGTCGTCGCGGTCGTCGAGGCTGCGCGTGTCGGTGGGCGACCCGCAGTCCCGCAACAACAACGCGCCGACGTCGCGTTCGGTCTCGGCCTGGGCGATCGCCTCGTCGAGCGGGATCTCGCCGTGCTGGCCCAGGCCGACGTGGCAGTGGGCATCGACGAGCCCGGGCACAATCCACCCGCCGTCGAAGACGGTGTCGGCGCCGGCGACCGGTTCGGTGCTGATGCGGCCATCGACGATCCACAGTTGGATCTCGGTCTCGTCGGGCAGCCCCACACCCCGCACGTGCATGCGCACGGCGGTTAGTTTCTTCCGGTCCAAGGGTGACGACCCGCTTCGCCCGGCTCCGCCGCGCGCGCGATCGTCACGATTTCTTACCCTGGTTGCCCGGGAACTTGAGCTTGGACAAATCGAAGTCGGCCAGCCCGGGCGGCAGCTCGTTGAGGCCTTCGGGCATCTGCGACAAGTCGGGGAACCCGGCCGGCATGCCCGGCATCCCGGCGGCCAGGGGGTTGCGGGCCTTCGGTGGTGTCGGGCCACGCCCGCCCTTCTTGCCCTTCTTACCTTTCCCGCCCTTGGCCTTACGGGTCGCCGACTTGCGGCCCATCCCCGGGATGCCCATGCCGCCGAGCATGGACGACATCATCTTGCGGGCCTCGAAGAAGCGGTCGACGAGCTGGTTGACCTCCGAGACCGTGACGCCCGAACCGTTGGCGATGCGCAGTCGCCGCGACGCGTTGATGATCTTCGGGTCGGCGCGCTCGGCGGGGGTCATGCCGCGGATGATGGCCTGCAGGCGGTCGAGTTGCTTGTCGTCGACCTGGGCCAGCGCGTCCTTCATCTGCCCGGCCCCGGGCAGCATGCCCAGCAGGTTGCCGATCGGACCCATCTTGCGGATGGCGAGCATCTGCTCCAGGAAGTCCTCGAGCGTCAGCTCGCCGCTGCCGATCTTGACCGCGGCGGCCTCGGCCTGTTCGGCGTCGAAGACCTGCTCGGCCTGCTCGATCAAACTCAGCACGTCGCCCATGCCCAGGATGCGGCTGGACATCCGGTCGGGGTGGAAGACGTCGAAGTCCTCCAGCTTCTCGCCGGTGGAGGCGAAAAGGATTGGGACACCGGTCACCTCGCGGACCGAGAGCGCCGCGCCACCGCGGGCGTCCCCGTCGAGCTTGGTGAGGACCACCCCGGTGAAGCCGACGCCCTCGCGGAACGCCTCGGCGGTGGTGACGGCGTCCTGACCGATCATCGCGTCCAGGACGAACAGGACCTCGTCGGGGTTGACGGCGTCGCGGATGGCCGCGGCCTGCGCCATCAGCTCGTCGTCGATGCCCAGCCGGCCGGCGGTATCGACGATGACGACGTCGTGATGCTTGGCGTTGGCCTCGGCGATGCCCGCCGCGGCGACCGCGACCGGGTCGCCCGGTCCGGACTCCGGGGACTCGCCGGGGTGCGGCGCGAACACCGGCACGCCGGCCCGCTCGCCGACGACCTGCAGCTGGTTGACCGCGGCGGGGCGCTGCAAGTCGCACGCCACCAGCAGCGGGGTGTGGCCCTGCCCGCGCAGCCAGGCGGCCAGCTTGCCGGCCAGCGACGTCTTACCGGAACCCTGCAGGCCCGCGAGCATCACCACGGTCGGCGGCGTCTTCGCGAACGCGAGCTGGCGGGTCTGTCCGCCCAGGATGCCGATGAGCTCTTCGTTGACGATCTTGACGACCTGCTGTGCCGGGTTGAGGGCACCGGAGACCTCGGCGCCCTTGGCGCGGTCCTTGATCCGGGTGACGAAGGCGCGCGCCACGGGCAACGACACGTCGGCTTCCAGCAGCGCCAGCCGGATTTCGCGGGTGGTGGCCTCGATATCGGCGTCGGTCAGTCGACCCTTGCCGCGGAGCCCGGCAAGGGCGCCGGTCAATCGGTCGGACAGCGATTCAAACACCCCGCCAGCCTAGTGGCACCGCAAGCGCGACCCACGCCGCCGGGCGCAGCTTGCCGCGCGGACGACGAGTGTGCGGCCCGCCGCCCATTCGGCCGCGAGTGCGCGCCCGGGCGCACACTCGGCCGTCCCGGTCGGCACGAATCCGCCCCGGACACTCGTCGGCGTGGCTTATGTTCGGCAGGGGCTAGCGAAGGGATGACCTGATGCTCGAGCTGATCGACAAAGGGTCCTGCACTGCCGAGCACCCGGTGCCCCTGCTCTTCGTCCACGGCGGGTGGCACGGCGCGTGGTGCTGGGAACACTTCCAGGACTTCTTCGCCGACGCCGGCTACCGCACGGTCGCGGTGAGCCTGCGCGGGCACGGCACCAGCCCCACGGCGAAGCCGCTGCGGAAGGTGTCCATCGCCGACTACATCGAGGACGTCCGTTCGGTGGCCGACGACCTCGGTGGCGCGCCGATCCTGATCGGGCACTCCCTGGGTGGCTTCGTGATCCAGCGCTACCTCGAAGAGCGCGGCGCCCCGGCGGCGGTGCTGGTGGGCTCGGTGCCGCCGCAGGGCGTGCTCCGGTTGGCGTTGCGCGTCTGGCGCCGCCGCCCGTCGATGACCATGGAAGCCTGGAACGATCCCACGCTGCTGAAATTCTTGGCCACCCCGGCGCTGGCCCGCGAGTACCTCTTTTGCCCCGACACGCCCGAGGACGTCGTCGAAGCCTGCCGGCAACAGGCCGGGGCCGAGAGCGTGCGCGCCGCGATGACCGATCCGATGATCCGCCGCGTCCGGACCCGGCGGGTGACGACGCCGATCCTGGTCCTGGGCGCCGAGCACGACGGCTTCGTCAGCCCCGCCGATGTGCGCGCCACCGCGCGCGCCTACCGCACCGAACCGGAATTCTTTTCCATGGGCCACAACATGATGCTCGAACCGGGCTGGGCCGAGGTCGCCGCACGCATCCGCGACTGGCTGCAGGCCCACGAAGCGGTGACCCACGCGCGATAGCGGGTCGAGTCGCTCCAACACCGAAAAGCGTTGGCGTGCTAGATTTCACAGCCGCCACTCAACCGAGCTGGCCGTGTCGAACAGCAACGATTGGGGGGCCTGTGTCGATGCCGGCCAGCAGCATCCAAGCGCGGACCGACACCGACCACAGCGACCACAGCGGAAGCGCGGTGCTGCGCGGCTGGCAGCGCAGGGCGCTCGTCAAATATCTCGCCGGCCAGCCGCGCGACTTCCTGGCGGTGGCCACCCCCGGATCCGGCAAGACGACGTTCGCGCTGCGGGTGGCGGCCGAACTGCTCGGCCAGCGCGCCGTCGAGCAGGTCACCGTCGTGGTGCCCACCGAGCACCTCAAGGTGCAGTGGGCGCAGGCCGCGGCGCGGCACGGCATCGCGCTGGACCCGAAATTCTCCAACAGCAACCCGCGGATCGCGCCGGAATTTCACGGCGTCATGGTCACCTACGCGCAGGTGGCCGCGCATCCCACGCTGCACCGGGTCCGCACCGAACAACGCAAGACGCTGGTCGTCTTCGACGAGATCCATCACGGCGGGGACGCCAAGACCTGGGGCGACGCCATCCGCGAGGCCTTCGACGACGCCACCCGCCGGCTGGCGCTGACGGGAACGCCCTTCCGCAGCGACGACAGCCCCATCCCGTTCGTGACCTACGAGGCCGGCCCGGACGGGATACGGCGCTCGCAGGCCGATCACACCTACGGCTACACCGACGCCCTGGCCGACGGCGTGGTCCGGCCCGTGGTGTTCCTCGCCTACTCCGGGGAGGCGCGGTGGCGCGACAGCGCCGGTGAGGAGCACGCCGCCCGACTGGGCGAGCCGCTGTCCGCCGAGCAGACCGCGCGCGCGTGGCGCACCGCGCTGGACCCGGCCGGCGAGTGGATGCCCGCGGTGATCACCGCCGCGGACCTGCGGCTGCGCCAGCTGCGCACGCACGTGCCGGACGCCGGCGGCATGATCATTGCGTCGGACCAGACCGCGGCCCGCGCCTATGCCACCCTGCTGAAGAAACTGACCGGCGAAGCGCCGACGCTGGTGCTCTCCGACGATCCCGGCTCGTCGGCGCGCATCAGCGAATTCGCCGCGAGCACCACCCGCTGGCTCGTCGCGGTGCGCATGGTCTCCGAGGGCGTCGACGTGCCGCGGCTGTCGGTCGGGATCTACGCCACCAGCGCCGCGACGCCGCTGTTCTTCGCTCAGGCCATCGGCCGGTTCGTGCGGTCGCGGCGCCAGGGCGAAATCGCCAGCATCTTCGTGCCGTCGGTGCCCAACCTGCTGCAGCTCGCCAGCGAGCTGGAGGCCCAGCGCAACCACGTGCTCGGCGAGCCGCACCGGGAATCCGAGGGCGACCCCCTCGACGGCGATCCCGCGACCAAGACGCAGGACGAGAAGACCGACCTCGACAAGGGATTCACCTCGCTGGGCGCCGACGCGGAACTCGATCAGCTCATCTTCGACGGATCCTCGTTCGGCACCGCCGCTGCGGCCGGCAGCGACGAGGAGGCGGACTACCTCGGCATCCCCGGCCTACTCGACGCCGAGCAGATGCGTGCGCTGCTGCACCAGCGTCAGGACGAACAGCTGCAGAAGCGGGCCCGGCTGCACCAGGAGGCCGGATCGCCGGGTGCCGTCGAACCCCCGTCGGCCACCGTGCACGGCCAGCTTCGGGAGTTGCGCCGCGAGCTCAACGCGCTGGTCTCGATCGCCCATCACCGCACCGGCAAGCCGCACGGCTGGATTCACAACGAACTGCGGCGCCGTTGCGGCGGTCCCCCAATCGCCGCGGCGAGCCGCGAACAGCTGCGGGCGCGCATCGACGCCGTGCGCCGGCTCAACGCCGAGCAGTCCTGAGCCAGGGCCCCGCTTGTGCATGTGCCGAATAGGGGCCAGAGTGGATTTATGACCGAACAGAATGTGATCGAGCAGTGGCTCGAGGGCTGTGCGGTGCAGCGGATCATGTTCCACGACGGGCTGGTGCTGAATTTCGAGGACTACAACGAGCTGGTGATTACGGCACCGATGCGTCTGACGCTGCCCGCCATCGAAAGCTCGCCCGCCGAAGTAATCGCTATCGACCCGACCGACCCGGCGGACCAACTGCGCCCGCTCTTCGATTTCGCCGGGTCGACCTGCACGGGTGCGGTCTGGGACGACACCGGGAATCTCCGCCTCGAATTCTCCGACGATCACACGATCGAGGTGCCGTCGAACGACAAGGTCACCGCGTGGGAGCTCTACAGCAAATACCACGGGTACGCCGCCTGCCTCACGCACGGCAAGGTGCGAGTCGTTCGCCTTGATACGGCCGAAGCCGACGGCGACAGGTGAGTTAGCGCGCGCTGGGCTACCCACCGACGAAACCGGCTGCAGCGCAGTGCTTCCGAATCGTTGGTCGATACCATGGATTTCATGCGCCGCGTCGATTACGTCATCCAATATGTCGAGTCGCTCGAGAGCTCGGTGGCGTTCTACCGCGACGTGATCGGGCTCAAGGTGCGGATCGAAGGCGACGGCTACGTCGAGTTCGAAATGGCCAATACCAAGTTCTCGCTGTTCGAACGGTCCAAGCTTCCCGAGCTCATCGGCCGCGAAGGCGGCCGCCCGCCGTGCGGCGAGATCGGCTTCGTGATCGACGACGTCGATAAGGAAGCGAAGCGGTTGCGCGACCTCGGCGTCGAGATCCTCACCGGACCGATTGACCGGCCGTGGCACGAACGGACGCTCCACATCGCCGACCCAGACGGCAACATCATCGAATTCGCCCAGAAGTTGCGGTGATCACCCGGCCGCGGTCGTGATCCGGGCTAGTCGCCGACGGGTTCCTCGAGCACCTCGACCGCGGGGCCGCCGAGCGCGGCGAGCAGGCTCTGTTCGACCGCGTCTCGCGAGGCTTGCCCGCCTGAGGCGGCCGTCACGCAGAAGACGTCGGCCGCCGTCGACCCGAACGTGTTGACCTTCGCCCAGACGATGTCGGTCCCGGCCCGCTCCAGCGCCCGGGTCAGCAGGGCAAGCAGCCCGAGGCGGTCCATGGCGCGGACCTCGACGATCAACTGGCCGGCGGTGGCCGTATCGACCCACAGGATGCGGGGCGGGGCGGTCGAGCGCGTCACGGGCACCCCGACTTGAACCTCGCCGGCCCTCGTGGACGCGGCGCCGGTGGCGTCGCTGTCGCGCTTCTCCAGCGTGCCCAGCACGTCGACATCCCCGGCCAGCGCGCCGGTGAACTGCTGGCGCAGCAGGCCCGCCTCCGGCGGCGAGCCGAACAGCGGCGACACCACGAATTCGACGACCGCGAAACCCGCGTCGGTGCTGGCCGATGCCGAATGGATGCGCAGCGAGTTCAGCGCCAGCACCGCGGCGGCCTTGGAGACCAGCCCCCGCTGATCGGGGGCGGCCATCACCACGTCCAGCCGTTCACCGCCGCTGGGCTTGATCTCCACGTGCACCGCGCGTTGGGCGGCGAGCGAAAGATATTGGGGTGCCGTGGGTTCGGCTTCCGGGAGCGGCTCCCCCGCCATCACCAGCCGGCAGCGCCGAACCAGCTCCTCGATCAGGGACGCCTTCCATTCGCTCCACACCCCCGGCCCGGTGGCCTTGGAGTCGGCTTCGGTCAGCGCGTGCAGCACCTCGAGCAGCAGCGGATCGCCGCCGAGCGATTTCGACACGCGCTCAATGGTTTTGGGGTCGTTCAGGTCGCTGCGGGTCGCCACCACCGGCAGCAGCAGGTGGTGGCGCACCAGCTGCGCGAGCGTCTCGGCGTCGGCGGGCGAGATCCCCAGCCGGGGGCCGATATCCAGGGCCAGCCCCGCGCCGAGCACGCTGTGGTCGACGCCGCGGCCCTTGCCGATGTCGTGCAGCAGCGCGCCGAGCGCGAGCAGGTCGGGCCGCGCCACGCGGGTGGCCAGCGGCGCGGCGTTGACGGCCGTCTCGATGACGTGGCGGTCCACCGTCCATTTGTGCGCGACGTCGCGCGGCGGCAGGTCGCGGATCGCGTCCCATTCGGGCAGTAGCCGGCCCCACAGGCCGGTGCGGTCGAGCGCCTCGATGGTGGCCACCGTCGTCGGCCCGGCGGACAGCACAACCAGCAAGTCGTCCAACGCTTCCCGCGGCCAGGGCACCGGCATCTCGGGCGCGCCGGCGGCCAGGCGGCTCAGGGTGGCGGCGCCGATCGGCAACCCCGTGTCGGCCGCCGCGGCGGCCACCCGCAGCACCAGGCCCACGTCGGTGTCGGGCCGGGCGTCGCGGGCCAGCACGATCTCACCGGCGTATTCGACGACGCCCTCGTCCAGGGGGCGGCGCTTGGGCCGGCGTACCAGCACCGAGACGCCGCGGCGCGGCAGCGCGTTCTCGGCGGTGCGCAGCCCCGTCTCCGCGTGGTAGGCGATGGTGCGTCCGGCGTCGGATAGCTTGCGGGCCAAGTCGAATCGGTCACCGATGTGCAGCGCGGCGCTGAGTTCGTCGCCGTATTGGGCGAGCAGCTGATCGCGTCCGCGCCCGGACACCCGGTGCAGCTCGGTACGCACGTCGAGCAGCGTCAGGTGGGCGTCGTCCAGCGAGCCTCCCGGCGATTCCGGGCGGGCCATGCCGTGGCGGTCGATGAGTTGGGCCACGCCGAGCGCGTCAAGCAATTGCACATCGCGGAGGGCGCCACGGCCCGATTTCAGGTCCGGTTCGGCCCGTTGCGCGATCCGCCCGCAGCGCTCCCAGCGGGCCTGCGTCATGGCGACGAGCTCGTCCATTCGGGAGCGAATTGCGCTGCGCCACTGGCGTCTTGCGCCCGCGATCAGTTCCTCGGACAGCCGCGCATCACCGGCGATGTGGCGCGCGTCCAGCATGCCCAGGGCCGCAATCATGTCGGCGTTGGCCACGCCCAGGGCGCCGGACACGGTCCGCACGCTGTGGTCGAGCCGAACGTTGGCGTCCCACAGCGGATACCACAGGCCGTCGGCGACCTTGCCCAACACGTCGTCGGACTTGTTGTCGTGCAACAGCATCAGGTCCAGGTCGGAATACGGCAGCAGCTCGTGGCGGCCCAGCCCGCCGATGCCGACGATCGCGAAGCCACTGTCGTCGTCGATCCCGATCTCGGCGGCCTTGGCCATCAGCCATGATTCGTGCAGGTCCAGCCAGGCGTGCCGCAGTTCGGCGGCGTGCAGCTTGGCGCCCTCGGAGAGCAGCTGGCGCCGCGAGGCGGCCAAATCGACTGCCCCGCCGGCGCTTCGCATCCCCGCTAGGCGCCCGGGCGGTTCGGAGCCGTTCGGAGTCATGCCCTCGCGGCCCGCCCGGGGCGAATCAGCAATTGACGAAAAGTGTCATAGCGCATCGGTTCCGCGCTCGCCGGTGCGCACGCGCACAATGGTTTCCACGGGACTCACCCATACTTTGCCGTCGCCGATCTTGCCGGTGCGCGCCGCCCGGACGATGCTGTCCACGACCTTGTCGACGATGGAGTCGTCGACGACGACCTCGATCCGCACCTTGGGCACGAAGTCGACGGAGTATTCGGCACCGCGGTAGACCTCGGTGTGACCCTTCTGCCGTCCGTAGCCCTGGATTTCGCTGACCGTCATCCCCAGGACGCCCGCGTCCTCGAGACTGGTCTTCACGTCATCGAGCGTGAACGGCTTTACGATCGCGGTGATCAGCTTCATGACTGCTCTGCCTCCACTTTGTCGCCCACTCGGTCCTCCTTCACGCCGTTGCGGGTGTCCGCGACAGCGACCCGGGGCGGGAGCACCGAGCCGGTAGCCACCGCGAAATCGTAACCACTCTCGGCGTGCTCGGCCTCGTCGATACCCGTGGCTTCCGCTTCTGGGTTGAGGCGAAGCCCGATGGTGTACTTCAGGATCAAAGCCAGGATCAGCGTAACCACCCCGGAGTAGAGGAGGACACTGAACGCGCCGATCGCCTGCCGCTCGAGCTGAGCCCAGCCGCCGCCGTAGAACAATCCCTTCGACACCCCGACCACGCCGTTGATCGCCGGGCTTTCCGGGGCGGCGAGCAGCCCGACCAGCAGTGTGCCGGCCAGGCCGCCGACCAGGTGCACACCGACCACGTCGAGCGAGTCGTCGAAGCCGAACTTGAATTTCAGGCCGACGGCGAGCGCGCACAGCACCCCGGCGACCAGGCCCACGACCAGCGCGCCCAGGACGTTGACCGACGAGCAGGACGGCGTGATGGCGACCAGCCCGGCGACGATGCCCGACGCCGCCCCCAGCGTCGTCGCCTTGCCATCGCGGATGCGTTCGGTGAGCATCCAGCCCAGCATCGCGGTGGCCGTCGCGACCGTCGTGGTGATGAAAGTCGTCCCGGCCACGCCGTTGGAGCTGGTGGCCGAACCGGCGTTGAATCCATACCAGCCGAACCACAGCAATCCGGCGCCGAGCATCACGAACGGCAGGTTGTGCGGGCGGAACAAGGTGGTGGGCCAGCCGCGCCGCTTCCCCAGCACGATGGCCAGCATCAGGCCCGCCACACCGGAGTTGATGTGGACCGCGGTCCCGCCGGCGAAGTCGATCGCGTGCAGCTTGTTGGCGATCCAGCCGCCGTGCTCGGAGGCGAAGCCGTCGAACGCGAAAACCCAGTGGGCGACCGGGAAATAGACGAACGTGGCCCACAGGCCGGAAAACACGAGCCACGCGCCGAACTTCAGGCGGTCGGACACCGCGCCGGAGATCAGCGCGACCGTGATGATCGCGAACATCAGCTGGAACGCTACGAACACCGTGGCGGGCAGGGTGCCGGCGAGCGGAATGTCCGTTGCCGCAGTGCCTTTGGCCGGGTCAGCGGCCACCGCGTTGACCCCGATGAGGCCCTTCAGTCCCCAATAGGACGTCGGCTTGCCCATGAAGTTGCCGACGTCGTCGCCGAAGGCGACCGAATAGCCGTAGAGCACCCACAGCACGGTGACCACGCCCATCGCGCTGATGCTCATCATGAGCATGTTCAGCACGCTTCGGGCGCGCACCATACCGCCGTAGAAGAACGCCAGGCCCGGCGTCATCAACAGCACCAGCGCGGAACTGGCCAGCATCCAGGCGGTATCGCCGGTGTTGGGCTGGCCCAGCATCGGGTATGTCACTCGCAATCTCCTCCGGTCGGGCCGCAATGGGACGTCAGACATGCGTCTGGTGACCTGATCCAGAAGATTGCGCAATGGTTGTTTCGGCGATGGTGCCGTCGTGTTTCGGCGGGATTAACGTCCCGCGCGGCGCGGCGGCGGTGTCAGCCGAGCAGCGCGTCGACGAAGGCGGCCGGTTCGAACGGCGCGAGGTCGTCGGGGCCCTCGCCGAGTCCGACCAGCTTGACGGGCACGCCGAGCTCCTGCTGGACCCTAAAGACGATGCCGCCCTTGGCCGTTCCGTCCAGCTTCGTCAGGACGGCGCCGGTGATCTCGACGACCTCGGCGAACACGCGCGCCTGGGCCAAGCCGTTCTGCCCGATGGTGGCGTCGAGCACCAGCAGCACCTCGTCGACCGCGGCGCGGCGTGTCACCACGCGCTTGACCTTGTCGAGTTCGTCCATCAGCCCGACCTTGGTGTGCAGCCGGCCCGCGGTGTCGATGAGCACGACGTCGACGCCGGCGTCGATGCCCTTGTCGACGGCGTCGAACGCCACCGACGCCGGGTCGGCGCCTTCCGCCCCGCGCACCACCTCCGCGCCGACCCGCGACGCCCAGGTTTGCAGCTGATCGGCGGCCGCGGCCCGGAAGGTGTCGGCGGCGCCCAAGACGACGCGTCGCCCGTCGGCGACCAGGACCCGGGCCAGTTTGCCGACGGTGGTGGTTTTTCCGGTGCCGTTCACGCCGACGACCAGCAGCACCGACGGGTGGTCGGCGTGCGGCAACGCCCGGATCGACCGGTCCATGCCGGGCTGCAGTTCCTTGATCAGCACGTCGCGCAGCACGGCCTTGGCGTCGGCCTCGGTGCGCACGTCGCTGCCGGCCAGCCGGGCGCGCAGCTGGGCGATGACCGACTCGGCGACCACGGGGCCCAGATCGGCGACGAGCAGGGTGTCCTCGACGTCCTGCCAGGCGTCTTCGTCGAGGTCGCCACCGCCGATCAGGCCCAGCATGCTGCGGCCGAACGCGCTCTGCGAGCGGGCCAGCCGGCCACGCAGCCGTTCCAGGCGGCCCTCGGGCGGCGCGATCTCCTCGATCTCGGGGGCGGCCGGGGTTTCGGGCTGTGGCTCCGGCTCCGGCTCCGGAGCAGGTGCCGGCTCCGGCTCCGGCTCCGGTGGGGTGACGGTCTCGGGTTCGGGGAGGTCGACGTCGGAGATGGTGCGCCGCGGCGCGTCGCGCGGAATGGCCGCGTCGTCGCCCACTCCGGGCAGTCCGGTGGTGTCCAGCCGCTCGGGCGGCGCCACGGTCGGTGTCTGGCTGAACGTGATGCCCGAGGACGCGGTGTAGCCGCCGGAGCGGTCGATCGCCCCGGGTTCGGCGCGCGTCGAGAAGCTGATCCGGCGCCGACGGTACCGCAGCAGGCCGAAGACCAGCGCGGTGATGACAACCAGGACGGCTATGACCGCGAGCGCGATCCAAAGACCTTGGGACACGCTGACATTGTTTCAGGGGCGGCGCGGGCACCCGGCAGCCACCACCTTCGGGCGCGCGATCACCCGCTCGCGATCGGCGCTCGCTCGATGGCGCCGACCCGCAGCGCCCGGCTCCGCCGCACTCGCGATCGGCGCTCGCTCGATGGCGCCGACCCGCAGCGCCCGGCTCCGCCGCACTCGCGATCGGCGCTCGCTCGATGGCGCCGACCCGCAGCGCCCGGCTCCGCCGCACTCGCGATCGGCGCTACGACGAACTGGTGACCAGCTGCTCCACCTGCTGGCCGCGCATCCGCTGCGAGATCACCGCGGTGATGCCGTCGCCCTGCATGGTCACGCCGTAGAGCGCGTCGGCGACCTCCATCGTCGGCTTCTGGTGGGTGATGATGATGAGCTGCGAGCGCGCCCGCAGCAGCTCGAACAGCGAGATCAGCCGGCGCAGGTTGGTGTCGTCGAGGGCGGCCTCCACCTCGTCCATGATGTAGAACGGCGACGGGCGGGCCCGGAAGATCGCCACCAGCATCGCCACCGCCGTCAGCGCCTTTTCGCCACCGGACAGCAGCGAGAGCCGGGTGACCTTCTTGCCCGGCGGCCGGGCCTCGACCTCGATGCCGGTGGTGAGCATGTCGCCCGGGTTGGTCAGCCGCAGCCGGCCCTCGCCGCCGGGGAACAACACGGTGAACACTTCGGTGAATTCGCGTTCCACGTCGGCGTACGCCTCGCTGAACACCTGCAGGATGCGGGCGTCGACCTCGTCGACCACGCCGAGCAGGTCCTTACGGGCGGCCTTGACGTCCTCGAGCTGGGTGGACAGGAAGTTGTAGCGCTCCTCGAGGGCCGCGAACTCCTCCAGCGCCAGCGGGTTGACCCGGCCCAGTTCGGCCAGCTCGCGCTCGGCCCGCTTGGCGCGGCGCTCCTGGGTGGCGCGGTCGTAGGGAATGGGGGCCGGCGCGAAGACCTGCTCGCCGCGCTCCTTGGCCTGCTCGTATTCGGCCATCTCCAGATCAGAGGGAGGGAGTTGATTCTCCGGGCCGTACTCGGCGATCAAATCGGCGGGCGCCATGCCGAACTGCTCGAGCACCATCTGCTCGAGCTGCTCGATGCGCAACGCCGCCTGGGCGTTGGCCACCTCGTCGCGGTGCAGCGAGTCGGTCAGGGCGGCCACCCGGGCGCTGAGCGCGTTCACCTCGTCGCGCACCGCGGCCATCGCCGCCGCGCGCTGCTGGCGTTCGGCGGCCAGGGCGTCGCGGATCTTGGACGCCGAGTCGACCACCCCGTTCAACCGCTGCGCCAGCAGCCGGCCGGAATCGGCGACCGCCGCGGCCACCGCCGCGGCCCGCAGCCGCGCCTCCCGTGCCTGCTGGGCCCGCACCCGGGCTTCGCGTTCCGCGGCGGCCGCGCGGCGCAACGAATCCGCCCGCCCGCGCACCGCGTTCGCGCGCTCTTCGGCGGTGCGCACCGCCAGCCGGGCCTCCACTTCGACGCTGCGCGCGTTTTCGGTGGCGGCGGCGATCTGCTGACGGTTTACGGGTTCTTCCGCCGGCGTCTGCTGGGTCTCCTGGGCGTTGCGCAGCCGGGTTTCCAGTTCGGTGACCTCGGCGACGGTCTGGGTCCGGCCCGCTTCGAGCTCCTCGCGTTGCCGCAGCAGCCTGCTCCAGTCGTCCTCGGACATGCGGGCTTCCTGGCCGAGCCGGCCGAGCTGTTCGTACATCCCCGAGATGGCGCTGTCGGATTCGTTGAGGGCGGCCAGCGCCTGTTCGGCGGAGTCCTGCCGGGCGGCCTGCTCGGTCAGCGCGCCGGACAGCGCCGCGCTCAGCTGGGCCACCTGGGCCTCCGCGGCGGTCAGCTCGTCGCCGGCCTTGTCGATCTCGGAGGTCACCTCGAGCGTGGACAGCTTGCGATCGGAGCCGCCGCTCACCCAGCCGGCGCCCACCAGGTCGCCGTCGAGGGTGACCGCCCGCAGCCGGGGATGCTCGGCCACCAGGGCCAGCGCTTGGTCCAGGTCGTCGACCACCGCCACGCCCGAGAGCATCGCCGTGATCGCGCCGCGCAGCCGCCCGGGAGCGTCGATCAGGTCGAGCGCCCACAGCGCCCCCGCCGGGGCGGCCTGCGGCGCGGGGTGATCGGCGGGCCAGTCGCCGAGCACCAGCGCGGCGCGTCCGCCGTCGGCCTGTTTGAGTGCGGCGACCGCGGACCGGGCAGCGCCGAAGCTCTCGGCCGCCAGCGCGTCGGCCGCCGATCCCAGCACCGCGGCCAGCGCCGCTTCGTAGCCGGAGCGCACCTTGACCAACTTGGCCATCGGACCCAAAAGGCCTGTGCCGGAATGGTTTTCGGTGAGCCAGGCGGCGCCGTCCTTGCGTTCGAGCCCCACGGCGAGCGCGTCGATGCGGGCGCGCAGCGAGGCGACCTGACGTTCGGCGTCCCGCTCGGCGGACTGCAGTTCGGCGACCCGCGCGTCGGCCAACCGCAACGCGGCCACGGTGCGCTCGTGGTGCTCGTCGAGGCCCATCTCGCCCTGATCGAGTTCACCGACGCGGCCCTGCACGGTTTCGAATTCGGCCTTGGCCTGCTGGGCGCGGGCGGCGGCCTGTTCGATGCGCTCGGACAGCCGCGCGACGCTGTCGTCGATCGACTCGACGCGCGCCCGCATCGTCTCCACCTGACCGGCCAGCCGCGCCAGGCCTTCCCGCCGGTCCGCCTCGGCGCGCACCGCCGCCATGTGGGCCCGGTCGGCCTCGGCGGCCTCGCGCTCGCGCTCGGCCAACTCGGCGCGGGCGCCGTCGAGCCGGCTGCGCGCCGTGGTCAATTCCGCCAGTAGCCGCTGCTCGGCGACCGCGACCTGCTCGGCCTCGGCTTCCAACGCGTCGGGGTCGGTGTCGCTGGTCGCCACCGGCTCCACATCGAGGTGCTGGGCTCGCTCGCTGGCGATGCGGACCGTGGCCGCCACCCGTTCGGCCAGCGCGGACAGTGCGAACCAGGTGTGCTGCACCGATTCGGCACGACCGGAGAGTTCGCCGACGGCGGTTTCGTGCGCGGTGAGCTCCTCGGACGCGACGGCCAGCCGCGAGGAGGCCTCGTCGTGGTCGCGCCGCATGGCGGACTCGGCCTCGAAGATGGCCTCGCGCTCGCCCTTGCGGTTGACCAGGTCGTCGGCGGCCAGCCGCAGCCGCGCGTCGCGCAGGTCCGCCTGGATCGTCTGGGCGCGACGGGCCACCTCGGCCTGGCGGCCCAACGGTTTGAGCTGACGGCGCAGCTCGGTGGTCAGGTCGGTGAGCCGGGCCAGGTTCGCCGACATCGCGTCGAGCTTGCGGAGCGCCTTCTCTTTGCGCTTGCGGTGCTTGAGCACGCCGGCGGCTTCTTCGATGAACGCCCGGCGGTCTTCGGGCCGCGATTGCAGGATCTCGTCGAGCTTGCCCTGCCCGACGATGACGTGCATCTCCCGGCCGATCCCGGAGTCGCTGAGCAGTTCTTGAACATCCATCAAACGGCAACTGCTGCCGTTGATTTCGTATTCGCTGGCGCCGTCGCGGAACATCCGCCGGGTGATCGAGACCTCGGAGTACTCGATGGGCAGCGCGTTGTCGGAGTTGTCGATGGTGACGGTGACTTCGGCGCGGCCCAACGGCGCGCGCGACGAGGTCCCGGCGAAGATGACGTCTTCCATCTTGCCGCCGCGCAGGGTCTTGGCGCCCTGCTCCCCCATCACCCACGCCAGGGCGTCGACGACGTTGGACTTGCCCGAGCCGTTGGGCCCGACGACCGCGGTGATGCCCGGCTCGAAACGCAGAGTCGTCGGCGAGGCAAAGGACTTGAAGCCCTTCAGCGTCAGACTCTTGAGGTACACGGCGAGCCAGACTACCGCTCAAACCACGCGCGGCAGGCTCACCGAGGGGTGTCGTCCAGCCCCAAATGTGCCGGCGGCGCCGCGGCGCGACGCACTGGTCACAATGGTCACATCCGCCACGAAATGACGGGCACCGCGGCGGCCGCGTCACCGCTCGACGAACCCCTCGAAACGCTCCTGGGGCTGCGACCAGTCGGCGACCACCTCGTCGACCCTGCCGGGTCGGGCGGGCCACGACGCGCCGCCTTGCAGCAGCTCCAGCAGCTTTTCGCCGGCCTCCCGCGGCCCCTGGGCGACTACCAGCACCCGGCCGTCGGCCTGGTTGGCCGCGTACCCGGTGAGGCCGAGCTCCAGCGCCCGGCACCGCGTCCACCAGCGGAAACCCACCCCCTGGACGTCCCCGTGGACCCAGGCGGTGAGCCGGGCGTCAGGATCCGACATCGGTGACCTCGACGTTGACGGTGGTGCCGGACTGCAGGGTGCGCCCGACCGTGCACACCTGGTCGATGGCCCGGTTGACCACGACCAGCAGGCGCTCCTTCTCGTCCTCGGCCAACGCCGACAGGTCCAGCTCCAGCGCTTCCTCGAGCAGCGGATAGCGTTCCTGCTCGCGGTCGGCGGCGCCGGACACCTTGATGACCGCCTTGTAGTCGTCGCCCAGCCGGCGGGCCAGCGGCATATCGCTGGACATCCCGCTGCAGGCCGCGAGCGCGATCTTGAGCAGCTCGCCGGGCGTGAACACGCCGTCGACGTCCTCGGAGCCGACGAGTACCTGCGCCCCCCGCGAGCTGTATCCCGTGTAGCGGCGAGTTCCGGTGCGTTCCACCCATAGTTCGGCCATGGCTCATTTCTACCGGGCGGCCACGGCGTGACGCGCGGGCATACTGTTTGGCATGGCCACCGTCGTCGCGTTCCACGCGCACCCGGACGACGAGGTGGTCCTCACCGGTGGCACCCTGGCGCGCGCGTCCGCGGCCGGACATCGCGTCGTCGTGGTCACGGCAACCGACGGACGCGTGCACAACGACGACGACAACCGACTGGGCGAATTACGGTCGAGTGCAAGCATTCTCGGGGCCCAGCGGGTGGAGTGCCTCGGCTACGCCGACAGCGGCTACGGCCCCCTGTTCTACCCGGATCCGCCCGGGCGCACCCGATTCGGGCGCGCGGATCTCGACGAGGCGGCGACGCGGCTGGCCACCATCCTTCGCGACGAGGACGCCGATCTGCTGCTCAGCTACCAGCCCAACGGCGGCTACGGGCACCGCGATCATGTGCAGGTGCATCACGTCGGCAAGAAAGCCGCCGAACTCGCCGCGATTCCCCGCGTCCTCGAGGTGACGATGCCGCGCGAAATGCTGCTTCGCGTCAGTGATCTCGCGCACCTGCTGCGTCTTCCCGGACCGTACGAACGTGACATCGTCCGCGGCGCGTACGCCCCACGCGCGACGATCACCCACCGGGTCAACGTCTTTGGCTTCGCGCGCCAGAAGCGGGACGCTTTTGCCGCGCACCGTTCCCAGATCGGCACTTCCGGACTGGCCGCGCAGCTGTTCGGCGTCCTGATGCGGTTGCCGCCTCAGGTGTTCGGCGCGCTGTTCAGCCACGAGTGGTTCGTGGATCCGGCACTGCCCACGGGGACGCTGCGCCGCGACATCTTCGAGTGATTCACCTGTTTCGCCCTTGAGTGTGAACGCTGGTCACCCGGTGTGAACACCGGTCACCCACGCTCGTCGTGTCGCAACCGTGTGCTCACGATCAAAGCCAAGGCCTCACACTCAACCACGCGGGCGCGGTTGGCATTTGGGGCAATAGAACGACGAGCGGTTCATGAACTTCTCCCTGCGCATCACCGCGCCGCAGCGGCGGCAGCTCTCGCCTTCGCGGCCGTAGGCGTCCAGTGAACGGTCGAAGTATCCGGATTCGCCGTTGACGTTGACGTACAGCGAATCAAACGAGGTCCCGCCCTTGGCCAGCGCCTCACGCATCACGTCGGACGCCGCGTCCAGCACGGCGGTCAACTGCTTGCGGGTCAGGGTGTCGGCGATCCGTGCCCCGTGCACCTTGGCCCGCCACAGCGCCTCGTCGGCGTAGATGTTGCCGATGCCCGACACGACCTGCTGGTCGAGCAGCTGGCGCTTGATTTCGGAGTGCTTGCGCCGCAACACTTTTACGACCGCGTCGGCATCGAACCGGGGGTCCAGCGGGTCGCGCGCCAGGTGTGCGACGGGCTCGGGGACCACGCTGCCGTCCACCTCGACCAGGTCGGCGAGCATCCACCCGCCGAAGGTGCGTTGGTCGGCGAAGCTCAGCACGGTCCCGTCGTCGAGCAGCGCGGAGATCCGCACGTGGTCGGCGCGCGGCACCGTACCGAGCAGCATCTGCCCGCTCATGCCGAGGTGAACGACGAGCGCCGCGTCGCTGTCGAGCAGCAGCCACAGGTATTTGCCGCGCCGGTCGGTGCCGGTGATGCGGTCGTTGAGGAGCCGGGCGGCGAGGTCCGCGGGCCCCGCCTCGTGGCGGCGCACCGCGCGGGGGTGATGCACCCGGACGGCCGTGATCGTCTTGCCCACGACATGGGCGTGCAGGCCGCGGCGCACCACCTCGACTTCGGGCAGTTCGGGCATCTAATTGCGGGGAACGGCGGTGTCCAGCGCTTCCAGCGCTTTCCAGGTCGCCGCCGCGGCCTTCTGCTCGGCTTCCTTCTTCGAGCGGCCCACGCCCGAGCCGTACTCGGTGTCGGCGACCACGACCACCGCGGTGAACTCCTTGTCGTGGTCCGGGCCGGTCGAGGTGACGACGTAGGACGGCGCGCCCATGCTGCGGGCCGCGGTGAGCTCCTGCAGGCTGGTCTTCCAGTCCAGCCCGGCCCCCAGCGTCGGCGCGGCGTCCAGCAGCGGACCGAACAGCCGCAAAATCACCTCGCGGGCCACGTCGATCCCGTGCTCGAGGTAGATCGCGCCCAGCAGCGATTCCATGCCGTCGGCCAGGATGCTCGACTTGTCCGCGCCGCCGGTGTTCGCCTCCCCGCGCCCCAGCAACAGGTGCACCCCGAGGCCCCCCTCGCACAGCTTTCGCCCGACGTCGGCCAGCGCCTGGGTGTTGACGACGCTGGCCCGCAGCTTGGCCAGGTCGCCCTCGCTACGGTCGGGATGGCGGTGGTAGAGCTCGTCGGTGATGGTCAGGCCCAGCACCGCGTCGCCGAGGAATTCCAGCCGCTCGTTGGTCGGCAGCCCGCCGTGTTCGTAGGCATAACTCCGATGCGTCAGCGCCAAGGACAGCAGTTCGTCGGGCAGCTCAACCCCCAGGGCGTCGAGCAGCGCCCGCCGTGAGCTCACCGCTCACCCCGCGCTTCGTCGGACTCGGGGGTGAACATGCCCGCCAGCTTGGCCCACCGCGGGTCGATGCGGTCGTGCTGGTGTCCCGGCTCGGCAGCCAGCGACACCCCGCATTCCGGGCACAGCCCCGGGCAATCCGGCGTGCACACGGGCGAAAACGGGAGTTCGAGCCCCACCGCGTCGACGATGGACTGCTCGAGGTCGATGGTGTCGTCGACGATGTGGCCGACCTCGTCTTCCTCGGTGGTGGCCTCGGTGGTGCTGTCCGGGTAGGCGAACAGTTCGGTCAACCGCACGTCCACGTGGCCGTCGAGCGGGGTCAGGCAACGCGCGCATTCGCCGGCCGTGGGCGCGCTCACCGTCCCGGTCACCAGGACGCCCTCGGACACCGACTGCACCTGCAGGTCCAGTTCCAGGGGGGCGCCGGCCGCGATGGCGATCATGTCCAGCCCGATGCGCGCCGGGCTGGGCACCGTTTCGCGCACGGTCACCATGGCGCCGGGCCGCCGCCCGAGCCGGGTGATGTCGAACGTCATCGGCCCAGACGGCCGAGGCGCACCGCCGCGAGTCGATGAGGTGCTGTGCTGGCGCGTCATACGAGAAATCCTACGGCGCCGGCCGGACAATTCCAGGGCGCGTCCGCCCGGTGAACGGGCCGCGAAACGTTAGCGCACGGCGTAGTCGTGCGTCCCGGCCGCCGTCCGCAGTTGGTGGCGGCCGCGCCCCACCGACCGCAGCGTGCCATTGAGGAATTCCTCGAACTCGGCGAGCTTGTTGTCGACGTAGATGTCGCATTCGCCCCGCAGCCGGTCGGCCTCGGCGTGCGCCGAGTCGATGAGCCGGGTGGCCTCGGCGTTGGCCGCCTCGACCACGCTGTTCTGCGACACCAGCCGCTGCTGCTCCTTGATGCCCTCTTGCACGGCCTTCTCGTAGGAGATGTTGCCGTTTTCGAGCAGCCGGTCGGCTTCGGCCTGGGCGCGCCCGACGCTGGCCTCGTAGTCGCGTTTGGCCGCGGTGGCGATGCGCATCGACTCCTCGCGGGCCTCGCCGACCATCCGTTCGCTGTGCTGGCGGGCTTCGCTCACCATCCGGTCGGCCTGCGCTTTGGCGTCGGACAGCAGCCGATCGGCCTCCGCGCGGGCGTGGTTGAGCATGGACTCCGACTCGGTGGTCGCCGAGTCGACCATGGACTCGGAATGCGTCTTGGCGTCCTGCAGCATGGAATCGCGCGCGTCCAGCACGTCCTGGGCGTCGTCCAGCTCGCCCGGAATCGCGTCCTTGATGTCGTCGATCAGCTCCAGCACGTCGCCGCGGGGCACCACGCAGCCGGCCGTCATCGGGACGCCGCGGGCTTCTTCGACGATGGCGCTCAATTCATCCAGCGCTTCAAACACTCGATACACGGCCGTACCCTCCTGGCGTCTGCAAAACTGTTGTTACCAGTGTGCCTGGTGTTGTCTCTGTGACAGCGGTGGCGACACCGGTGTGTCGGGTATTTGCCCATTCCCGGCGTCCTAAACGCCCTGGCGCGCCGGTCCCGGCGTGGCCATATCGGCAGAGTTTCATACGAAAGCGCCCGTTCACGCTGTTTTCGCGGCGGCGACGGCCGCGCGAGATGGTTTGTCCATATTCGTCGCCGGCCCCCGCCGCTGAGGCGTTTGCCCACATGTGGGTTTGTGTCGATGCGCCCGGACCCGGCTATTTGCCAGCGATTCTAGAGTCCGGAAAGGTCGCCCCAGGAGCGAACCCTGCGCGCATATACCCCCGATGGGTATAGTCCGATGGGTCGGAACTTCGCGCACGCTCACGCAGGAGGTTTCAGCGATGACGGTGCTATCGGCGGTCGGGCACGCCCTGACGCTGGCGGGTTCGATGACGTGGGAAATCCTGTGGGCGCTGATCGTGGGCTTCGCGCTGTCGGCGGTGGTGCAGGCCGTCGTGCGGCGCTCGACAATCGTCGCCCTGATGGGCGACGACCGCCCGCGCACCTTGGCGGTGTCCGCCGGGCTGGGGGCGGCGTCGTCGTCGTGCTCGTACGCCGCGGTGGCCCTGGCGCGATCCCTATTCCGCAAGGGCGCCGACTTCACCGCCGCGATGGCGTTCGAGATCGGTTCGACCAACATGGTGGTCGAGCTGGGGATCATCCTGGCGCTGCTGATGGGCTGGCAGTTCACGGCCGCCGAATTCGTCGGCGGCCCGTTGATGATCGTGGTGCTCGCCGTCTTGTTCCGGCTGTTCGTGCGTTCGCGACTCGTCGACGCCGCCCGCGAGCAGGCGGAGCGGGGAATCGCCGGCTCGATGGAAGGCCATGCCGCCATGGACATGTCGATCAAAGGAGACGGATCGTTTTGGCGACGGCTGTTTTCCCCGGCCGGCTTCACCTCGGTCTCGCACGTGTTCGTGATGGAGTGGCTGGCGATCCTGCGCGACCTTGTTCTGGGCCTGCTGATCGCGGGCGCCGTCGCGGCGTGGGTTCCCGAGAAGTTCTGGCAGAGCTTCTTTTTGGTGGACCATCCGGTCTGGTCAGCGCTGTGGGGCCCGCTCGTGGGTCCTGTCGTGGCGATCGTGTCCTTCGTGTGCTCGATCGGCAACGTCCCGCTGGCCGCGGTGTTGTGGAACGGGGGCATCAGCTTCGGGGGCGTCATCGCGTTCATCTACGCCGACCTGTTGATCCTTCCGATCCTGAACATCTATCGCAAGTACTACGGCACCAAGATGATGCTGACCTTGCTGGGCACCTTCTACGCCGCGATGGTCGCCGCCGGATACCTCGTCGAATTGATCTTCGGCACAACGCATCTCATTCCTGCGCAGCGCAACGCGACCGTGCTGGAGGCGTCGATCTCGTGGAACTACACGACCTTCCTCAACATCGCCTTCGGCGCGCTCGCGGTCATCCTCGTCGTCCGGTTCATCACCTCCGGGGGGCTGCCGATGCTGCGCATGATGGGCGGTTCCCCCGACGCCCAGGAATCGGGGCATCGGCACTGATTCGCGTCAGGGTAGCGGCAACTGCACGTCGAGCACCGCGCACCGGCCTTGGTCGGCCTCGGCGAGCGCCCAACCGAGGGCCTCGCGCATCTCCGCCGGCGTGGTCACGCTGCGTCCGCTCCCCCCGCACGCCCGCGCCAGGGCGGCGTAGTCGGTGTCCGGCGTGAGCCGAGTCTCGGGAAAGTCGTTCTCCCGCACCGATATTCCTTGCTGGTAGAGCTCCATCACCGGCAGCTTGGACGCCAGGTACGAGTGGTTGTTCAAGACCACCGTGACGAACGGCGCGCCATGGCGATGCGCCGACCACAACGCGGCGGTCGGCACACCGAAGTTGAACGAACCGTCACCGCAGATCGCGACGACGGGCGCCTGCGGCCTGGCCAGCTTGACCCCGAAGGCCCCGCCGAGCGCCCACCCCAATGCCGGCGCGCCCGTGTCGAAGAACTGCCCCGGCGGCCGCTGGACCTGCCGGGCCACGGCGGCCCGGTTGGTCACCGCCTCCTGGACGACCACGGCGTTTTCCGGCAGCGCGCCACCCAGCGCGGCCAGCATCGCGTCGGGTGCGTCGGCCGGGCGGTCGGATGCGGCCCGTCGGATCGCCTCCCGGCGGCGTTGCGCGACATCGGATTCGGCGGCGTGGCGCCGCGCGCTCCACTTCTCGCGCAGCTCGTCGGTGGCCAGCCGCAACAGGGTCTGCTCGAGCAGCAGCAGCGTCACCCGGGTGTCGGCGGTCAGCGCGATCTCGACCGGATAGGACCACAACGGCATGCCGGCCTTGACGGGGTCCGCGTCGATCTGCACCACGCGGGCGTCCGCGGGTGGGGCCAACTGTGCGGGCACCCACGGCACTTCGCAGTCCAGCAGCAGCACGGTGTCGGCGGTTTCCAGCGGGCCTGCGTCGCCCACCACTTGCAGCGGGTGCCCGAGCGGCAAGTTGGCGCGGTCGCCCTGATCGATCACCGGCGCACCGAGTAACTCGGCGATGCGGGCCAGCACGACCGCGGCCCCGGGTTCGGCCGCGGTCCTCGACGTGACGATCACGACCCGCTGCCCGGCGACCAGGATCCCGGCCAACTTGCCCAGGGCGCCCGGGTCCGGGCCGGGCGGGATGGCCGGTGGCAGCCGCCGCGGCAACGCACGGCCACCGGGCTCCATCAAGGCTTCTCGGGGCAGCATGACGTAGGCGGGCCCGGACGGGCTCGACTGGGCCACCTGGAACGCCCGCCGGACGATCGGGGCCAGCTCCCGACCGCGCGGAACCTCCATGTGCCATTTGGCGTAGTTGCGCACGACGCCCGGCTGGTCGAGTTGCTCCTGCTGCCAATGGATGTAGGTGTCGCGGTGGCCGCGGACCTCCGGCGCCGAACTGTAGGGGGTGCGCCCGGCGAACACCACCACCGGAGTCCCGTTGCGCTGGGCGTTGTGCAGCTGACAGCCCAGGTTGAGCGTCCCCGCATCGACATGCACCATGACCGCCTGCGGTCGACCGCTGGCCATGTGGTGGCCGATGGCCGCCGCCAGGGCGACGCTCTCGTGGACACACAGCACGGCCCGCGGGCTCGGCGTGCCGGCCGCGCGCGCCGCCGCCAGCGCTTCCTGGATCGGGGCGGAATCGGTACCGGGGTTGATGAAGAAGTGCGCGACTCCCTCGTCGGCGAGCAGGGCGATCAGGTCGGTCGCGGCCTCGGGAACGTCGAAAAGATTCTCTACCGTCATGGCTGCCGTTCTCCTATCGACGTCGGCGACCGCGCGAACCCCCCTTTACTTCGGATCAGATCTTCAAGATACGTTCCGCGGTGGCGTCATTGGTCGTTTCCGGTCGAGTGGGCTCTACGTTGCGCGCTGGAAGCCACCGGGTACCCACCCAGCGGCCGGTTACTCCCCACCATCGCGGTCTCGTCAATAATGTTGCCGCCCAACGCTTTCGGCGTTGACTGGAAGGTGTTCGCGGGGCTGTCGAGCACCGGCGCGGGTCGGGGACCGAAACTTGTCGTACCCCGCTGTCATGATGGCGTCGTGTCGTCGATCGCATCGCCTCCCGCGACGCTGAGCCCTGCCCAACGCCTTGAGGTGTTGTTCGAGGAGCTGGCGGAATTGGCCGGTCAGCGCAACGCGATCGACGGGCGCATCGTGGAGATCGTCGCCGAGCTCGATCGCGACGGGCTCTGCGGTCTCACCGGCGCGCGCTCGGTGCGGGCGCTGGTGGCCTGGAAGCTGGGCTTGTCATCGGCCAACGCCCACACGATCGCCACCGTGGCGCACCGGCTGGCCGAGTTTCCCCGCTGCGCCGCCGGCATGCGGGAAGGCCGGCTGTCGCTGGATCAGGTCGGGGTCATCGCGGCGCGCGCGGGCGAGGGATCCGATGAGCATTACGCGGAGCTCGCCGCGGTCGCGACCGTTAACCAGCTGTGCACCGCGGTCCGGCTGGAACCGCGACCCCAGCCGGATGCCGGGCCGCAACCGCAGCCCTCAATCACCAAGACCTCCGACGATGAGTTCAGCTCGTGGCGGATCAAACTTGGGCGCCTCGATGCGGCGAAGTTCGACGCGGCGTTGGCGTCGCATCGTGAGGCGCTCATCGCCCAGTGGAAGCGCGACAATGACGACGGCACCCGCGCCGGTGATCAGATGCCGCCGTTGCCGGGCACGCTCGAGGCGTTTATGCGCCTGGTCGAGGCCGGCTGGGACGCCGAGGCGGCCCGCCGCCCCCACGGGCAGCACACCACCGTGGTGGTGCACCTCGATGTTGCCCAGCGCGCCGCCGCACTGCATCTGGGTCCCCTTCTCACCGACGCCCAGCGCCGATACCTCACCTGCGATGCCAGCTGTGAAGTTTGGTTCGAACGCGACGGGCAGCCCATCGGAGCCGGCCGTGCCACCCGCGTGATCAACCGGCGGCTTCGCCGCGCGCTCGAGCACCGCCACCCGACCTGCGCGGTCCCCGGTTGTGGGGCCAGCCGCGGTCTGCACGCCCACCACATCCAACACTGGGAGGACGGCGGTCCCACCGAACTGTCCAACCTGGTGTTGGTATGCCCCTCTCACCACCGGGCACACCACCGCGGCGATCTCACCCTCGCCGGACCCGCAGACGATCTGCGCGTCACCGACAGCTCCGGCCGACCGCTGCGTGCGGGAACGCTCGCACGTCCCCCGAACCGTCCCCCGCCCGGCGTCCCCCCGTGTCCCGGGCCGACCGGCGAACGCGCCGACTGGTGGTGGTATGACCCCTTCCAGCCGCAACCACCACCAACCAACTAGGTCGGATGGAAATACCAAACACGCCGGGACATAGAGCAATTCATGCCCAGGTTAGCCAAATCCCTTGCTGCCCAACGATTTCGCGGTAATCGCAGCGCTCAGCAGCGACCAGAACGCTTTTCGCGCAAGCGACGGTTGACGGGCTCGGGCAGCAGCTCCGACACGTCGCCACCGAGCATCGCGACCTCCTTGGCCAATGACGACGACACGAACGAATACCGCGGCGCGGTCGCGACGAAAAACGTGTCGACACCGGCGACGTGCTTGTTCATCTGCGCCATCTGCAGCTCGTATTCGAAGTCGGTGCCGGTGCGCAGCCCCTTCACGATGGCGGTCATCCCTTGTGAGCGGACGAAGTCGACGACCAGGCCTTGCCCGGCCTCCACCCGCAAATTAGGCAGGTGCGTCGTCGATTCGTTGATCATCGCGATCCGCTCGTCGAGGTCGAACATGCCCTTCTTGGCGGGGTTGATCAGGATCGCCACCACCACCTCGTCGAACTGAGCCGACGCGCGCTCGAAGACGTCGATGTGGCCCAACGTCACCGGGTCAAACGAGCCCGGGCATACCGCGCCGCTCATGACGAATGACGGTACACGCCCCCTCACAGGCGCTCGGCGAGCTCCAAACGGGTGTCGCCGTAAACACGTTGCGGCCACACCGACCAGCCGGCGGGCCAGCTCAGCGGCGCACCGCCAGCCGCGCGCTCGACGACCGCGACGGCGCCCTCGCGCAGCCACCCATGCGTCATCAGCGCCGCCAGCACGGCCTCGACCTCGGCGGCGGAGACGTCGTAGGGCGGGTCGGCCAGCACCAGGTCGACGGGCGACGCGGTCCCGGCGGCCAGCACGGCCGCCACCGCGCCCCGGCGCAGTGTCGCGCCCGGCAGCCCCAGGGTGTCGATATTGCGCGCGATGACGGACGCGGTGCGCGGGTCGGACTCCACGAACAGCGCAGTGGCCGCCCCCCGGGAGAGCGCCTCCAATCCCAGGGCGCCCGAACCCGCGTAGAGGTCCAGCACCGCAAGGCCGCTCAGCTCGCGGCGCGCGGTCAAGATGTTGAACAGCGACTCGCGGACCCGGTCGGTGGTGGGCCGGGTGCCTCGCGGCGGGACCGCGATGCGCCGGCCCCCGGCCACGCCGCCGATGATCCGGGTCACGTCCAGATACCTACAGCAGGGTCGACCAATAGTCCCAGAACCGCACCATGCACAGCAGAAACACCGCGGTGAACCACAGCGCGGCGAGCGACCATCGCCATTGGTAGACCAGCCACGCCGGGCCGGATTGCCGGGCCTGCAGCGCCGGGCGAGACGCGATCGAGGCGACCACCACCAGCAGCGACATGGTGACCGCCCACACCACCATGCAGTACGGGCACAACGCGCCGATGCGATACAGGCTCTCGAAGATCAGCCAGTGCACGAACACCACCCCGGCCAGCACCCCGGCCGTCAATCCCAGCCAATACCATTGGGGCAAATCAACTTTCGTCAACGCGAGCAGCCCGGTGACGATCACCACGGTGAAGGCCATCAGGCCGAGCAACGGATTGGGGAACCCCAGCAGCGACGCCTGCGGCGTGACCATCACCGAGCCGCACGACAGGATCGGGTTGATGTTGCACGACGGCACGTACGACGGGTCGAGCAGGATGTCGATCTTCTCGACGGTCAGCGTCATCGACGAGACCAGGCCGATCACCCCGCCGATCAGCAGCCACCAGGCGCTGAGCGCCGGCACCCGGGCCGAGGCCAGATGCCCGCCGGGATCGGCCGATCCGGTCGACACCGCGCCGGTCACATGGCGGCCGGCGCGACCGCGCCGTCGATGCCCGGGATGTTGCCGACGATCTCTTTGATCTTGCTCACCAGCGCGTCGGGCGTCGACGGGTCGTAGTCCTCGCCGTTGATCTTGATCGTCGGCGTGGCTTTGATCTGTGCGGCCGCCGCTTCGCCGGTGACCTTGTCGAGGTACTTGCCGCTGTTGATGCAGTCGGGCACCTTGCCCACGACGCCGGCCTCACGGGCGAGTTCGATCAACCGCGCGTTGTCCGGGAAGCTCTTGCCGGTTTCGCTGGGCTGGATGTCTGTGGTGAACAGCGCGGTATGGAAACGGCGGAACGCGTCGAGGGATTCGTCGGCGACGCAGCGGGCCGCGTTGGCCGCCCGCGACGAATAGTTGTGGTTTCGCGAGCTGTCCAGGATCGACACCATGGAGTAATCGGCCGCGATGGCCCCGACGTCGATGAGCCGCGACACCGTCGGCCCGAAGGTGCGTTCGAAGTTACCGCAGGCCGGGCACAGGAAGTCCTCGTACAACGTCACCACGGCCTTGGGGTTGGTGCTGCCCGGCTGGGTGACCAGCTTGCTCGACGTCACCCGCACGGTGTCGCCCGCGCCGGTGGCGGCGGGCTTCTTGTGGTTCGACGTCACGATGTAGAAGACGAGGACGACCGCGAAGATCACGACGAACGCGGTGCCACCGATCTGGACGAGCCGACCGGACTTACCGCCGGAGGCCGACTTCATGTCGAATCGTGGGGGGCGTTTGGGTTTGTCGGCCACAGGTTCCCTGATCTTTCGGTACTCGAGTTGTCGGTCTGCCGACAAAGCGATCGGACAAGGCGCCTCTAGATTACCGGCGCCGGCCGCTCACCGACTCAGACCCGGCTCAGGTGTGCGCGCAGGGCCGAGATCAACTCGGTGGTCGCGACCATGCTGTCGCCGCCCAGCTGGAACAGATTGGCGAAGCCATGGGTCAGCGAGCCCAGGTAACGCAGGTCGACCGGCGTCCCGGCGGCCCGCAGCGCCTCGGCGTAGCTCTCGCCCTCGTCGCGCAGCGGGTCGAATCCGGCGACGGCGATCAGCGCGGGGGCCAGTCCGGCCAGCGATTCGGCCAGGGCCGGCGACACACGCGGATCCGTCCGGTCCAGCTCGGAATGCCGCAGGTACTGCGATTCGAACCAGTCGATGTCCCGCTTGGTCAGCAGGAAGCCGCGCGAGAAGAGGCTCAGCGACCGGTTCTGCGCGGTGAAGTCGGTCCGCGGATAGATCAGCCACTGCAACACCGGTGCGGGGCCGCCCTCGTCGCGCGCCAGTTGGCTGACGACGGCGGCGAGGTTGCCCCCGGCGCTGTCGCCGCCGACCGCGACCCGACCGGGGGTAGCGCCCAGCTCGCCGGCGTGCTGGTACGCCCATGTGAACGCCGCGTACGCGTCCTCGATCGCGGCGGGCGCCGGGTGCTCGGGAGCCAGCCGGTAGTCGATCGATAACACGTGGACACCGGCGTCACGGCAGGTCAGCCGGCACAGCGTGTCGTGGGTGTCCAGGTCACCGATCGACCAACCGCCGCCGTGGTAGAAGACCAGCAGGGGGGCCGCCGCACCATCGGCCGGGCGGTAATGCCGGGCCCCGATCTCGCCGGCCGGGCCGGGCAGCGACAACTCGGTGACCTCGACGTGGATCTGCGGACCGGGGAACCCCACGGTCGACTCGTGCATCTGGGCCCGGGACACCTCCGGGTCGTCGCCGACGACCAGCCCGTCGATGCCGACGGCACGCAGGCCCGACAACATCAGCTGCAAGGTCGGATCGAGGGTGTTGCCGTCGATGATGACCGATCGGCCGCGGACGAGTCCGCGGCGCACCGCGGTCGGGATCCACGGGATGACCTTGACCCCGACGCCGGTGACGGCGCCCTGGATGCGACTGGCCAGGGGCACCGATGCGCGTTGCGCTGCGGTGTGCACGCCCGGCGCGGCAGACAGAGGCTTGGTCATGGACAACCCCCTTTTTCAAATGACGTGGCACCGCGTGACGACGAAAGTGATTTCACCCTCGCAGCCGCCAATTCCGGCGTGCCGCGCGACCAACTGTACGTGGTGGCATACCCGGTACCGAGGGGCGCGGATGGACACCTGCCCAGGTGTTGATTAGGTTGCATTTGCTCCCTCGGTAATATCGTGATCCCCAAGCCGGTGAAGCCTTCACGGATTGCGAGCAGCTTCGACGTGTTCGATTTCGAACGCAGCGCCTCGAACTCGGCGCCAACGCCGTTGATCTCCTCGCCCGATGGCGGAACCCGGCTCGGTGCACACTCTCGAACCTTTAATTTCACAGGCAGGTGAATGAATTGACTGGCGAGTCGGGCTCCGCCGCACCCTCAATTGCTCTCAACGACGAAAACACGATGCCGGCCCTGGGCCTGGGCGTCGCGGAATTGTCGGATGACGAGACCGAACGCGCGGTGTCGGCGGCACTGGAGATCGGGTGCCGGCTCATCGACACCGCCGCGGTCTACGGCAATGAGGCCGCCGTCGGGCGCGCCATCGCCGCCTCCGGGATTCCGCGCGCCGAGCTGTTCGTGACCACCAAGCTGGCGACGCCCGATCAGGGTTTCAAGGGCGCGATGGACGCCTGCAGCGCCAGCCTGGAACGGCTGGGGCTGGACTACGTCGACCTGTACCTGATTCACTGGCCGGCCCCGTCGCTCGGCAATTACGTGAACTCCTTCGGCGGATTGATCCAGACCCGCGGGGACGGGCAGGCCCGCTCGATCGGTGTCTCCAACTTCACCGACGAGCACCTGACGACGGTCATCGACCTCACGTTCGTCACCCCCGCGGTCAACCAGATCGAGCTGCACCCGCTGCTCAACCAGGAGGCACTGCGCAAGACCAACGCCGAGCACAACGTCCTCACCCAGTCCTACACACCGCTGGCGCTGGGCAAGTTGATGGACAACCCGACGGTGACCTCGGTCGCCGGCGAGTACGGCAAGACCGCCTCGCAGGTGCTGCTGCGGTGGAACCTGCAGTTGGGCAACGCGGTCGTCTTCCGTTCGGCCAAGGACGAGCACATCGCGACCAACATGGACGTGTTCGATTTCGAGTTGGCCGCCGAGCACATGGATGCGATCAACGGGCTCAACGACGGCACCCGGCTGCGCCCGGACCCGGAGACCTACGAGGGCTCGTAGCGGCCCGTCACGGGGCTTCCCCCGCTGGGCAGGTCGCGGCCCCCTGACGCAGGGCACCGGTCGACGCCGCATCCACCGGCAGCGAATAACCGCGCAGCACGGCGATGAATTGCATGGCGTACTGGCAGGCGAACGCCGCGTTGGGCGGCATCCACTGCCCCGGGGGTGAATCGCCCTTGTCCTGATTGGCCGGCCCGTCGACGGCGAGCAGGTTGGCGGGGTCGTTGGCGAAGCGCCGCCGCTCGGGCGCCGGCCACGCGTATGCGCCCATGTCCCAGGCGTACGCGAGCGGGACGATGTGGTCGATCTGCACCGATTCGCCGACCTTGGGGCCGCGCCGAAAGGCGATCGTCTTGTTGGTGTACGGGTCGTGCAGCGTGCCGGTGGCCACGGCGTCGGGGCAGCGCTTGATCGACACATAGGTCTTGTCGACGAGATCGCGGTCGAGGATGTCGTCGCGGGTGTCGCATCCGTTGTGCCCCAACGGGGCATCGTTGTCGTCATCCCAGGCGTCGCCGAACGCCGCCCGCAGGTAGTCGTAGCGGTGCAGCCGCAGCGGCACGACGGCGATGCCCGCGAGCACGTCGGCGCCGGGCAGCACCGTCGGAACATCGGCGCGCGCCGCGTATTCGGCGGAGTGCCTGGTGGCCGAGGACCCGACGGTCTGATAGGCGACCACCACCGCCAGCGCCGCCGCGGCGGCCAGCCACAACAGCACCTTGCGGTTCAACTCTTGTCCAGGTATTCGATGCGGTCGGTGTCGGTGAATCGCGCGGCCAGCACGGCCAATCCGGGATCGGAAGGATCCTCGGAATAGGTCCGGATGCAGAAGTCCCGCGCAGCCTCGATGTACTCCAGGTGGTCCGCCAGGGACAGCAGTCGCAGCGTGATTGCCCGGCCGGACTGGTTGCGACCCAAGACATCTCCTTCGCGGCGCTCCTTGAGGTCGAGGTCGGCGAGGGCGAAGCCGTCCAGCGTCCCAGCCACCGCGCTCAGCCGCCGGCCGGCGGGCGAGTCCGGCGCGGACCAGCTGGCGAACAGGCACAGGCTCGGGTGCTGTCCCCGGCCGATGCGGCCGCGCAGCTGATGCAGCTGGCTGATCCCGAACCGGTCGGCGTCCATCACCAGCATCACGGTGGCGTTGGGGACGTCGACGCCGACCTCGATGACGGTGGTGCACACCAGCACGTCGACCTCGCCGGCGCGGAAGGCGGCCATCACCGCGTCCTTCTCGTCGCCGGACAGCCGCCCGTGCATCAGCCCCAGCCGCAGGTGCGCCAGCTCGCCGGAACGCAGTCGGGCGTAAAGGCCTTCGGCGGTCTCGGGCGCCTTGGCGTTCTGTTCCTGGGTGCCCGCCTCGTCGTCCTCGTCGATGCGGGGAGCCACCACGTAGGCCTGCCGGCCGGCGGCCACCTCTTCGCTGATGCGCTGCCAGGCGCGGCCGAGCCACGTCGGCTTGTCCTTGACGAAGATCACATTGCTGGTGATCGGCTGGCGACCGCGCGGAAGTTCGCGCAGCGTCGACGTTTCCAGGTCCCCGTAGACGGTGAGCGCGACGGTGCGGGGAATCGGCGTCGCCGTCATCACCAGCAGGTGCGGGGTCACACCCGGACGGGCCTTGGCCCGTAACCGATCTCGCTGCTCGACACCGAAACGATGTTGCTCGTCGACGACCACCATGCCCAGGTTGTCGAACTCCACCGCGTCCTGCAGTAGCGCGTGGGTGCCGACGACGATGCCCGCCTCACCGCCGGCGATCTCGGCCCGGATCTGCTTCTTTTGCGCGGCGGTCATGGAACCGCTGAGCAGCGCGATCCGGGTGGCATGGTCGGCGCCACCCAGCTGGCCCGCCATCGCCAGCGGGCCGAGCACGTCGAGGATCGAGCGAAGATGTTGTGCGGCAAGCACTTCCGTCGGGGCCAGCAGCGCGCACTGATAACCGGCGTCCACCATCTGCAGCATCGCCAGCACCGAGACGATCGTCTTGCCCGAGCCCACCTCCCCCTGCAGCAGGCGATTCAGCGGGCGGCTGGACGCCAGCCCCTCGGACAGCACGCCGAGGACGTCACGCTGGCCCGCGGTCAGCTCGAAGGGCAACCGCCCCAACAGGTCTGCGGCCAAACCGTCCATACGCGACGGCGCCGGGGGTCCCGATGCCGAAAGCTCACCGTGCCGGCGGGCCACCAGCGCCCACTGCAACCCGACGGCCTCGTCGAAGGTCAGCCGCTCGCGCGCCCGCTGGCGGGGGGCTTCGGTTTCGGCGAGGTGGATGTCGCGCAACGCCTGATCTTCGGAGATCAGGCCGAATTTCGCGCGCAGGTCCTCGGGCAGCGGATCGGGCACCGGGTCGAGGACGTCCAGGACTTGGCGCACGGAGGCGAAGATGTTCCAGCTCTGCAGCTTGGCGCTGGCGGCATAGATCGGGAAGAAGTGGCGCTGGTATGCGTCCGCGATGTCTTCGCCGGTGGCGTGCGAGGCGTTGGCGATGCTCTTGAGGGACACGGTGCCGCGGTTGCGCCCGTCCGGCGTGTCGAGGAGGAGGAACGCGGGATGGGTGAGCTGCATGACGTTCCTGAAGAACCCGACCTCGCCGGAGAGCATCACCTTGGTGCCCTTGGTCAGGTCCTTTTTGATGTAGTTCGCGTTGAAGAACGTGGCGGTCACCTTGTTGCGGCCGGAGCCGAGCGTGATGCGATGGCAGACCTTTTTCGGGGTCTTTTTCATCGGAAACGTCTCGGTGTCGGCGATCGTGTCGACGATGGTGATGTGCTCACCGGCCGGCGGCCGCTCGTCGTCGGCGTCCCAGCGGCTGGCGCCCTCGGTGTAGCTGCGCGGGTAGTGGCGCAGCAGGTCGTTGACGGTCCGGATCCCGAACACCTCGTCCAGGAGTTCCGCGACCTTCCCACCAGTGATGAAGTCCAGCCGGTCGGACAGCGACACCATCGCTATTCGACCCCGATCAGCAGCGCGTCACCGTGGTGTCCGGTGCGGTAGGTGACCAGTTCGGTCCCCGGGTGGTGGTCGTGCATGTGCTCTTCCAGGATGTCCCCGACGGCGCCGGCGTCCCCGTCGGTCTCGATGCCGGTGCCCAGCAGCACGGTCACCAGGTCCCCGCCGGAGGCCAGCAGCAGATCGAGCAGGCCGATCGCCGCCCCGACCGCGTCGGCGGCCACGATCAGCACCTCGTCGCCCGCGATGCCCAGGCCGTCGCCGGGATGGCAGCGGCCCGCCCACGTCAACGCGCTCTCGGTCGCGATGCGCACCGATCCGTGCCGTGCCGCGCCGGCCGCCCGCGCCATGGTGTAGCCGTCGTCGACGGCCTGCCTACCGGTTTCGTGCACGGCCAGCGCGGCCAGCCCCTGCACCATCGACCCCGTCGGGATCGGCACCACGTCAATCCCCCAACCGATGGCCGCCGTGCATCCGGCGACCAACTCCTCGGCCGCCACATAGCCGTTCGGCAACACCATCACCTGCGCCGCGCCAGTGTCGACGACGGCCCGCATCAGCTGGTGCGCGCTGATGTTGGTCGCGGGGTCGTGCGCCGCGGGGTCGCGTCGCAGCACGCTGGCGCCCTCCCCGGCGAACAGCTCGGCCGCGCCGTCGCCGTCCACGACGGCCAGCACGGCCCGCTCCCGCGTCCAGCCGCCCGGCGGCAACCCGGAGGTGCCGGAGCTCAGGGCCGAGATGACGATGCGGCTCAGTTGTCCGGCCGCCAGTCCCGCCTCGACGGCGGCGCCGGCGTCGTCGGTATGCACGTGCACGGAATAGGTGCGCCGGGCCGACGACGGCGCGGAGGCGATGCCCACCGAATCGCCCAGGTCCGCCAACCGATCCCGCAGCGCGTCCGCCGCCGCGGGTTCGCAGCCGTCCAGCCGGTACATCACCTCGAATTGCGGCGCCGGGCGCGGCGCGGCGGCTTCGGTGCGCTGCGCCCGCGGCGAGAGCTCGTAAACCGTCCGGGCAGGCGCCGGCCCCGCGATGGTGGTCCGCAACGCGTCCAGCAGGACCAGCAGACCCCGCCCGCCGGCATCGACGGCTCCGGCGTCGGCGAGCACGTCGAGCTGCTCTGGAGTCTTTTCCAGCGCGACCACGGCCGCGTCCCCGGCGGCGATGACGGCCGGGGCGAGCCCGTCCCCGGCCCGCGCGCACTGCGCGACGGCGGTGGCGGCCGCCCGCAGCACCGAGACGATGGTCCCCGGGACTTCCTGCCCGCCCATCGAGGTGATGACCAGTTCCACGCCGCGCTGCAGCGCGTCGCCCAGCACGCCGACGTCGATGTGGGGCAGGTCGCCCCCGACATCGGTTGCGGCCGTGGCGGTGACGTCAGCGAGGCCGCGCAGGATCTGCGACAGGATCACGCCGGAGTTACCGCGGGCGCCGTTGAGCGCTCCGGCCGACAGCGCCGCCGCGGCCCGGCCGGCGCAGGCCGAGCCGCCCTGCGCGTTCAGTTCCGCCAGGGCCGACCTCATGGTGAACAGCATGTTCGCGCCGGTATCGGAGTCGGCGACGGGGAAGACGTTGAGCCGATTGATCTCGTCGATGTGGGTGATCAGGTCGCTGACGGCGGTGTGCGCCCAGTCCCGCAGGGTCATCGCGTCCAGGAGACGTAGCTGCGACGTATCAGCAGTGCCCAGTTGACCCACCTCCTCCGCACCAGTCTCCCGGTGGGCGCCAGCGTAGCCCGGCGACGGAGCCGCTGCGCTCGGTTGCTCTGCGCCGCTGAGGAAGATCGAGCAGCCGGCCGGCAGCGGCAGACCCATCGGCGTCGAGATCGTCCTCGACGCCACGTTTCCCGCCAAGAAGTTACCGTAGGCGGCCTTAATAGCCCTGCCGGATACCGGGATTGGCCTGCCCCACCAGCATGCGCTCGTTGCTGCCATCGCGGCTGACGCCGTAGCGGCTCATCTGATAGTTCATCGACGCGCACGCGGCCGCCACCGGATCCCACGCCGAGTTCGACGTCCCGGGCTGGTGGAAGGCCGCGAAGGTATCCGGCATTACCTGCCACGGGCCGCGCGTCGCGTGCAGCGGGCCACCGTCGAGCTGAGAAGGCCCGTAGGCATTGCTGTCTGACAGGTTGATCGCACCCGAATGGAACTGCGATTCGTGGTCGGCGATGGTCATCATGCCCTCGATCCAGCGACCACGGGCCGATGCCTCGGTGACGCCGATCCGGGTCAGTGCCTCCTCGAGATAGCCGCGGATCGCCTCGGGTCCGTCCGGCCACACTTCCCGACCGTCGAAAGCGACCTGCCGCAGCTGGATACCGCCGCGCACGGCGGCCGCCTCTTGCACCACGGGACGGGGCGCACCGGGCTGCCACCACCACGTCGCACCGACTTGACCGGCCCCCGAGGCTCTCGGGCCCGGGCCGCCCTGCCCGATGTCGTACTGCCCGCCCACAGCGGTCGGGCAGTTGACCGACGTACTCCCTATGGCGACGCTGCCCAGCGCCGCCACCACCAGATAGGCCGCCGCCACCCGGCGCAACCTCAAGACCAACCGTCCTACGCCCACCGGTGAGCCCCGCCGGTTTTCGACGCGGGCTAGACCGGCAGCGTTTTCGGCGCGCGCAACCACCCCGCGCACTCCCCTCAAGCCTGCCGATATTTGCTTCCCAGCCTCATCCGCAGCTCCGCGCGGGCCGGTACCGCCGGGAAGAAGACTTCAGCCGAATCAGCGCGCCGTCACACCTGAGGTAGGCAGCGACCGCACCGGCCATCGGCGGCGCTGCCATCCTAGCGGCCGGACGTCCCGGCAACCGCGACGCAAGCCGGTAATGTGATCGACTGCATGTAGACCGCGCAGGAGGGTTCCAGCGCACAGCCGGGCCGCGCGACGGCGCGTAACCGCAGGGTCAGCCCATGATGACCGTTTTGGTGGTTGCCGGAGGAGTCGGTATCCTGATTGGGCCCGGTGCAGCTGGGCTGTCCCGGCCGGATTGCCGGACCCCCGAGATTTGAGGAGCTTGAACAATGGCCGCTGTGTGCGACATCTGCGGGAAAGGCCCCGGCTTCGGCAAGTCGGTGTCGCACTCCCACCGCCGCACCAGCCGCCGGTGGGACCCCAACGTCCAGACCGTGCACGCCGTCACCCGTCCGGGCGGCAACAAGCAGCGCCTCAACGTCTGCACGTCGTGCATCAAGGCCGGCAAGGTCGTTCGCGGCTAGCGGCAGCGGGTTTTTCGGCGTCTCACTCGTCCAGGAAAACCACGTGCTTGTCCACGCTCTCGCGGCCGATGCGCAGCGAGTTGCCGGGGAAATCGGGGTCGGGGTAGCCGACCGCGAGACCACACAGCAGCGTCATCTCGGGTGGGATGCCGAGTTCCTCCCGCACGATGTCGGGATAGCCCGCGATCGACACCTGCACGCAGGTGCCCAGCCCGCGGGCCGTCAGCGCCAGTAGCAGCGTCTGCAAAAACATCCCGACGCCCATGCTGTCGACCAGGCCGAAGTCCCGATGCATCGAGACCACGCCGCCCAGCGGGGCGCGGAAGAACTCCCAGTTGCGCAGCACGGCGACGCGCCGGGCTTCGGTGTCGCTGCGCAGAATGCCCATCGAGCCGTAGACCTGCGCGCCCAGTTCGCGGCGCAGGTGGGCGAACGCCTCGGGCAGCTGCGGCACGTTCGGCGATTCGGATCCCGCCTTGGCCAGCATGGCCGCTACCAGCCGCTCGCGCGCCGCTCCGGAGGCGAAGACCACCTGCCACGGCTGGACGTTGGAGTTCGACGGCGCCCGCATGGCGAGCTCCAGCGACTCGTCGACCAGGTGGCGCGGCACCGGGGTGGGCAGGAACATGCGCGTAGAGCGCCGCGCCCGGATGGTCTCGTCGAGGTCGTACACCCCTACCCCCTACATGACGATGTGGCCGGCGTCGACCGGCATCGACACGCCGGTCACGTAGCGCGACCGCGGCCCGGCCAGCCACAGCACCGCCTCGGTGACGTCCTGCGCCTCGACCAACGGCACGCCGGGCAGCAGCATCTGAGAGATGGCCGGGTTCGGGTTCTCCATCATCCGGTTCACCACGAAGTCGTTGAGAATCATCGGCGTCGCGACGCCGCTGGGGTGGACCGAATTGACCCGAATCTTATGCGGCGCATAGGCATTGGCCGCCGAGCGCATCAGACCCACGACACCGTGCTTTGACGCGGCGTAGGCGAACATCGCGGCGCTGCCGTCACCGCCGCGGCCCGTGAGGCCCTGCGACGAACTGACCAGCACGACCGATCCGCCCCGACCCTTGCGCACGATCGAGGGGACCGTCGCCAGCATCGTGTGCCACACGCCCTTGAGGTTGGTGTCGACGATCGTGTTGAACACCGGCTCGGAGTCGGGCTCAGTGACGCCGATCGCCACCACCCCGGCGTTGGCGATGACGACGTCGACCTCGCCGAGTTCGTCGATACCCGCCTGCACCCCGGCCCGCAGACCCGCAAGGTCGCGGACGTCGGCGATCACCGGAACCGCCTTGCGGCCCGCGGACCCGACCAGCTGGACGGTTTCGGCCAGCTCGGTCTCGGTGGCCAGGGCGTAGGGGATCGCCTCGAGGTCGGCACAGATGTCGACGGCGATGATGTCGGCACCGTGGGCGGCCAGTGCGCCGGCGTGGCTGCGGCCCTGGCCCCGCGCGGCGCCGGTCACGACGGCGACGACGTTGTCGAATTCACCCATGCTCAGATCTCCAATTTCGTGCCGGTCTCGCGCTCGGCGAAGGCCACCAGCCGCGCGGCCGCGTCGTAGTCGCACGCCAGCGGCGTCCGGCCGATCAGCACCGGTCCGCCGCGCAGCCCGAACCTGCCGCTGACCCCGACGTAGCTGCCCGGCGGAATCGGCTCGCTGATGCAGTACAGCGTCGGCGCCGCGCCCTCGTCGATGTCGTTGGCCAACCGGTCGGCCACCGCCTTGACCCCCTTGTGCGCCAGCGACATCAGCGGCGAGTCGCCCAGGTTGGACAGGTTCGAGGCCACCCAGCCGGGGTGGGTGAGGTGCGTGACGAGCGGAGCTGCGGCCACGCGCAGCCTGCGGTCCAGCTCGAGCCCCCACAGCATGACCGCGAGCTTGGACTGCGCATAGGCGCCCAGTCTCGTCCACTTGTGGCGGCGCAGGTGCAGGTCGTCGAGGTGCAGCGTCGCCGACCGGTGGGCGTCGGAGCCGACGTTGATGATCTGCGAACGCACCTTGGGCAGCAGCAGATTGGTCAGCGCGAACGGCCCGAGCAAATTGGTGCCCAGCGTCATCTCGAATCCGTCGACCGTCTCGGTGCGGCGGTCGGTGAGGGCGCCGGCGTTGTTGATCAGGATGTCCACCGGCTCGTCGATCAGGTCCGCGAAGGCCCGCACCGACGACAGGTCGGCGAGGTCGAGCTTGAGCACGGATGTCGCACCGCCGATTGCTGAGATTTCAGTCGCGCGTTGCGCGCCGAGTTCGGTGTTGCGCGCGGCCAGGATCACGTGCGCGCCGGCGTTGGCGAGCGCGCGCGAGGTGCCCAGCCCGACCCCGTTGGTCGCTCCCGTCACGATCACGCGCTTGCCGGTCAGGTTGCCGAGCCTGCTCGGCGTCCACGGTAAGGTCACGGCGACTAAGAGTAATCGGCGGTTCTATGTAAGTTGGACCGGTTCTGCCAACATTGGTCGCGGAAGCACAGCGGACGGACTTTTCCGAGGCGGTTCGACATGAGTGACAGCGGCACCGAGATCACCAATCTCATCTACACCTATGCGCAGCTTCTCGACGGCGGCGACCTGGACGGGGTGGCCGGCCTCTTCGAGCACGGCCGCATCTGCGGCGTGGAGGACGGGCCGCCGGAGACGGTGTTCGCCGGGTCGGCCCGGGTCCGCGAGATGTACGAGATGGCCACGCGCATCTACGAAGACGGCACCCCGAAGACCAAGCACAACACCACCAACGTGCAGCTGTACATCGACGAGGCGCAGGGCACCGCGACGAGCACCTCCTACTACTGCGTCACCCAGGCCACGCCCGAGCTGCCGCTGCAGGTCATCGTGACCGGGCATTACAGGGACACCTTCCACCGGGTGGACGGCGCTTGGTGTTTCGACAGCCGCACGATGTTCGTCGACCAGGTCGGCGACGTCAGCCAGCACCTGAAATTCTGACCCTCGTGACATCCCCCAGCGTCTTCGAGCGGGCCGCCATCCTGGCCGACGCGCAACGCAAGGAAGCGCTCACCGACTGGGGCCCCGGCGAATTCGAAGAGCCGCTGGCCGTGCTGCTCCGCGACTATGCGCGCGCCGATCTCAACGCGATCGGCGCCCACATCCTGCGGTCGGGCATCGTGCACAGCCTGCGGATGCGGCTGCGCGCGCAGGAGTGGGTCCGCCGCCATCCCGAGATTCTCGACGAGCGGGTGGCCGCGCCGATCGTCGTCGTCGGGATGATGCGCAGCGGGACCACGCTGTTGCAGCGCCTGCTGGCGGCCGATCCGCGCTTCGTCTGCGCCTACGGGTGGGAGGTCGTCGAGGTCGCACCGCGGTTGAACCAGCCGTTCACCGGGGTGGATTCGCGCATCGCCATCAGCCAAGCGCGCGAAGCGAAATCGCGCGAATTGGCGCCCGAGCTGTTCTCCATCCACCCGATGTACGCCACCGAAGCCGAGGAGGAGATCGTCTTCCTGGCGGACGCCTTCTTGTCGCATGTCCCCGAGTCGGGCGCCCACCTGCCCCACTACCGGTCCTGGCTCGACCGCCGGGACTTCTCCCCCGCCTATGCCTACCTGCACCGCATGCTGCAGTTCTTGCAATGGCAAAAACGCCGCCGGGGGCTGGTCGGTCAGCGTTGGGTGCTCAAATCGCCTGCGCACCTGGGGTATTTGAATACCCTGCGCGCCCAGTTTCCCGACCTGCATATCGTGCACATGCATCGCGACCCGCGTACCACCATCGCGTCGGGGGCCAGCCTGAACGCGACCCTGCACGCGATGCACGCCGATACCGTCGACGCGCACCGAGTCGGTGCGCAATGGTTGGCACGGATGGGCTGGACCAACGACCGGGCGATGGCGGTCCGCGACGGCTGGACTGATCAGGATGCCGTGGTCACCGACATCGGGTTCGACGAGGCGGTGGCCGACCCGATCGGTCAGGTCGCCCGGGTCTACGACGCGATCGGGGTGCCGCTGACCGCCGAGGCCGAGGACGCGATGCGGCGCTGGCTGCGTGAGCGTCCGCGCGAGGTGGCCCGCCCGCCGTACGGGCTGGAGAACTACGGCCTGCGTGCCGAGCAGGTCGATGAGCGATTCACGTTGTACAACGAGCGTTTTGCGCAATTCATCGGAGGAACAGCACATGCCTGATGACCCGGTCGCGACGGCGTCCCAGCACGAGCAGGAGCTGGCGGCCCTCGACCTGATCGAGCACCCCACCGTCAAAGCCGCCTACCGCACAGTCGCCGAGACCTGGCTCAGTCGCGCCAAGGCGTCGGACGCGATGCGCGAACGATTCGACGACGCGTTCGCCGAGGTGATGTTCTCGGCGGCGGTATGGTCGTCCAACCAGGACAAGCTGCGGCCGAAGGTCAGTTGCATCACTCGGCTGGCGCACCCCGTGGACGGGCGCCGGATCCCCGGATCGCGTTGGGGCATCGACAATCCCGACAGCGTGTACCGGGTGATCCCCATCTCCGGTGACGAGCGCTACGAGATTCACGGCCGGGTCGGGCAACACCGGATGACCGAGAACTACTTCACCCTCTGGGACGCGAACATGGGCACCGTCGACGTGCTCAACGGCCGCACCATGTCGGTCGACTCCGACGGCAGCTTCACCATCACCGTCGACTCCGAACCCGCCAACGGCCGGCCCAACCACGTGCGTACCTCCCCGGCGGCACACGAGTTCTACATTCGCGACGTGCTCCTGGACTGGGGCCGCGACGATCCCAATCACCTTGAGGTGCAACGGCTTGGCCGCCCGGCCGCAACACCGGCGCGCACCCTCGACGAGCAGGCCGAGGCCACCGCGGCGATGATGGACTACTTCGCGAACTTCACCGGCAAGCTCAGCCACGGCGTGTACAAGATGCCGGCCAACCATTTCAACCTGGCCTGGTCGGCCGACAAGGTCGGCGCCATGCGCAACCAGGTGTACGTGATGGGCCGTTTCGATCTCGCCCCCGACGAGGCGTTCGTCGTCGACGTCAACGACGGCGGCGCCGAATACTTCACCGTGCCGCTCAGCAATATCTGGGGCACCACGCTCGAACTCGTCGACCGCACCGGCAGCCTCAACAAGGCGCAGTCGGTCGCAGGCGAGGACGGCACCTACACGTACGTGATCTCACCCGTCGATCCCGGAGTGGCCAACTGGATCGACTCCGACGGCCTGCGCGAAGCCATCCTGACGCTGCGCATGGCGGAGTTCGGTGAGAACGGTCCCCGCGAAGACCTCGGTGCGCGGGGCCGCGTCGTCAAGCTGGACCAGCTCGACGCCGAGGTGCCCCACCTCGCCCGGGTGAGCCCGCAGCAGCGGGCCGCCCACCTCGCCGAGCGCCGCAAGGCCTATCTGCGCCGCCTACCGGAAGGAACAAGCTAGATGGCTCGCTGGCTGATCACGGGATGCTCCACCGGCTTCGGACGCGAAATCGCCCGCGCCGCACTGGAAGCCGGTCACAGCGTGGTGGTGACCGCGCGGCGGGCCGAGGCCGTGCGGGACTTCGCCGACGAGTTCGGCGATCGGGCGCTGGCCGTCGCCCTCGACGTGACCGACACCCGCCAGGTCGCGGCCGCCGTGGCGGCGGCCGACGAGGCCTTCGGCGGAATCGATGTGCTGGTCAACAACGCCGGGCACGGCTACCTGTCCGCGGTGGAAGAGGGCGAGGACGCCGAGGTCCGAAAGCTGTTCGACGTGAACTACTTCGGCGCCGTCGACATGATCAAGGCGGTGCTGCCGGCCATGCGGGCCCGCGGGTCGGGCCACATCATCAACATCTCCTCGATGACCGGCCTGGTGGCCAACCCGCCCAACGCCTACTATTCGTCGACCAAGTTCGCGCTGGAGGCGGTCACCGAGGCGCTCGCCGCCGAGGTCCGTCCCCTGGGCATCAAGGTGACCGCCGTCGAACCGGGCGCGTTCCGTACCGATTGGGCCACGAGGTCGATGAAGGAATCCGAGGCTCCGATCACCGATTACGCCGATGTGGCGGCCCGCAAGGACCTGATCAAGCAATTCGCCGACCACCTGCCCGGCGACCCGCGCAAGGTGGCCGAGGCGGTGCTGATGGTGGCCAAGCTCGACGACCCGCCGCTGCGGTTGCTGCTGGGCCGCGACGTGCTCAAGGCCATGCGCGACAAGATCGCCACGTTGTCGGCATCCATCGACGAATGGGAAGCCGTCACCAAGGACGTCAATTTCGCGGGCTCGTGACGCCCGTCAATCGCGCACGACGAGGACCGTCTTGCCGGCGCGGCCGCCGTGCTCGCGGCTTTCGAATGCCGCCCGGCCCTCGTCGAGCGGGAACGTCTGGGCGACCGCGATGTGCAACTTGTCGCTGTCGACGAGCGCGGCGAGCTCGGCAAGCTGGTCCCGATTGGGCGTGACGATGAAGAAGGTTGCGCTGATGCCGAATTCGTCGGCCTTGCCGTCGGGCGGCGGTGCCGACAAGGTCACCAGCCGGCCGCCGCGGCGCACCACGCCGTAGGACCTTTCCAGCACCTGGCCGCCGACGGTGTCGACGACGACGTCGTAGGCGGCGCCGGCTTCGTCGAATGCCTCGGTGCGCGTGTCGATCACGTGCTGCGCGCCGCAGCCGCGCAGGAGATTCGCGGTGTCGCTGCGCACGGTCGCGGTCACCTGCGCGCCCAACAGGGCGGCCAGCTGAACGGTCAGCAGGCCGACTCCCCCGGCGCCGCCGTGCACCAGCACGGTCTCTCCCGGCTGCACCGCGGCATGGTCGACCAGAGCCTGCAACGCGGTCAGGCCGGCCAACGGCAGCGCGGCGGCGACGACGTGGGAGACCGTCGACGGCTTGGCGGCCAAATCGGCTGCGGGCACGGCGACGAAATCGGCGGCCGCGCCGTCGCGGTCGAACGCGACCAGCCCATAGACCTCGTCGCCGGGCACGAAATCGGTGACGCCGTCGGCCACCGCGGACACCACACCGGAGACCTCGTGGGACGGGATGACGGGGGTCCGGCTGACGCCGTCGCGGGTCCACGTCTCCTCCCACGTCAGCTCGTCGAAGGTGATGGCGGCCGCGTGCACGGCCACCAAGGCTTCGCCGGTGGCCGCCACCGGCACGGGCGCCCGCTCGATCACCAGTTGTTCCGGGCCGCCGCGACGGTTCGCCCGTAGCGCGGTCATCTCGTTCAGGGCAGCCGCCAATCGATCGCGTCCGCACCCATTCCGGCCAGCAGTTCGTTGGCACGGCTGAACGGGCGGGAGCCGAAGAAGCCCCGTGACGCCGACAGCGGCGAGGGGTGCGGCGACTCGATGGCCACGCAATTGCCTTGGGCGAGAATCGGTTTGAGCGTCGAGGCGTCGCGGCCCCACAGGATGGCCACCAGGGGCAGCGAGCGCTCGGTCAGCGCCCGGATGGCGCATTCGGTCACCGTCTCCCAGCCCTTGCCCCGATGCGACGCCGGATTGCTGGGGCGCACGGTGAGCACCCTGTTCAACAGCAGCACGCCGCGCTGCGCCCAGGGCGTCAGGTCACCGCACGAGGGCGGCGGGTGGCCCAGGTCGGAGGCGTACTCCTGAAAGATGTTGGCCAGGCTGCGCGGCAGCGGCCGCACCTCGGGGGCCACCGAAAAGCTCAGGCCCACAGCGTGTCCGGGCGTCGGGTAGGGGTCCTGCCCGACGATCAGCACCCTGACCTGGTCGAAGGGATAGGTGAAGGCGCGCAACACATTCGGCCCCGCGGGCAGGTATCTGCGCCCGGCCGCGATCTCGTCCCGCAGGAATTGCCCCATCTGGGCGACCTGCCCGGCCACGGGTTGCAGCGCGCTCGCCCAGCCCGGCTCGACCAATTCGCTCAACGGGCGCGCCGTCATCGTCGGCCCTTCGCGATCGGGTATACGGTCACCGCGTCACCCTAGTACGACTGCCAGCCGGCGTGGCCGCTCCACTCCTGATCGTCGACCAGCACCCGGGCCGGCCCGTCGAGAACCCGCCCGATGATGCGCCATCCGGCCGGGGCGGGTCCGGTGAAACATGCCACCAGGGCGTGGTCTTCGCCGCCGCCCAGCACCCACGGCCAGGGATCGACGCCCGCGGCGCCCGCCGCCGCGGCGAGCGCATCGCGGTCGGCGGCCAGGGCCGCCGTGGACAGGTCGATGCCCACGCCCGACGCGTCGGCGATATGCCGTAGGTCGGCGATCAGGCCGTCGGAGACGTCGATCATCGCCTGCGCACCCCCGGCGGCCGCGGCCGCGCCCTGACCGTACGGCGGCTCGGGCACCGCATGCCGGCGCCGCAGTTCGTCGAACCCACCAATATCGTTGTGCCACAGGGCAAACCCCGCCGCGGAGCGGCCCAACTCCCCGGCGACGGCGACCAGCGATCCGGGCCGTGCGCCCGATCGCCGCACCGGCTCGCGCCCGCCGAGGTCGCCCAGCACCGTCACCGAGATCACCCACTGCGGGCAGCTCACCAGGTCGCCGCCGGCGATGCCGGCCCCGACCCGCTGCGCCTCGTCCCACATCCCGTCGACGAGCGCGTCCACCGCCGCGGCCGGGGTCTCGCCGGGCGCGCCGAAGGCGACGACGAACGCCGTGGGCCGCGCGCCCATCGCCTCGATGTCCGCGGCGTTCTGGGCGATCGCCTTGCGGCCGATGTCGTGGGGTGTCGACCAGTCCAGCCGGAAGTGGCGGTCCTGCACCAGCATGTCGGTCGATACCACGGCGCGGCCGTCGCCCGCCGCCACCAGTGCCGCGTCGTCACCCGGCCCGAGCACCACGGCATCGGGCTGTCGGCGGCCGGCCACCAGGCGGTCGATGACGGCGAACTCGCCGAATTGCTGCAGCGTCGATTCGTCCCGCACGACACCCACGATAATTGGCCATCGGGGTGAGCTGAGGTGATAGTGATGTGGGGACAGGAGGTGGCCGCGGTGGCAACCGGATCGGACGCCGACGGCGCGCCGCCGCGCGCGGTGATCATCGTCGCGGTCGCGCTGGCCGTCGCGACCATCGGGGTGATCCTGGCGATCGCGGCCACCCGTGAGGCTCCCCCGCAACCGGTCGCCGTCGCGGGCGTCCCGGCGCCGCAGGCCGAAAGCCCCGCGTGCCGGGCGCTGATGGACGCACTGCCGCCGCGCCTGGGCGATTACCAGCGGGCGGTGCTCGAGCAGCCCGAACCGGCGGGCGCGGCGGCCTGGCGGACCGGTCGCGGCAGCGACCCGGTGGTGCTGCGCTGCGGGCTGGACCGCCCGGGCGAGTTCGTCGTCGGCTCCCCGCTCCAGGTGGTCGACCGGGTGCAGTGGTTCCAGGTGCGCTCCGAACAGCAATCCGCCGGGGACGCCGGCAGATCCACCTGGTACGCGGTGGATCGCCCGGTCTACGTGGCGCTCACGCTGCCCACCGGGTCAGGACCGGCGCCGATCCAGCGCCTCTCCGAGGTGATCGAGCAGCGCATCCCCGTCGCGCCCATCAACCCCGGGCCGGCCCGCTAGCGCAATGGTGGCGACCCCCCGCTAGCGCAGGCCTACCCCGCGGGCCAACGCCGTCTCGACCATCGTCGCCAGCAATGTCGCGTAGTCCACGCCGCTGGCCGCCCACATCCGCGGATACATCGAAATCGTGGTGAATCCGGGCATCGTGTTGATCTCGTTGAGCACCGGCCCGTCCTCGGTGAGGAAGAAATCCACCCGGGCCAGCCCCTGGCAGTCGATGGCCTTGAACGCGCGGATCGCCAATTGGCGCACGGCGTCGGCGATTTCGTCGTCGACCTTGGCGGGCACGTCCAATTCGGCGGCGTCGTCGAGGTACTTGGTGGCGAAGTCGTAGAACGAATCCTCGCGGCCGCGAACACCGGCCACCCGGATCTCGCCCAGCGCGCTGGCTTCGACTGTGCCGTCGGGCATTTCGAGCACACCGCACTCCAGCTCGCGGCCGACGATCGCGGCCTCGACGATGACTTTGGGGTCGTGGTGGCGCGCGGCGGCGACGGCGGCGTCCAACTGATCCCAGCTCGACACCCGGCTCACGCCGATCGAGGAACCGCCCCGTGCGGGCTTGACGAACACCGGCAATCCCAGCCGCTGACATTCCTCGGGCCGCAGCCTCGCGCGCGAGGGACGCAGCACCGCGTAGTCGCCGACCGGCAACCCCTCGGCGGCGAACAGCTTCTTGGTGAACTCCTTGTCCATGCCGGCCGCGCTGGCCAACACACCGGCCCCCACATACGGCACCCCGGCGAGTTCGAGCAGCCCCTGAATGGTGCCGTCCTCGCCGTAGGGCCCGTGCAGCACGGGGAACACCACGTCGACGGACGCCAGGACCTCGCTGGCGCCGGGCGCGAGGGACACCAGTTGGCCGCCGCGCCGCGGATCGGCCGGCAACGCCAACTCGGTTCCCGAATCGGCGGTCACCTCGGGCAGTCGCCGCTCGGTGATCGCCAGCGCGGCAGGGTCAGCGTCGGTGAGCACCCAGGAACCTTCCGGGGTGATGCCGATCGCGACCACCTCGAAACGCTCGGGGTCGAGGTTGCGCAAAATGCTGCCCGCCGAGACGCACGAGATGGCGTGCTCGTTGCTGCGCCCGCCGAAGACGACGGCCACGCGCGCCCGCTCACCGCCCCCTGAGCCGGGGTGCGGCGTCGACCGATCGCTGGCATTCACAATCTCAAGAGGCTACCGGGTTGGTGGGGGCTCATTCGGGCTTGGTGCTGCGGCCCAACAGCAGCGCCATCGCCTCATCGACCGACAGCCCCTTGTGGCAGACCCGGTGCACGGCGTCGGTGAGTGGCATTTCGACGTCGTAGCTGGCCGCCAGCGCCAGCACCGCCTCGCAGGACGTCACACCCTCGACGACGTGCCCGTCGCCGCTGTCCGGCGTGCCGGAAAGGACCGACTCGATGGTTGCTCCGCGGCCGAGCCGCTCGCCGAACGACCGGTTGCGCGAGTGCGGGGAGCCGCAGGTGGCCACCAGGTCACCCACGCCGGCCAGCCCGGCGAGCGTCGCGCCCTTGGCGCCCAGCGCGATCCCCAGCCGCATGATCTCGGCCAGGCCCCGGGTGATGATCGCCGCGGCGGTGTTTTCGCCGAGTCCCACACCGGCCGCCATCCCGCAGGCGAGCGCGATGACGTTCTTGCACGCCCCGCCGATCTCGGTGCCGACCACGTCACTGTTGGTGTACGGGCGGAAGTATCCGCTGTTCAGCATGCGCTGCAGGGCGACGGCCCGGCCCGAGTCACTGCAGGCGACCACCGTCGCCGCGGGCTGGCATATGGCGATCTCGCTGGCCAGGTTCGGCCCCGAGATCACCGCGACCTGCGCCGGGTCGACGCCGGTCACCGCGACGATCACCTGGCTCATCCGCATCAGGGTGCCCAGCTCGATGCCCTTGGCCAGGCTGACCAGGGTCGCGCCCTCGGGCAGCAGCGGCGCCCAGCGCTCGAGGTTGCTCCGCAGCGTCTGGGCCGGCACGCCGAGCAGCACCGTGGACGCGCCGCGCAGCGCGTCGGCGGCGTCGGCGGTGGCCCGGATGCCCGGCGGCAGCGACGTGCCGGGCAGATAGTCCGGGTTCGATCGGGTGGCGTTGATCCGCTCGGCGAGCTCGGGCCGGCGGGCCCACAGCGTGACCTCCGTGTCCGGCCCACCCGCCTCCACGAGCACCTTAGCCAGCGCCGTGCCCCACGCCCCGGCGCCCATGACCGTCACACCGGCATGCGTGCTGGTCATGCGTCACCCCCTGTCGTGGTCGGTCTTGCTCGCGCGGCACCTGCAGCCGCTACACCCTAGATCAGCGACGGACCGGGCGTCACGCGCGCCAGCGTCTCCCCGCGCGCCCCCGGGGCCATGACGCCGGCGCCCGCGGCGCCGCTGGCAGGATGACATCCCATGAGCGGCATGCGAGCCGACGGCGCACCTGGCGGCGCGGGCACTGTGGGTGATGTCGCGTTGATCATCGCCGTCAAGAGGCTCGCCGCGGCCAAGACCAGACTGGCGCCGGTGTTCTCGGCGCGCACCCGCGAGAGCGTGGTGCTGGCGATGTTGATGGACACCCTGACCGCCGCGGGGCGCGTGGAAGCGCTGGGGTCGATCACCGTGATCACGCCCGACGAAGCGGCGGCCGCCGCGGCCGCCGAGCTGGGTGCCGAGGCGCTGGCCGACCCGACGCCCGAGGGCCACCCCGATCCCCTCAACAACGCGATCGCCACCGCGGAGCGTGCGGTGGGCGCTTCGTTCTCCAATGTCGTTGCGCTGCAAGGCGATTTGCCGGCGCTGCAAACCCAGGAGCTGACCGAGGCCGTCGCCGCCGCGCGCCAGCACCGGCGCAGTTTCGTCGCCGACCGGCTGGCGACCGGGACCGCCGCGCTCTTCGCGTTCGGGGGCCCGCTCGATCCCCGGTTCGGTTCCGATTCGTCGGCGCGGCACCGCAGTTCGGGTGCGATCGAGCTGACCGGCGCGTGGCCCGGCCTGCGCTGTGACGTCGATACCCCGACCGACCTCGCCGCCGCCCGCCGCCTCGGGGTGGGGGCCGCGACCGCCCGCGCCGTCGCCGCGCACTGATTCCGGTCACGACGGCCGAGCTGTCCGGAAGGTGAACGTCGGCCCAACGGCGAATGGATGTTCCGGCGACCACCGGCGCCGATGGTGTGACCCGCTTCGCCCGGCAGCGCCGCGCTCGCGATCACCACTGGCAGCACCCGCGCGTAATGAGCGATGATCGCAGGGTGACTGAAATCGAAGCTGAGGCGCGACCCGACGAGAATTTGTGGCATTCAGGCGACTCGGCCGTGGCGGCGCCCCCGGCTGCGACCCCCACCGCGATGACCGATCTGCCGGACGATCGTTACCTCAACCGGGAACTGAGCTGGCTGGACTTCAACGCCCGCGTGCTGGCGCTGGCCGACGACAATTCGTTGCCGCTGCTGGAACGGGCCAAGTTCCTGGCCATCTTCGCCTCCAACCTCGACGAGTTCTACATGGTGCGGGTCGCCGGCCTCAAGCGCCGCGACGAGATGGGGTTGTCGGTGCGCTCCGCCGACGGCCTGACGCCCCGCAAGCAGCTGGCCCTGATCGGGGAGCAGACCCAGCGGATCGCCACTCGGCATGCGCGGGTGTTCCTCGATTCGGTGCGGCCGGCGCTCGCCGAGGAAGGCATCCACATCGTCACGTGGGCCGACCTCGATCAGGCCGAGCGCGACGAACTCTCGACGTATTTCACCGAACAAGTCTTTCCCGTCCTGACGCCGCTGGCCGTCGACCCCGCGCACCCGTTCCCGTTCGTCAGTGGGCTGAGCCTGAATCTGGCGGTCATGGTGCGCCAGCCCGAGGATGGGGGGCAGCACTTCGCCCGAGTCAAGGTGCCCAACAACGTCGATCGCTTCGTCGAACTCGCCGCCCCCAAGTCGGGCCGGGACAGCGCCGCGGGCGACGGCCGGTCCATCGTGCGCTATCTGCCGCTGGAAGAACTGATCGCGGCCTTCCTTCCTCTTCTGTTCCCCGGCATGGAAATCGTGGAACACCACGCCTTCCGCATCACCCGCAACGCCGACATGGAGGTCGAAGAAGACCGCGACGAAGACCTGCTGCAGGCGCTCGAACGCGAATTGGCGCGCCGGCGGTTCGGTCCGCCCGTGCGCCTCGAGATCGCCGACGACATGACCGAGGGCATGTTGGAATTGCTGCTGCGCGAACTCGACGTGCATCCCGGTGACGTCATCGAAGTCCCCGGCCTTTTGGATCTTTCGTCGCTGTGGCAGATCTACGATCTGGACCGCCCGGCGCTCAAGGACCCGGCGTTCGTTCCGGACACGCACCCCGCCTTCGCCGACCGCGAATCTCCCAAGAGCATCTTCGCGACGCTGCGCGAGGGCGACGTGCTGGTGCACCACCCGTATGACTCCTTCTCCACCAGCGTGCAGCGATTCATCCAGCAGGCCGCGGCCGACCCCAACGTGCTGGCGATCAAACAGACGCTGTACCGCACCTCCGGTGATTCGCCGATCGTGCGCGCGCTGATCGAAGCGGCCGAGGCCGGAAAGCAGGCCGTGGCGCTCGTCGAGATCAAGGCTCGCTTCGACGAGCAGGCCAACATCCGCTGGGCGCGCGCACTCGAACAAGCGGGCGTGCACGTGGTTTACGGGCTCGTCGGGCTCAAGACGCACTGCAAGACGTGCTTGGTGGTGCGCCGCGAAGGCTCGGCGATCCGACGGTACTGCCACATCGGAACCGGCAACTACAACAGCAAGACCGCCCGTCTCTATGAGGATGTCGGCCTGCTGACGGCGGCCCCCGACATCGGTGCCGACCTCACCGATTTGTTCAATTCGCTGACCGGCTATTCGCGAAAGGTCTCCTACCGCAATCTGCTCGTGGCGCCGCACGGAATTCGCACCGGCATCATCGAACGCGTCGAACGCGAGATCGCGGCGCACCGCGAACGCGGCCAGGGACGGATACGCCTCAAGATGAATGCGCTGGTTGATGAGCAGGTCATCGATGCGCTGTACCGGGCGTCGCAGGCCGGCGTGCGGGTCGAGGTGGTCGTGCGCGGCATCTGCGCGCTGCGCCCTGGCGCGCAGGGCTATTCCGAAAACATCGTTGTGCGCTCCATTCTCGGGCGCTTTTTGGAGCACTCGCGGATCATCCATTTCCGCAACATCAACGAATTCTGGATCGGCAGCGCCGATATGATGCACCGCAACCTCGATCGGCGGGTGGAGGTGCTGGCTCAGGTCAAGGACCCCAAGCTCACCGCGCAGCTCGACGAATTGTTCGAGTCCGCATTGGATCCGTCCACGCGTTGCTGGGAACTTGGGTCCGACGGACAGTGGACCGCGTCGCCGCAAGAGGGCCATACGGTGCGCGACCACCAAGTATCGTTGATGGAGCGGCATCGCAGCCCCTAGGCCTGTGCGGTGATTTCGGAGTTGTTTCCGGGCCGCGGCGTGATCCAACGTGCGACTCTGACCGAATTGACCTGCAGGAGTTGAGGTGCCGCCTTCGAGCTCGTCTAACGCCCGGCGCTCTGGAAGCCGGATCGTCCATGCCGCCGGTGCGGTGCTGTGGCGACCGCGCGATGCCGACGGCGCCGACCACGACGTCGAGATCGCCGTCATCCACCGCCCCCGCTATGACGATTGGTCGCTACCCAAAGGCAAAGTGGATCCCGGCGAGACCGCGCCCGTGGCGGCGGTGCGGGAAGTGTGCGAGGAGACCGGACAGCACGCCGTCCTCGGCCGGCGGCTCAACGCGGTGAGCTATCCCATCGAGGCAGGTGTCAAAAAAGTCTTCTACTGGTCGGCGCGCGCCGTCGGCGGCGAATTCGTTCCCGGCGACGAGGTCGACCGGTTGCTGTGGCTCCCGGCGGCCGAGGCCATGCAGAAACTCGATTACGCCCAAGATCGAAAAGTGTTGCGCCACTTCAACAAAAAGCCAGCGGACACCCACACCGTGCTAGTGGTTCGGCATGCCACCGCGGGGCGCAAATCGCGCTTCTCCGGCGATGACACCAAGCGGCCGCTGGACAAGCGGGGGCGGGCGCAGGCCAAGGCGCTGGTTCCGCAGCTGCTGGCCTTCGGCGCCTCGCGGGTGTATGCGGCCGACCGGGTTCGCTGCCACCAGACGGTGGAGCCCCTCGCCGAGGACCTCGGCTCGGTCGTGCACAACGAGCCGACGCTCACCGAAGAGGCCTACGCCAAGAACGCCAAACGCGGCCGCCACCGGATGCTGGATATCGCCGACGAGCACGGCACGCCGGTTGTCTGCACGCAGGGCAAGGTGATTCCGGACTTGATCGCGTGGTGGTGCGCCCGCGATGGGGTGCGGCCGGACAAATCGCGCAACCACAAGGGCAGCACCTGGGTGCTGTCGTTGTCCGGCGGCCGACTGGTGGCCGCCGACCACATCGGCGGTGCGCTGGCCGCCAACGTGCGCGCCTAGCTTGACGGCGGCGGCCCGCCGCCATTTTGATGTGGCCCGCCGCTAGCACACGAATACCCTCCGGGGCACCGCTGCCGCCGAAGGGTATTCGTGTCTAGTACGTGCTCTGCCTACCGGCGGCCGCGACGCGCGGTCGTCTTCTTGGCAGAAGCCTTGCGGGCCGTGGACTTGCTCGCGGCCTTCTTGGCCGGAGCCTTCTTGGCCGCAGCCTTGCGGGCCGGCGCCTTCTTGGCCGCAGCCTTCTTGGCCGGCGCCTTGGTCGCGGCCTTGCGGGCCGGAGCCTTCTTCACTGCCGCCTTCTTGGCCGGGGCCTTCTTCACTGCGGCCTTTTTGGCGGGAGCCTTCTTGGCCGCAGCCTTCTTGGCGGGTGCCTTCTTGGCCGCAGCTTTCTTGGCGGGAGCCTTCTTGGCCGCGGTCTTCTTGGCCGCGCCCGTGCCACCTACCACACCGCGCTTGACGGCCGGGCCGTCCGACGGGAGACGCTGTGCGCCAGACACAACCGCTTTGAATTGGGCACCGGGACGGAACGCGGGGACGGAAGTCGGCTTCACCTTCACCGTCTCACCGGTCCGCGGGTTGCGGGCCACGCGCGCTGCGCGGCGCCGCTGTTCGAAAACACCGAACCCGGTAATCGTGACGCTGTCGCCCTTGTGTACCGCACGCACAATGGTGTCGACAACGTTCTCGACCGCTGCGGTCGCCTGCCGACGGTCCGTGTCCAATTTCTGTGTGAGCACATCAATGAGCTCTGCCTTATTCATCAATCCCTCCGACACTAGTGGTCCTCGATTTTGAACCGACTAGTGGACACGGTAAACCCTCACCCAGCAAATTTCCAAGAGCCACGCGCAATTTCACGGCAAGGCCTACGGCGATTTCGCAATCCGGTTGCCGCCCTTGACCGGTGGGAGATCTTGAAAACGGCCCGGTTTAGTTAGCCGATCGAGCAGAAATTCGGGTCCGTCCGACCGTTCAGGAGGTGGACAGAGTTCGTGGCTTCCAGTCCGGATAAGCCGCCTCGAAAGACTCGATTTCGTCGAGTTTCCGCAGCGTAAGGGCTATATCGTCAAGGCCTTCGAGTAGCCGCCACGCGGTGTGGTCGTCAATCGTGAACGGCAGCACCGTCGTTCCCGCGGTGATATTTCGATCTTGAAGATTGGCAGTGATTTCCAAGCCGGGGCTCTGCTCGATCAGCTTCCAGAGCAGCTCCACGCCATCTTGAGAAACTTCGGCCGCCAGCAGCCCCGCCTTGCCGGCGTTGCCCCGGAAAATGTCACCGAATCGAGACGAGATGACCACTCGGAACCCGTAGTCCATGAGCGCCCACACCGCGTGCTCGCGCGACGAGCCCGTCCCGAAATCGGGTCCGGCGACGAGTACTGACCCCCGGTCAAAGGGACTGAGGTTGAGCACGAATGACGGATCCGACCTCCAGCTCGCGAACAAGCCATCCTCGAAACCGGTTCGGGTGACACGCTTCAAATACACCGCCGGAATGATCTGATCGGTGTCGACGTTGGAGCGCCGCAGCGGCACACCGATGCCGGTGTGGGTGTGAAATGCTTCCATGCTCATCCCTTCAGACGTCGAATAAGTCAGCTCAAATCGGCCGGAGCAGACAATGTGCCGCGGACCGCTGTCGCCGCGGCAACGGCCGGAGACACCAAATGCGTGCGGCCGCCTTTACCCTGGCGCCCTTCGAAGTTGCGGTTGGACGTCGCCGCGCAGCGCTCTCCGGGCGCCAACTGGTCGGGGTTCATCCCCAGGCACATCGAGCAGCCCGCCTGCCGCCATTCGGCACCGGCGGCGGTGAAAACCTCGCCCAGCCCTTCGGCTTCGGCCTGTGCGCGCACTCGCATCGACCCCGGCACGACGAGCATTCGCATCCCCGGGGCGATTTTGCGCCCGCGCAAAATGTCGGCTACCACCCGCAGATCTTCGATACGACCGTTGGTACAAGAGCCCACGAACACCGCGTCGACGGCGACGTCACGCATCGGGGTACCCGGTCGAAGGTCCATGTATGCCAACGCTTTCTCAGCGGCTTGGCGCTCCCCGTCGTCGGTCATCAATTCGGGGTCGGGCACGGCGGCGGCCAGCGGCACACCCTGGCCGGGGTTGGTGCCCCATGTCACAAACGGGCTCAGCGACTCCGCGTCGAGATAGACCTCGGTGTCGAATTCGGCGCCCGGGTCGGTGCGCAGTTGCTGCCAATAACGCATGGCCGCATCCCATTGCGCGCCTTTCGGGGCGTGGGGGCGGTCACGCAGGAACTCGTAGGTGGTGTCGTCGGGAGCCACCATCCCCGCTCGGGCGCCGGCCTCGATGCTCATGTTGCAGACGGTCATCCGGCCTTCCATCGACAGCGATTCGATGGCACTGCCGCGGTATTCGATGACATGGCCCTGCCCGCCGCCGGTCCCGATCTTGGCGATCAGCGCGAGGATGATGTCCTTGGACGTCACGCCCGGCGGCAATGTCCCGTCGACATTGACCGCCATCGTCTTGAACGGCCGCAACGGCAGCGTCTGAGTCGCCAGTACGTGCTCGACCTCCGAGGTGCCAATTCCCATGGCCAGGGCGCCGAATGCGCCGTGCGTCGAGGTGTGACTGTCCCCACAGACGATCGTCATTCCCGGTTGGGTAAGGCCCAGCTGCGGCCCGACGACGTGCACGATGCCCTGCTCGAGGTTGCCCATCGGGTATAGCCGCACACCGAATTCGGCACAATTTCGCCGTAATGTCTCGACCTGCGTGCGTGACACCGGGTCGGCGATCGGCTTGTCGATGTCGATGGTCGGAACGTTGTGATCCTCGGTGGCCAGCGTCAAATCGGGGCGGCGCACCGGCCGGCCGGCCAGGCGCAGGCCGTCGAAAGCCTGTGGGCTGGTGACCTCGTGCACCAGGTGCAAATCGATGTAGATCAAGTCGGGTGCGCTCGCCTGCCCCGAGGCGCCCCCGGAGACCACAACATGGTCGGCCCAGACTTTTTCGGCCAGAGTGCGCGGCTTGGTGGCCGCCCCCGTGTCGATCCCCATATCGAACTCGCCTCAATTCGCTTCATCCGCGGCTCGCCGACCATTCGGGCTGTGATCTCAGAATGCGAGACGCTAGTATCTTCTTGTGAGACAGCATAACGGTATCGGCGTCCTGGACAAAGCCGTGGGTGTCCTGCACACCATCGCCCAATCCCCGTGTGGATTAGCCGAACTGTGTGAGCGGACCACGCTGCCCCGGGCCACGGCCTATCGGCTGGCGGCGGCCCTGGAAGTCCATCGCCTGCTGGCGCGCGACGACGAAGGGCGCTGGTGCCTCGGCCCAGCCGTCACCGAACTCGCCGCTCACGTCAACGATCCGCTGCTGGCCGCCAGCAGCGCGGTGCTGCCCCTGTTGCGCGAGACCACCGGCGAAAGCGTGCAGCTGTACCGGCGTGAGGGCACCGACCGCGTCTGTGTGGCTGCCCTGGAACCCGCTGCGGGCCTTCGCGATACGGTTCCGGTCGGGGCGCGACTGCCCATGACGGCGGGTTCGGGCGCCAAAGTGCTGCTGGCCCATAGCGACGCCGCCACCCAGAAAGCGGTGCTGACGACGGCGAAATTCACCGAACGAACGCTGGCCGAGGTGCGCCGGCGCGGCTGGGCCCAAAGCGTGGCCGAGCGCGAGCCGGGCGTGGCCAGCGTGTCCGCGCCGGTGCGCGACGGCCGCGGCGCCGTCATCGCGGCCATCTCGGTGTCGGGCCCCATCGATCGGATCGGCCGGCGTCCGGGCGCGCGCTGGGCCGCCGATCTGCTGTCCGCCGCCGACGCGCTCGCCCGCCGGCTCTAGTTCCCGAGTCCTCCCGCGAGCAGCGGGCCTGACAGACTGACCGTCATGGGAACCAATCAGCGCGCGAGCATCGTCATGTCGGAAGACGAGATCGCCGAATTCGTCGTGAAAAGCCGCACCGGAACGCTGGCCACCATCGGCTCCGACGGCCAGCCTCACCTGACCGCCATGTGGTACGCCGTGGTCGACGGCGAGATCTGGCTGGAGACCAAGGCCAAGTCGCAGAAGGCGGTCAATCTTCAGCGGGACCCGCGGGTGAGCTTTTTGATCGAGGACGGGCACACCTACGACACGCTTCGCGGGGTGTCCTTCGAGGGCGTCGCGGAGATCGTGGACGACCCCGCCGTCTCGCACCGGGTGGGGGTCAGCGTCTGGGAGCGCTACACCGGCCCCTACACCGACGACATGAAACCGTTCGTCGAGCAGATGATGAACAAGCGGGTCTGCGTTCGCATTGTGGCCCGCCGGGCTCGTTCGTGGGATCACCGCAAACTCGGCCTGGCGCCGATGCCGGTGGGTGGTTCGACCGCACCGGCCGTCCTGGGGGACGACCAGTAACCGCGGTTTTAGTTTGTAGCCCCGATGGGATTCGAACCCACGCTACCGCCGTGAGAGGGCGGCGTCCTAGGCCGCTAGACGACGGGGCCAGAAACGATCCGAGCAGTCAGCATAGCTCACCGCGCTAAGCCCACCTAATCGCTTGAAACGGTGAGGATTTTGCTGGGGTACCAGGACTCGAACCTAGAATGGCTGAACCAGAATCAGCTGTGTTGCCAATTACACCATACCCCATTGGCTGCCTAAAACTGCTGGTCAGCGCCGATCGCGGGCCTTTTCAAGCTCTTTGGGGACCGCTGCTGCCAGTCGTTGTCGGCTTTGGTAAACCGCAGTGCAGACTACCAAAGTCTCGCGGGGCAGTCCGCACGCGTGGTCGGGGTCTCTCCTAACCGATCGCCGCGCGCGCCGCGCGCAGCCGCTGCACGCTGCGGTCGCGGCCCAGCAGCTCCAGCGACTCGAACAACGGCGGGCTGACCGTCGTCCCGGTGGCGCCCACCCGGATCGGGCCAAACGCCTTGCGCGGTTTGAGGCCCAGCTCGTCGATGAGCGCCTCCTTGAGGGCGGCCTCGATCCGGGGCGTCGTCCAATCCGCGACGCCATCCAGCGCAACCAGCGCCGCATCGAGCACCGCGGCCGCGCCCGGACCGAGTTCTTTGTTGGCGGCCCTGGGGTCGATCGCGTACTCGTCGTCGTTGAGGAACTTCAACAGGTCCCAGGCATCACCGAGCACCACGATCCGGGTCTGGACCAGGTCGGCGGCCGTGGCGAAGCCGGCGTCGTCGAGCTCGAGGCGATGACCGTGGACGCCGAAAAAATTGCGCAGCCTGGTGGTGAAGTCCTCGACGGTGAGCATCCGGATGTGCTCCGCGTTGAGCGCGTCGGCCTTCTTCTGGTCGAAGCGGGCCGGATTGGAGTTGACGTCGACGACATCGAACGCGGCCACCATCTCATTGAGACTGAATACGTCGTGGTCGTCGGCGATGGCCCAGCCCAGCAACGCCAGATAATTGAGCAGCCCTTCGGGGATGAAGCCGCGGTCGCGGTGGGCGAACAGGTTCGACTGCGGGTCGCGCTTGGACAGCTTCTTGGTGCCCTCCCCCAATACCGTTGGCAGGTGTGCGAACTGGGGAGTGCGCTCGGCGACACCGATCCGGATCAGCGCCTGATACAGCGCGAGCTGGCGCGGTGTCGACGGCAGCAGATCCTCGCCGCGCAGCACATGGGTGATCTTCATCAGCGCGTCGTCGCACGGGTTGACCAAGGTGTACAACGGATCTCCGTTGGCGCGGGTGAGCGCGAAGTCGGGCACGGACCCGGCCGCGAAGGTGGTGGTTCCGCGCACCAGGTCGTCCCAGCCGAGGTCGTCATCGGGCATCCGCAGCCGCACCACCGGCTGGCGGCCCTCCGCGAGGAGCGCGGCGCGCTGCGAGTCGGTCAGCTGCCGGTCGAAATTGTCGTAGCCCAGCTTGGGATTACGGCCCGCGGCGATATGTCGCGCCTCGACCTCCTCCGGCGTCGAGAAGGCGTAGTAGGCCTCCCCCGCCTCGACCAGCTTGGCCACCACGTCGCGGTAGATCTCGCCGCGCAGAGATTGGCGGTACGGGCCGTACGGGCCGCCCACCTCGGGCCCCTCATCCCAGTCCAGGCCGAGCCAGCGCAGCGCGTCCAGCAGCGCCAGATAGCTTTCCTCACTGTCGCGTTGGGCGTCGGTGTCCTCGATGCGAAAGACGAAAGTGCCCCCGGTGTGTCGGGCGTAGGCCCAGTTGAACAGCGCGGTGCGGACCATGCCGACGTGCGGGGTGCCGGTGGGCGATGGACAGAATCGGACCCTCACGGGAGTTGATGCAGTCACGATTTTCCTTTGCGGAGCACGGGATTGGTGAGGGTGCCGATGCCCTCGATGGTGATGGAGACGGTGTCGCCGTCCTCGATGGGCCCGACGCCCGCCGGGGTTCCGGTGAGGATGATGTCGCCGGGCAGCAAGGTCATCACCGCCGAAATCCACTCGACGATGGAGCCGATGTCATGGATCAGCAGCGACGTGCGGCTGTGTTGTTTGACCTCACCGTTGACTTCGGTGCGCAATTCGAGATCGCCCGGGTCCAGCGGCTTGAGGTCGGTGACGATCCACGGGCCGACCGGGCAGAAGGTGTCGTGGCCTTTGGCCCTCGTCCATTGGCCGTCGGCTTTTTGTTGATCGCGTGCCGACACGTCGTTGCCGATGGTGTAGCCAAGGATGTTGTCGGCCGCCTGGGCGGCCGAGACGTCCTTGCAGGGCCGGCCGATGACCACGGCCAGCTCGCCCTCGAAGTGCACCGGTGATGCGTTGGCCGGCAAGCGAATCGGGACGTTGGGCCCGATGATGGCGGTGTTGGGCTTGAGGAATATCACCGGCTCGGCTGGCGCGGGGCCGGTCATGTCTTTCATCTCGGCGATGTGATCGGCGTAGTTCTTCCCGACGCAGACCACCTTGCTGGCGAGTATCGGGGCGAGCAGCCGGACGTCGGCCAACGGCCATGTCCGGCCGGTGAAGTTCGGCGTGCCGAAGGGATGCTCGGCGATCTCGCGCGCGATCATCTCGGCTGGGTCGTCGAGTTCACCTTCGATACTGACGAAGGCGACACCGTCGGGGCTGGCGATTCGACCAAGGCGCATTCGGTTGAGCCTAGTGACGGTCGCGAGCGTGGCGTAGCCGGGCGTAGGTGGGCCTCGCGGGTCAGGCGATGACCAGCAACGGCGCACGTCCTGCGGCCAAATTTCCCGCTGGTATGCAAGCATGGGGAATGCAGACCGACTCGACCGCTACGCCCGAAATCGGCGCGGGCGCGCGCTGGTCGATCATGATCGTTTCGCTGCTGGCGACGGCAAGTTCGTTCCTCTTCATCAACGGCGTCGCGTTCTTGATCCCGTCGCTGCGAGTGCGCGGAGTCCGGTTGGACGAGGCCGCCCTGCTGGCTTCGATGCCCAGCTGGGGCATGGTGGTGACGCTGGTGCTGTGGGGTTATGTGCTGGACCGGGTCGGCGAACGGTTGGTGATGGCCACAGGTTCGGCCCTCACCGCAGCCGCGGCCTACGCCGCGGCCTCGGCGCATTCGATGGTGCTGATCTCGGTGTATCTGTTTCTCGGCGGCATGGCCGCCGCCAGTTGCAATACAGCGGGCGGGCGACTGGTGTCCGCCTGGTTTCCGCCGCACCAACGCGGCCTGGCCATGGGCATCCGCCAGACCGCGCAGCCCTTGGGAATCGCCTTGGGCGCGATGGTAATTCCCGAGCTGGCCGAACACGGACCGCAGCACGGCCTCAGGTTCACCGCGTTGGCATGCGTGGTCGGGGCGATCGCGAGCGTCATCGGAATCGTCGACCCGCCGCGCAAACCGCGCGCGAGCGCAACCCATCAAGAACTCGCCAGCCCCTATCGAAAGTCGTGGACGCTGTGGCGGATTCACGCGGTCGCGGGCCTGATGATGATGCCCCAAACGGTGACGGTGACGTTCATGCTGGTGTGGCTGATCCGAAATCTGCACTGGTCGGTTGCGGCCGCCGGCGCGTTGGTCACGCTGTCCCAGCTGCTCGGTGCGCTCGGCCGGGTCGCCGTGGGCCGCCTGTCCGATCGGGTCGGCTCACGGATGCGGCCCGTGCGCTACATCGCGGCGGTCGCGGTGTTGGCGCTTCTCCTGCTGGCGTGGGCCGACTACATGAATTCGCGATGGCAGGCCGGGCTCATGGTCGCCATCGCGGTGATCTCCGTGCTCGACAACGGGCTGGAGGCCACGGCCATCACCGAATTCGCCGGTCCGTACTGGAGCGGTCGCGCCCTGGGCATCCAGAACACCACCCAGCGAATGATGGCGGCCGCCGGGCCCCCGCTGTTCGGCGCCTTGATCTCGGCCGCGAAATATCCACCGGCGTGGCTGTTGTGCGCGTTGTTCCCGTTGGCGGCGATGCCGCTGGTGCCGACGCGGTTGCTGCCGCCCGGCTTGGAGGACAGAGCCCGTCGGCAAACCGTCCGTCGCGTTCGGTGGTGGCGGGCCGTTCGTTCCCACGCATTGCCCAATAAGGCGGAGCGACGTTTGCCGCAACGATCCGGTGAGAACTATTAATAGGTGCAGCTGACATCGACACGTCGATGGTTGATGCTGGGGACGGGACTGATCGCCACGTTGAGCGCGACGGTTTTCATCAACGGCATCGCCTTTCTGATCCCCGCCCTCAACGACGTACGCGGCATCGACCTGGCCGAAGCGGCGCTGCTCTCAGCGATGCCCAGCTTCGGCATGGTGGTCACGCTGATCGCCTGGGGCTACGTACTCGACATCGTCGGCGAGCGGATCGTGCTTACGGCGGGCCTGGCGCTGACCGCGGCGGCAGCCCTTGCCGCCGCGGCGGTGCCGGAGTCCATGCTGACCGAGGGGATCGCCCTGTTCGCCGGCGGCATGGCTGCGGCGAGCGCCAACACCGCCAGCGGCCGGCTGGTGACGGGCTGGTTTCCCCCGCAGCAGCGCGGCCTGGCGATGGGGATCCGTCAGACCGCGCAGCCGTTGGGAATCGCGTTGGCCGCCTTGGTACTTCCCGAGCTTGGTGAACGCAGCATCTCGGTAGCGCTGTTGTTCCCCGCGGCGGTGTGCGCGGTGTCCGCGGTGCTGTGCGCGATCTGGGTGCGCGATCCCGAACGTCCCGACCGGTCGGCCGCCGACAAAACGGAATTGGCCAGCCCGTACCGAGGCACCACGGTGCTGTGGCGCATTCACTTCGCGTCGGCGCTGCTCATGGTGCCCCAGACCGTGGTCCTGACGTTCATGCTGGTCTGGTTGATGAAAAACCAGCATTGGTCGATCGCGACCGCCGGTCTCCTGGTGAGCTTCTCGCAGCTGCTGAGCGCGCTGGGCCGCATCGCCGTCGGCAGATGGTCCGACCACCTGGGATCGCGCATGCGTCCGATCCGCATCATCGCGGCGGCGGCCGCCGTGGTGATGATCTTGCTGGCGATCGCCGATCATGCGCACTCGGCGATAGCGGTGACGCTGATGGTCGCCGCGTCGGTGATCACCGTGCTGGACAACGGATTGGCGTTCACCGCCATTCCGGAAGTGGCCGGGCGTTTCTGGAGCGGGCGCGCCATGGGCGCGCAAAACACCACCCAGCGGCTCACCGCGGCGGTCGGGCCGCCGGTATTCGGTGAGGTGATCGACGCGACCGGGTACCCGTTGGCCTTCGCGGTGTGCGCGCTGTTTCCGTTGCTGGCCTTGCCGATGGTGCCCTCGGAGGCGCGCTCGCGCACCGCCGCCCGAGACTAGAGCCCGGCAGCGATCCGTTCGCCGACTTCGGTGGTGGCGCGCCGTTCGTTCCCCCGCGTTGCCAGGTACTGCTCGACGGCGCGGTCCACCCGCTTGGCGGCGGCGTCCTCGCCGAGATGGGCGAGCAGCAGCGCCACCGACATGATGGCCGCGGTCGGATCGGCGATGCCTTGACCGGCGATGTCCGGCGCGCTGCCGTGGACGGGCTCGAACATCGAGGGATTGGTCCGGGTCCCGTCGATGTTTCCGCTGGCGGCCAAGCCAATTCCGCCACACACCGCCGCCGACAGGTCGGTGATGATGTCGCCGAACAGGTTGTCGGTGACGATCACGTCGAAGCGACCGGGGTCGGTGACCATGAAGATGGTCGCGGCGTCGATGTGTTGGTACGCCACCTCGACGTCGGGATAGTCCTTGCCGACCTCGGCCACGATGCGCGACCACAGCTTGCCGGCGAAGGTCAGCACGTTGGTTTTGTGCACCAGTGTCAAGTGCTTTCGGCGCCGCTGCGCCCGCTCGAACGCGTCGGCCACCACGCGGCGCACACCGAAGGCCGTGTTCTGGCTGACCTCGGTGGCGACCTCGTTGGGCGTACCGACGCGGATGGCGCCGCCGGTTCCGGTGTAGGGACCTTCCGTTCCCTCACGCACCACCACGAAGTCGATCTCGGGGTTGCCGGCCAGCGGGCTGTTCACTCCCGGGTACAGCCGGCCGGGCCGCAAGTTGATGTGATGATCCAGCTCGAAACGCAAGCGCAGCAACAAACCTCGCTCCAGCACGCCGCTGGGCACCGACGGGTCACCGATGGCGCCGAGCAGGATGGCGTCGTGCGCGCGCAGCTCCTCGACCGCCGAGTCCGGCAACAACTCACCGGTGGCGTGGTAGCGGCGCGCACCCAGGTCGTAGTGGGTCTTCTCCACCCCGGGTAGCACCGCATCCAGGACCTTGATGGCCTCGGAGACGACCTCCGGCCCGATGCCGTCGCCCTCGATCACCGCGAGTCTCATCGGTGCCGCTCTCCCCCGCAGGCGGGGGGTGTCCCCGCCTCATCGCTCCAATTTTTCTTGTCGCCGGCGCGTCTCATGAAAGATCAACCACCTCAAGCTTGTTGGCGCCGACGGACGCACCGATTTCCGCCCGCACGTCGCCCGGCACGTCCCGGTCCAGGCGCAACAGGATCGTCGCCCCCGGGCCCTCGGCGTCCTCGGAGAGTTGCGCGGCCTGGATATTGACCCCGGCCGAGCCCAGCAGGGTGCCGATCTTGCCCAGCGCGCCGGGCTGGTCAGCGTAGTTGATCACGAGGTTGATGCCGCGGGCGCGCAGATCGAAGTTGCGGCCGTTGATCTGGACGATCTTCTCCACCAGCTGCGGCCCGGACAGGGTGCCGGCGACGTTGACCGCGGTGCCGTCGTGCGCGACCGCGCGCACGTCGACCACGCTGCGGTGGTTCGGGCTTTCCGACGCCGTGCCGATTTCGGCGGTGACGCCGCGCTCCTCGGCCAGCGCCGGCGCGTTGACGAACGTCACCGGCCCCTCGACGACGGCCGAGAACAACCCGCGCAGCGCCGAAAGCTTCAGCACCTCAACGTCTTCGGAGGCGAGCTCCCCGCGCACCTGCACCGACACCGACACCGGTGGGCCGTCGGACAGCGAGGCGGCCAGCAGGCCGAGCTTGCGCACCAGATCCAGCCACGGCGCCACCTCCTCGTTGACCACGCCGCCGCCGACGTTGACGGCGTCGGGAACGAATTCCCCCGCCAGCGCGAGCTTCACGCTCGCCGCGACGTCGGTGCCGGCCCGGTCCTGGGCCTCCTCGGTGGACGCCCCCAGATGGGGTGTGACCACCACCTGCGCCAGCTCGAAGAGCGGGCTGTCGGTGCACGGCTCCTTGGAGAACACGTCGAGGCCGGCCGCGCGCACGTGGCCGCTGCGCACCGCGTCGGCCAGCGCCGCCTCGTCGACCAGGCCGCCACGGGCGGCGTTGACGATGATGACGCCGGGCTTGGTTTTCGCCAGCGCGTCCTTGCCGATCAGTCCGGCCGTTTCGGGCGTCTTGGGCAGGTGCACCGAGATGAAGTCGGCGCGGCCCAGCAATTCGTCCAGCGTCAACAGCTCGATACCCAGCTGCGCGGCGCGGGCCGGGGACACGTAGGGGTCATAGGCGATCAGGTGGGTGCCGAAGGCGCTGAGCCGCTGGGCAACCAGCTGCCCGATCCTGCCCAGCCCGACGACGCCGACCGTCTTGCCGAAGATCTCGGTGCCCGAGAACGACGATCGCTTCCAGGTGTGCTCGTGCAGCGAGGCGTCGGCGGCCGGGATCTGACGGGCCGCGGACAGCAGCAGCGCCAGCGCGTGCTCGGCGGCGCTGTGGATGTTCGACGTCGGCGCGTTGACCACCAGGACACCGCGCTCGGTGGCGGCGTTGACGTCGACGTTGTCCAGGCCGACCCCGGCGCGCGCGACGATCTTCAGCTTGGGGGCCGCCGCCAGCACCTCCGCGTCGACGGTGGTGGCCGAACGCACCAGCAGCGCGTCGGCCTCCGGCACGGCCGCCAGCAGCTTCTCCCGATCGGGCCCGTCCACCCAGCGCACCTCGACCTGGTCGCCCAGGGCCGCGACGGTTGATTCAGCGAGCTTGTCGGCAATGAGTACAACAGGCAGATTCACCCGGCCAGCCTATCGGCTGTAATTGACGGGTGGACGTCACCATCGTCGGCAGCGGACCCAACGGGTTGACCGCCGCCGTAATCTGCGCCCGGGCCGGCCTGAAAGTGCAGGTCGTCGAAGCTCAACCGACGTTTGGCGGGGGTGCGCGCACCGCGGCCGACCCGGATTCTGCGGGAGTCTTGCACGACATCTGCTCGGCGGTGCACCCCTTGGCGTTGGCCTCGCCGTTCTTCGCCGAATTCGATCTGCCCGCGCGCGGTGTGCAGTTGGCGGTGCCCGAGATCTCGTATGCCAACCCGCTGCCGGGGCGCCCGGCCGCCATCGCGTACCGCGACCTGGACCGCACCTGTGCCGAATTGGAGCGGGGCGCCTCCTTCCGACGGCTGCTCGGGCCGTTGGTCGAGCGCTCCGACGACGTGGTGGCCCTGCTGCTGGGCGACAAACGGTCGGTGCCGAACTCGGTGCCGTCGGCGCTGCGGCTCGGGCTGCGGATGCTGGCCCAGGGCACCCCCGCGTGGGGGTCGCTGGCCGGCGAAGACGCCCGCGCCCTGTTCACCGGCGTTGCCGCCCATATCATTTCGCGGATGCCGTCGTTGACGGCGGCCGGTGCCGGGATGATGCTGGCCACCCTCGCCCATTCGGTGGGCTGGCCGATTCCGGTGGGCGGCAGCCAGGCGATCACCGACGCGCTGATCGCCGACCTGCGCGCGCACGGCGGCGAGCTGATGGCGGGCACGGAGGTCACCGAGCCGCCGGGCGGAGTCGTGGCCTTCGACACGGCGCCGACCGCGCTGCTGCGGATCTACGGCGACTCCCTCCCGGGCCGTTACGCCAAAGCGTTGCGGCGCTACACGTTTGGCCCAGGCGTCGCCAAGGTGGACTTTGTTTTGAGCGACGAGATCCCATGGGCGGATCCTCGGCTGCGGCAGGCCCCCACCCTGCATCTCGGCGGCACCCGAGCGCAGATGGCCCGCGCCGAGGCCGACATCGCCGTTGGCCGGCACGCGCAGTGGCCGATGGTGCTGGCCGCTTCCCCGCACGTCGCCGATCCGACCCGCATCGACGCCGCCGGACGCCGCCCGTTCTGGAGCTATGCCCATGTGCCGTCGGGGTCGACCGTCGACCCGACGGAAGCCGTGACCGCGGTGGTCGAGCGGTTCGCGCCCGGCTTCCGCGACGTCGTGGTCGTGGCGCGCGCGGTGCCCGCCGCGCGGTTGGCCGACCACAACGCCAACTATGTGGGCGGCGACATCGGGATGGGCGGCAATTCGGCCTGGCGAGCGATCGCGGGCCCGACTCCGCGGCTAAACCCTTGGTGCACACCCATTCCCAAGGTGTACCTGTGTTCGGCGGCCACGCCCCCGGGCGGCGGCGTCCACGGCATGGCCGGCTACTACGCCGCGCGCACGCTATTGCGCCGCGAATTCGGGCTCGGCGTGCCTAAGCTGGCCCCGTGACGAAACTCGCGATCATCTACTACTCGGCCACCGGTCACGGCACCACGATGGCGCAGCGCGTCGCCGCGGCGGCCGAGTCGGCGGGGGCCGACGTGCGCCTGCGCCATGTCGCCGAAACCCAGGATCCCGCCTCGTTCGCGCACAACCCGGCCTGGACGGCCAACTACGAGGCCACCAAGGACCTTCCGGTGGCGACCGGCGACGACATCGTGTGGGCCGACGCGGTGATCTTCGGCTCTCCGACGCGGTTCGGTTCTCCGGCAGCGCAATTGCGCGCGTTCCTCGACTCGCTGGGCGGGCTGTGGGCCCAGGGCAAGCTCTCCGACAAGGTGTATGCGGGCTTCACGTCGTCCAACACCATGCACGGCGGTCAGGAAACCACCCTGCTCTCGCTGTACATCACGCTGATGCATTTCGGCGGCATCATCGTGCCCCCGGGCTACACGGATCCGTGCAAGTTCGTCGATGGCAACCCGTATGGGGTCAGCCTGGTCACCACGCACGACAACATCACCGAATTCGACGAGCCCACCGAGAAGGCCCTCGAGCATCTGGCCCGCCGGGTGGTGGAGACGGCGGGCCGCCTCGCGGCGTCCTAAGCGCCGAGCGTGCACTCACGGCGAAAAAATCGCTGACGATTCGCCCTGGGTGCACGCTCGCGCGGAGGCTAAGCGGTCTCGGTGATCGGCCGATCGACCCAGCTCATCAGGTCGCGCAGCTTCTTGCCGGTGACCTCGATGGGGTGCTCGGCGTTCTCCTTGCGCAGCTGCTCGAGCTGCTTGTTGCCGCCCTCGACGTTGGCGACCAGCTTCTTGACGAAGTCGCCGTTCTGGATGTCGCGCAGGATCTCCCGCATGCGGTCCTTGGTGCCGGCGTCGATGACGCGCGGCCCGGACAGGTAGCCGCCGAACTCCGCGGTGTCGGACACCGAGTAGTTCATCCGGGCGATCCCGCCCTCATACATCAGATCCACGATCAGCTTGAGCTCGTGCAGCACCTCGAAGTACGCCATCTCCGGCGGGTAGCCCGCCTCGACCATCACGTCGAAACCGGTCTTCACCAATTCCTCTGTGCCACCGCACAAGACGGCCTGCTCACCGAAGAGGTCGGTTTCGGTCTCGTCCTTGAAGGTGGTCTTGATGACGCCGGCCCGGGTGCCACCGATGGCCTTGGCGTAGGACAGCGCCAGCGCCTCCCCCTTGCCGGACGGGTCCTGGTCGACCGCGATCAGGCAGGGCACGCCCTTGCCGTCGACGAACTGGCGGCGCACCAGGTGGCCGGGCCCCTTGGGGGCGACCATCGCGATGGTGACGTCGGCGGGCGGCTTGATCAGGTCGAAGTGGATGTTGAGGCCGTGACCGAAAAACAAAGCGTCACCGGGCTTCAGGTTGGGCTCGATGTCGCTGGCGAAGATGTCGGCCTGCGCGGTGTCGGGCGCCAGCAGCATGATCACGTCGGCCCACTTGGCGACCTCGGCGGGGGTGTCGACGTCCAGGCCCTGCTCGGAAACCTTGGCGCGGGACTTCGATCCCTCCTTCAGGCCCACCTTCACCTGCACGCCGGAGTCGCGCAGGCTCAGCGAGTGCGCGTGCCCTTGGCTGCCGTATCCGATGACCCCGACCTTGCGACCCTGGATGATGGTCAGGTCCGCGTCGTCGTCGTAGAACATCGGCAATGTCTCCCCAGACGGGTTAGCCACTTCTCTATCTCCTTCTTGTTTTCGCTGAAAAATTACTTGGCCGTGCCGATTCCGCGCGGACCGCGAGACAACGACACCACTCCGGATTGGACGATTTCACGGATACCGAATGGTTCCAGGATCCGCAGCAGCGCCTCGATCTTGCCGCGGTCGCCCGTCGCCTCGATCGTCAGCGCCTCCGTTGAAACGTCAATCACCTTGGCGCGGAACAGATTCACCGCTTCGATCACCTGACTGCGGGTCCCGGCGTCGGCGCGCACCTTGATCATCGCCAATTCCCGCGACACCGAGTTGTCGTCGTCCAGCTCGACAATCTTGATGACGTTGATCAGCTTGTTGAGCTGCTTGGTGATCTGTTCGAGCGGGGTCTCCTCGGCGGAGACCACGATCGTCATCCGCGACATGTCCTTCTGCTCGGTCGCGCCGACCGCCAGCGACTCGATGTTGAACCCGCGTCGCGAGAACAGCGCCGCCACCCGGGCGAGCACACCGGGTTTGTCCTCGACCAGCACCGAGAGCGTGTGGGTTTGCGGACTCATCAGGCGTGCCCTTCACTCTCGTCGTCGAACAGCGGGCGGATCCCGCGGGCCGCCTGAATCTCGTCGTTGCTGGTGCCGGCGGCCACCATCGGCCACACCTGCGCGTCCGCGCCGACGATGAAGTCGATCACCACCGGGCGGTCGTTGATCGCCCGGGCCTGGGCGATGACATCTGCCACGTCTTCCTCACGCTCGCAACGCAACCCGACGCAGCCCAACGCCTCGGCCAGCTTCACGAAGTCCGGGATGCGGTGCGAGTGCGTGGCCAGATCCGTTTGCGAGTACCGCTCTTCGTAGAACAGCGTCTGCCACTGGCGCACCATGCCCAGGTTGCCGTTGTTGATCAGCGCCACCTTGATCGGCACGCCCTCGATCGCGCAGGTGGCCAATTCCTGGTTGGTCATCTGGAAACAGCCGTCGCCGTCGATCGCCCACACCTCCGCGTCCGGGCGGGCCATCTTGGCGCCCATGGCGGCCGGAATGGCGAACCCCATGGTGCCCAGGCCGCCGGAGTTGAGCCAGGTGCGCGGCTTCTCGTAGGAGATGAATTGGGCCGCCCACATCTGGTGCTGCCCGACTCCGGCGACGTACACCGCGTCGGGGCCGGCGATCTGGCCCAGCTTCTCGATGACGTATTCGGGGCCCAGGCTGCCGTCGCTCTGCGGCCCGTAGCTCAGTGGATAGGTGGACCGGACCCCGTCGAGGTAGGTCCACCACTCGGTCATGTCGATCTTGCCGGGCACCCCGTCGTGGCGGAGCTGCTCGACCAGCTCGCCCACGACGGCCTTGACGTCGCCGACGATCGGCACGTCGGCATGGCGGTTCTTGCCGATCTCGGCCGGGTCGATATCGGCGTGGATGACCTTGGCTTCGGGCGCGAAGGTGTCCAGCTTGCCGGTCACCCGGTCATCGAAGCGGGTGCCCAAGGCGATCAGCAGGTCGCTGCGCTGCAGGGCCGCCACCGCGGCGACGGTGCCGTGCATGCCGGGCATGCCCATGTGCTGACGATGGCTGTCCGGGAACGCGCCGCGCGCCATCAGGGTGGTCACCACGGGGATGCCGGTCAGCTCGGCCAGCTCGCGCAGCTGCTCGGTCGCGTCTCCCCGGATCACGCCCCCGCCCACGTACAGCACCGGTTTGCGGGCCGCCGCGATCAGCTTGGCGGCCTCCCGGATCTGCCGGTTGTGCGGTTTGACGGTCGGCTTGTAGCCGGGCAGATCGATGCGCGGGGGCCAGCTGAACGTGCACTGACCCTGCAGCACGTCCTTGGGGATGTCGACGAGCACCGCGCCGGGCCGCCCCGAGGAGGCGATGTGGAAGGCCTCGGCGAGCACCTGGGGGATCTCGTTGCCGGAGCGGACCAGGAAGTTGTGCTTCGTGATCGGCATCGTGATGCCCGAGATGTCGGCTTCCTGGAAGGCGTCGGTGCCGATCAGCGTGCGCCCGACCTGGCCGGTGACGGCGACGACGGGGATCGAGTCCATCTGGGCGTCGGCCAGCGCGGTGACCAGGTTGGTGGCGCCGGGGCCCGACGTCGCCATGCAGACGCCGACCTTGCCGGTGGCGTGCGCGTAGCCGCTGGCGGCGTGGCCGGCGCCCTGTTCGTGGCGGACCAGCACGTGGCGCAGCTTCTGCGAGTCGAACAGCGGGTCATAGACCGGCAGCACCGCGCCGCCGGGGATGCCGAAGATGACGTCGACGTCGAGTTCCTCCAGCGACCGGATCACCGACTGCGCGCCGGTAAGTTGCTCGGGCCCAATGCGTTTCGGCTTGCCGTTCGCAGACTTCGCGGCCGGCTTCACCGCGTCGGTGGCGATGTCGGCGGCGCCCGGTGTGTCGGGGGCGGGCCGCCTGGTGGGAACGCTCACTGTCGTTAGTCCTTATTCACTCTGGGAATCTCGCGGGGGCAACAAAAAACCCCCGACAGCTCATCTGCTGCACGAGGGTTGCGCGTTGGTGCTGGATTGCTTCAAATGCTGAAGGGCAAGTCAGGCACCAACGCGCCTAATTACTACGAGCATCCCGGGCTTTCCGGCGGTATCCATAGCGCTCGACGGTAGTCTTCGCACAGCTCAGCAGTCAAATCCGTCACCGTCACCAGCCGGGTTGCCCGCGGCGCCGCGGCGGGGACGCTCGCGGGATCCTCCGGGCGGGCCGGGTGAAATGATGGTCGGGTGGCTACCGGCTCGTCTTCCCGAACACCGCTCGTGATCAAGGTGTCCCCCATCGCGCACCTGGCCGTCGGATTCTTGGTCTTGGGATTGCTGATCCCGGTGATGCTGTTTCCGCCGTCGGCGCCGCTGCTGATCATTCCGGTGGTGCTGTCGGCGATGATCATCCGGTTGCGCACCGTCGCCGACGACGGCGGCGTCACCGTCCGGACGCTGCTGGGCAGCCAGACGGTGCGTTGGGACGACATCGACGGGCTGCGTTTTCACCGCGGTTCCTGGGCGCGGGCGCGCCTCAAGAGCGGCGCCGAGGTGCGATTGCCGGCGGTCACCTTTGCGACGCTGCCGGAGCTGACCGCGGCCAGCTCGGGGCGGGTTCCCAACCTCTATCAGTGAATGCGGCCCCGGGTCAGCCGATCGGGTTCACGCCGTTGAGCGCCACCCACACGCCGATACCGGCGGCGATGCCGGCCAGCAGGGCGACGAAGGACCCGATGAAGGGTCGATGGGCCCAGCCGCGGCGCGCGTCGAGGCCGTAGCGGCCGGGCCCGCACAGGATGACCGCCGCGGCCATGGCGATCAGCGTGATCTGGTATTCGTGCCCTTCGGGCAGGAAGAACGAGAAGGTGTGCGTGTGTGGGCGCGCCGAGACGGTGGCCAGCAGGCCGTTGATCAGGAACGCCAGCGCGCCGGCCGCGGCCAGCGGCGTGAACAGGCCCAGCACCAGCAGCACGCCCGCCACGAGCTCGCCGCCGGCGCTCACGTAGGCCAGGATGTCGGCGTGCTGGTAGCCGACGTCGGACAGTGAGTTCCTGAAGCCGGTCACGCCCGAGCCGCCCCACCAGCCGAACAGCTTCTGCAGCCCGTGGGCGGCGAGCACCACGCCCAGCCCGACCCGCAACACCAGCAAACCCAGATGCTGGGTTCCGCGCCGGCCGACGTCGTGCAACCGGTCGTCGTGCTCGTCGTCGTCGATCTCGGTGGAGTCCGGCGCGGCGTGCCGGGCGGCCGAGTGCGGCTGGACGTACGGCAGCGGCTCCTGCTGTTCGAGCAGGTTGTAACCCGCGCCCGCGGAGCCGGCCATCGCCGCGGCGGCGCCGTAGGGGATGACGGTGGTGGTCCCGGTGGACGGGTTGAAGTCGCCGGGGTAGCCGACTGGCGTCAGATCATCTTCGGGGTCGACCAGGCGCGCCGAGGCGGGGCGTCCCGGGGTCGGCTCCGGGGATTCGCCGGGCCGCTGCCAATCTGCGTCATTCGGTTGACTGGTCACGGGTGTCAGGGTAAGGGCAGATGGCCCCGAATTGGGGATTTGAGCGGCGCTTTCGCCAGGCAATCGGCGGTTTGCCCGCCAAACGGCCCGAAATCGGCCCCCGGGCCCGTCTGCGGGGCCCGGACGGCACGATTCGGGGCCCGTCGGCGCCGCGCGGAACGTGGGACCCGATCGGGTGTTCGGCGGCGGTCGAGCGGGACGTGTGTGGCGGCGGCGCTGGCGGTGTCCGTAGCCTGACGGTCATGCGACTAGGGCGATCGGGGCGGTCGGTTCGGCGCGGGCTCGCCGCGCTGTGTGCCCTCGTGCTGGTGACGGGCGGGTGCGCGCGCTTCAACGACGCGCAATCACAACCGTTCACCACCGCCCCGGAATTGAAGCCGCAGCCGAGCTCGACGCCTCCCCCGCCACCGCCGCTGCCGCCCACCCCGTTCCCCAAGGCCTGCCCGGCCCCGGGGGTCATGCAGGGCTGCCTGGAGAGCACCAGCGGCCTGATCATGGGGCCGGACAGCAAAACCGCGCTGGTCGCCGAGCGCACCACCGGTGCGGTCAAGGAGATCTCGGTCAGCGCCGAGCCGAAGGTGAAGATGGTCATCCCGGTCGACCCGTCCGGGGATGGCGGGTTGATGGACATCGTGCTCTCACCCACCTACACCCAAGACCGCCTGATGTACGCCTACGTCAGCACCCCGACCGACAACCGGGTCATCCGGATCGCCGACGGCGACATCCCCAAGGACATCCTGACCGGAATCCCCAAGGGCGCCACCGGCAACACCGGCGCGTTGATCTTCACCAGTCCCACCACGCTGGTCGTGCTGACCGGCGACGCCGGCAACCCGGCGATGGCCGCCGATCCCAATTCGCTGGCGGGCAAGGTGCTGCGCATCGAGCAGCCGACCACCGTCGGTCAGGCACCGCCCACCACGGCGCTGTCCGGTGTGGGTTCAGGCGGCGGCCTGTGCATCGACCCGGTCGACGGCTCGTTGTATGTCGCCGACCGCACACCGACCGCGGATCGGTTGCAGCGCATCACCAAAACGTCGGACGTCTCCACGGTGTGGACCTGGCCGGACAAGCCCGGTGTCGCCGGCTGCGCCGCGATGGACGGGACCGTGCTGGTGAACCTGATCAACACCAAGCTGACGGTGGCCGTCCGGCTGGCGCCCACCACGGGTGCTGTCACCGGCGAACCCGACGTCGTCCGCAAGGACACTCACGCCCACGCGTGGGCGCTGCGCATGTCACCCGATGGAAACGTCTGGGGTGCAACGGTAAACAAGACGGCGGGCGACGCCGAGAAGCTGGACGACGTGGTGTTCCCGCTCTTCCCGCAGGGCGGCGGCTTCCCGCGCAACAACGACGACAAGACCTGACGCGGGATTTGGTGAGCTAGCCCTGGCCGCAGGCCGCCAGGACCAGTTCGCGCACCCGGGCGGCGTCGGCCTGCCCGCGGGTGGCCTTCATCACCGCGCCGACGATCGCGCCCGCCGCGGCCACCTTGCCACCCCGGATCTTTTCCGCCACATCGGGATTGGCGGCCAGCGCTTCGTCGACCGCCGCCTGGGTGATCGAGTCGTCACGCACCAGCGCCAGGCCGCGGGCGGTCATGACTTCTTCGGGTTCGCCCTCCCCGGCCAGCACGCCCTCGACGACCTGGCGGGCCAGCTTGGTGGATAGCTTGCCCTCGTCGACCAGTGCCACCACCGCGGCGACCTGTGCGGGCGTGATGGCCAGTTCGTCGAGCGCGACGTTGGCCTCGTTGGCCTTCTGCATCAAGAAGTTGCCCCACCAGGCGCGCGCCTGTTCGCTGGACGCGCCGTGTTCGATGGTGGCAGTGACCAGTTCGATCGCGCCGGCATTGACCAGGTCGCGCATGACCTCGTCCGAGATCCCCCACTCTTCCTGGATGCGCTTGCGGCTCAACCACGGTAGTTCGGGGATGGTTTGGCGCAGCCGCTCGACCAGCTCGCGGCTGGGCGCGACGGGCTCGAGGTCGGGCTCCGGGAAATACCGGTAGTCCTCGGCCGTTTCTTTGGTGCGGCCCGGGCTCGTGTAGCCACCGGACTCGTGAAAGTGCCTGGTTTCCTGGGTGATTCGACCGCCGGACGCCAAGACGGCCGCTTGGCGCTGCATTTCGTAACGCACCGCGACCTCGACGCTTTTCAGCGAGTTGACGTTCTTGGTTTCCGTGCGGGTACCGAACTCGGCCTGACCGGTCGGCTTCAGCGACACGTTGGCGTCGCAGCGCATAGAGCCCTGGTCCATCCGGACATCGGATACATCCAAGGCGCGCAACAGGTCTCGCAACGCCGTCACGTAGGCCCGGGCGATTTGCGGCGCCCGGTCGCCCGCCCCGACGATCGGCTTGGTGACGATCTCGATCAGCGGCACGCCGGCGCGGTTGTAGTCGATGAGCGACGTGGTCGCGCCGTGGATGCGCCCGGTCTCGCTGCCGATGTGGGTGAGCTTGCCGGTGTCTTCCTCCATGTGCGCGCGCTCGATCTCGACCCGCCAGGTGGTGCCGTCTTCCAGCGGGGCCTCGAGGTAGCCGTTGATGGCGATGGGCTCGTCGTACTGCGAAATCTGGTAGTTCTTCGGCTGGTCCGGGTAGAAGTAGTTCTTCCGGGCGAAGCGGCACCAGGGCACGATCTCGCAATTGAGCGCCAGCCCGATGCGGATGGCCGACTCGACCGCGCTCTCGTTGACCACCGGCAGCGAGCCGGGCAGCCCGAGGCACACCGGGCACACTTGGGTGTTGGGTTCGGCGCCGAATGCGGTGGAGCAGCCGCAGAACATCTTGGTGACGGTGGACAGCTCGACGTGCACCTCGAGGCCGAGTACCGGATCGAAACGTGCGATGACGTCGTCGTACTCCATCAGGTCGGCGCTGGCGGCAACACTCATGCGCTCGATCCTAGTGGTGATCGCGAGCGCGGCGGAGCCGGGCGAAGCGGGTCACCACCGATCAAGACCCGTGGTGATCGCGAGCGCGCTCCCCTCCCCTGCCGGGGAACATCCCGGCCAGCACGGCGGCCATCTCGAGGTAGCTGCGCCGGCTTTCCTTGCTCATTCGGTCCAGCGCGATCTTCCTGCCCTCGTGCACGTGCCGGTCGAACGGCAGCACCACCGTGGCGGCGACGCGTGCGGACAGCCGGTCGAGTTCCGTGACGGCCACACTGTCCACCTTGGCCGGCTCGAGGTGATTGACCGCCAGCACAGTCGAGGCCATCAATCGTTGATACCCGTTGTGGCACAGCCACTCCAGGGTGGTCTGGGTCTTGCGTATCGCGTCGATGGAGGTGCTCGTGACCACTACGAGGGCCCGCGACTCCGGCAGAACAGCCTCCATCACACTGGAATTGAGCGCCTTGACGCAGTCGACCAGCACCACCGAATACTGGTTCCTCAGCATCGAGAACGCCCGAAGAACATCGCGGCGTTCCAGGCGCCAGTCGGTGCGCGCGTAGTCCGGCAGCCCGAGCACCTCCAAGCCGAAGCCGTTCATGTAGGTCAGCGCCCGGATGTCCTCGTAGTGCGTTGCCGGGCCGCCGCGAAGAAGGTCGGCCAGGCTGTGCGGGTTGCGACGGCCGTGACGTTCGGCCAAGTCCCCCGCGTCGATGTCGAGGGCGAGCACCCGGTCGTTGCGCACCGCGGCGAACGTCGACCCGAGGGCCTCCACCACCGCGGTCTTGCCCACCCCGCCTTTGAGGCTGAGGACCGCGATCGGGAAGGCGCCGCCCACGGTCGCGCGGATGCGATCTCGCAGCTCGTTTTCGTAGGCGGTGTTTTTGCTGGGGCCGAGATCAATGCCGGTGACGCGATGGACTAGTCCGCGCCAGTTGAGCCTGGCATCGGTCTCGGGCTGGTCGAAGCGGTCCAGCGCCGTCTCGCCCAGCACCGAACCGGGGCGGGGCGGTTGCGGAATCCCCTGCGGCGGCCCCGGACGGCGGGCGGGGCCGCGAGTTTGGGGCACCGTCGTGTCGAACGGGTCGGCGTCGGGACGCCATCCTGGCGGGCGCGGATTGTGGTGTGCCGGGCCCGGCGGGCCCGCCGACCCAACGTGCTGTTGAACGGCGCCGCGACTCGCACCACGGTTGCTCATACCCCCGTATAGCCGCTACGCACGGGTCCGGAAACCACCAAGACGAGGTGATTACGCACCGCTCATGCCGTGGCCGACTGAAAGCCGCCGGTTGTTTGCCCGGCGGGCCTAGCCGAAGAAGGCGGCGGCGTCGTCATAGCGGCTGTCGGGCACCAGCTTGAGCTGGCGTACCGCATCGGCCAACGGCACTCGCCCGATGTCCTGGCCACGCAGCGACACCATCTGGCCGTATTCGCCGGCATGCGCCGCGTCGGCCGCGTTCACGCCGAACCGGGTGGCCAGCACCCGGTCGTAGGCCGTCGGGGTGCCCCCGCGCTGGACGTGGCCCAGGACGGTCACGCGGACATCCTTGTTGATCCGCTTCTCCACTTCGGCGCCCAGCTGCGCGGCGACACCGGTGAACTTCTCGTGGCCGAATTCGTCGATTCCGCCTTCCCGCAATGCAATCGAGCCGGGTACGGGTTTGGCGCCCTCGGCGACCACGCAGATGAAGTGCGAATCTCCGCGCTGGAAGCGACGTTTGACGAGTCGGCAGACTTCTTCGACGTCGAAGGGTTGCTCGGGGATCAGCGTCATGTGGGCGCCGGAAGCCAGGCCCGCGTTGAGCGCGATCCAGCCCGCGTGCCGGCCCATCACCTCGACCAGCATCACGCGCTGGTGGGACTCGGCGGTGCTGTGCAATCGGTCGATCGCCTCGGTGGCGACGGTCAGCGCGGTGTCGTGGCCGAAAGTCACGTCGGTGCAGTCGATGTCGTTGTCGATGGTCTTCGGCACGCCGACCACGGGAACGTTTTCCTCCGACAGCCAGTGCGCGGCCGTCAGCGTGCCTTCCCCGCCGATGGGGATGAGGACGTCGATCCCGTTGTCGTCGAGGGTCTGCTTGACCTGGTTCAGCCCGGCCCGCAGTTTGTCGGGATTCACGCGGGCGGTGCCCAGCATCGTTCCGCCCTTGGCCAGCAGGCGGTCGTTGCGGTCGTCGTTCTGCAGCTGGATGCGCCGGTTCTCCAGCAATCCGCGCCATCCGTCTTGAAATCCGACCACCGAGGAGCCGTACCGGGAGTCGCACGTACGCACCACCGCCCGGATGACGGCGTTGAGCCCGGGGCAGTCGCCGCCTCCGGTGAGCACTCCGATCCGCATAGCCCTATCTTGCCGGGCGGTGGGCTACTGGCGCGAGCAGACGTCAGATCGCGCTCGGCAACGGCCCGCGCGCCGCTTCGTAGGCGGCCCCGACCCGGTACAGGCGGTCGTCGGCCAGCGCGGGCGCCATGATCTGCAATCCGACGGGCAGGTCGTCGTCGGGCGACAGGCCCGACGGCACCGACATGCCGCAATGACCGGCCAGGTTCAGCGGCAGGGTGCACAGGTCGAACAGGTACATCGCCAGCGGATCGTCGACCTTCTCGCCGAGCGCGAACGCGGTGGTCGGGGTCGCCGGCGACACCACCACATCCACCGACCGGTAGGCCTCGTCCAGGTCGCGGGCGATCAGGGTGCGCACCTTCTGGGCCTGGTTGTAGTAGGCGTCGTAGTAGCCGGCCGAGAGCGCGTAGGTGCCGATCATGATGCGCCGCTTGACCTCCGGGCCGAAGCCGGCGGCGCGGGTCAGCGCCATCACCTCCTCGGCGCTGTGGCTGCCGTCGTCGCCGATCCGCAGGCCGTAGCGCATCGCGTCGAAGCGCGCCAGATTGCTCGACACCTCCGACGGCAGGATCAGGTAGTAGGCGGCCAGGGCGTACTCGAAGTGCGGGCAGTCGACTTCGGTCACCTCGGCGCCGAGCGCGGTCAGCTGCTCGACAGCGGCCTCGAACGAAGTGAGAACCCCAGGCTGATACCCCTCGCCGCGCAGCTGCTTGACCACGCCGACGCGCACGCCCTTGAGGTCCCCGGCCGCCCCGGCCTTCGCCGCGCCGACGACGTCGGGAACCGCCGCGTCGACCGACGTCGAGTCGCGGGTGTCGTGCCCGGCGATCACCTGATGCAGCAGCGCGGTGTCCAGCACGGTGCGCGCGCACGGGCCGCCCTGATCCAGTGACGACGCGCACGCCACCAGGCCGTAGCGCGACACCGTGCCGTAGGTCGGTTTGACGCCGACGGTCGCGGTCAGCGCGGCCGGCTGCCGGATGGAGCCCCCGGTGTCGGTCCCGATCGCCAGCGGCGCCTGGAACGCGGCCAGCGCCGCCGCGCTGCCGCCGCCGGAGCCGCCGGGCACCCGGTCGACGTTCCACGGGTTGCGGGTGGGCCCGTAGGCGGAGTTCTCGGTCGAGGAGCCCATCGCGAACTCGTCCATGTTGGTCTTGCCCAGGATCGGGATGCCGGCGGCGCGCAGCCGCGAGGTGACGGTGGCGTCGTACGGAGAACGCCAGCCCTCGAGGATCTTGGACCCGCAGGTGGTCGGCATATCAACGGTGGTGAAGACGTCCTTGAGCGCCAGCGGCACCCCGGCCAGCGGCGACGGCAGCCGCTCGCCCGCGGCCACCGCCTCGTCGACGACGGCGGCCGCGCCGAGCGCTTCGTCGGCCGCGACGTGCAGGAAGGCGTGGTAGCGGTCGTCGGTGGCCTCGATCTGGTCCAGGCACGCCTGGGTGACCTCGACCGATGACAGCTCCTTGGCGGCGATCCGGGCGGCCAGCGTCGCGGCGTCGGACCGGATGACCTCGTTCACTCGCTGTCCCCCAGGATCTGCGGGACCGCGAAGCGGCCGTCGACGGCAGACGGCGCTTCGGCCAGCGCTTCGGCTTGCGTCAGGCAGGGTGCCGGCTCGTCCGGGCGGGTCCCGGTGACGTCTTTCGAGACGTCACTGAGCGGGTTGTCGGTGGCTTCGACGCCGGTGACGTCGACCGCCTGCACCTGGCTGACGTGGGTCAGGATGGCGTCGAGTTGGCCGGCGAAGCTGTCGAGCTCGCTGTCGGTCAACGCCAGCCGGGACAGCCGGGCCAGGTGCGCTACCTCGTCGCGGGAGATCTGGGACACGACTGGAAAGCCTAATCGGAAACGGGTCGTGGACTCGTGGTGGGTTTCGCCCACCGACGAGGCGGGCTGCGGATCGGCAGGTTTGCTTCAGGAGCAGTTCATTCCTGGTTGTCGCCATAGGCGTTGGAGTTGTCAAGCAGACGTCGTAAGAGATCCATCGGATCGCCTGTCCCAAGGCGGTGTCCGAGAACTCCTCCATTGCCGGCGATCGGAATCCTGTCCGGCGAGACGGGGTTCAGGATGCCGCCCGCATTCGGATCCTCATTCACATTGTCGGGTCCCACCACCGGGATGTCCGCTGTGCCAGTTTGCGGCAATTCGGGCATGTTCGGCCCCGGACCGTTGCCGGTCGCAGGCTGCGGTGCCGGCGGACTCGACGGCGAAGGGCTCGACGGCGGCGGGCTCGACGACGGGAGGCCAGGTATGGGCGGCGCCGAACTGGCCGGGGTAAGGGAGGTCGGTGGAGGCTGACGTGTCACTGTGGCGGCCGGCAGGGGCGGGGCACCAGGCGGCGCGTGGAGCAAATCCAATTTCTGTCGCAACCGGGTTATCGCGGAATTTCTGATCGCGCGACGGTCGGGGTTGGGATCGGTGTTGCCCGCGAAGCACGCCGGAGGAGCATCGCTGGCCAGCGCGATCGCCTCAGTGTAGAGGCGTGCAGCCTCGTCGCGGTTTCCGGCACGAGTAGCCAAGTCCCCCAACGTTTCTCGTACCAGAAGTAGGTTGATGCGTACAGGGCAGGATTGCCCCTTGCCGGTGCGAGTCAGGGATTGGGAAAAATGATCGTCGGCCTCGTGCAGGCGACCTTCCAAGACGCTCAAATCGCCGGCTGCAAATGACGTCTTGGCCGGGTCGATCACGTCGAAGATGCCGAGCGACGAAAGGTCGTGGCGCAGCGCCTCGATGTCGTGCCGGTCGAAATCGGCTATCGTGCGGTCGCCGACGACACCCACGGCAATCATCTTGAACGCGGCCAGCAGCACCAGGATGGCCACCGGGGCAGAGAAGACATACAGCCTTCTGCGGAGTCGGACACGCGCGGATGACGGGCGGAACTCGGCGATTACCCGCCCGCCGAGGTTGCGCAGCGCCGCCCGCGGCACCTGTCTCAGCATCATCGCGCTACGTCCCGCCGCGACATACGATTTCGTCGGTATTCACGAATGGTCAGAGCGATCTCTATCAGCAACAGAACCGCAGCGGTCAGCGTGAAAACCCAGTACATTTCGCGGCGTTCGAGCAACTGCGCCGTCACTTTGTGTCCGTCGTGCCGTACGGCGGCACTGTGGTCCACCGGCGGCAACACTCCGCTAATAGGTTGTCCGCTTTCGCGATGGAAGTAGGGCACGTCGAGTTGCGCGGCGATGTTTTTCAGCCGGCTTTCATCGATCGACGAATTCAGCGCCGCACCATTTCCGCTGGGGTCGCTCTGGTACGCCTTCGTGCCGTCCACCCACCCAGCGGGAATAGGGCCGCCCGTCAGGGTCCCGTAGCCGAGAACCGCACCGCCGGCAACCTTATCGCGATCGATGTTGAACGGGGCGGTCGGTACGCGGGAGCCCGCTGCGCCCTCACCGAAATAGAACACGAGGCTTTTCGAACCGGAATATGTTGCCGAAGCATCTTTTACCTTGCTGACCAATAAGTCTCGCGCGATAGCAGGGTCGACTTGGTATACCGTATCCGGAGCCACCAGTGTGTAGGGCGACAGCCCGTCGACCATGGATTGCAGGCTCCAAGCATCGTCGGAAAGTGGCCAGTCCACCGAGGCCTTGCTGGCGAACGAGATCACCGAGAAGCGTGCGTGTGGGTACTCGTCGATGAGGGCATGGATATCTGCGCGGATCCCCGACATTCGAGATTTGCCGTCGCCGAAATCCTCGACGCGCGAGTTGACGGACCGGTCAACGACAAAGAACACGTTCAGATTTGGATCGAATTTCGCCACCGGGTTCAGGTCTACCGAATACGAGCCTCGATCGTTGTCGAACCCAGGTCGAAAGGCCGCGAGCAGAAGCAAGATGACCGCGGCTGTCAGCCCGCTCCACCGGATCGCAACTCTCCGATAGCGTCCGGTACCCGTGCGGAGGAGCAACCGGTACAGCGCGGCCATACGGATCGCGAGCAGCGCCGCGGCGATTATGAGCAGCAACGCCGTCGGCAGTACGGGGTAGAAACTCATCGCCGTAGCACCGCCAGGGCGACGCAAAGCAGTGCTGCGGCGACGACGCCGGCGATCAGCACGGTTTCCGGTGAATCCCAGGATCGGCTGCTGATGACTTGGCCGCCTGGCAGTTCGGCCCTGGGTGCATTGGACCGAATCTCGTCGAGGTAGCGGATCAGAGTGGGGTCGGCGCCATTGCCGGTTTGAGCGGCGCCAACAGGGTTGTACAAGAAGAACTTGCCGCCGCTGGCGTCGGCGATCGCACGCAACGAGTCGTTGCTCTGGGGCGATAATGCGGCGATGTCCGATCGTGCGACGGCATTGATCTGGACACCGGCCTGCGTGGCCATCTGTCGGACGGCCTCGTCGGAGAACAGCGGCGGGCGATGATCTGAGGGGTCGCGCAAAGCGCTGGGACCAAGGTAGATCAACTGTCGGCGGTGTTGACTCCGTGTTTCGTGCGATGGAAAGCCCGTCATACAAAGCGCGAGCACATCATTCAGGCTCGGAACGTAGTCGACATAGTCGACCCGTCGGGAGAACTCGTCGACTCCGCGTTGAAGGGCCGCGCGGCGCGCGTTGGACACCGGCTTTCGGCCATCGAGGTCTTGCTGGATCGGGGCAAGCCCGGCCAGGGATTTCAATCGTTCGGCGACGTAATGGTAGTCACGGGTCAGTGGGATGACGCGCAATGTCGTTGAGGTAAGCCCGATCCGGAGTGCGTCGGTCTGTTTCAGCTGCGCCGCGTATGCGGCGTAGTAGTTGAGAAGATCAGCCGTCGTGCGATCGCTTACGGGTTCGCCGACGCACAGCATCACATCCTCGGGGTAGGCGGTGTCGAAGGCGCGGGTCGATGACGACATCCCCGCCGGTCGGGCGCTGGCCGTCAACGCGGTGAGAAATGTCGCCACCAGCAGCACCGCGGTCACGATCACGGAGAAGAAGTACAACCGGTAGACGCGCGCATACTCGGGCAGCCGGGTGAGTCGATCGATGTGCGCCAGGGGTCGAAGGGCCCGGCGCACCTGGGCCATCGGGAGCAGCGCAGCGGCGGCAGTCGCGGCCGCCAGGCTGAACAGCCCGACGACGACCACAGGCCACCATTTCAGGTCCACGAGGAGATCAGCTCCTTCGCCGAGCGACCCAACATGGTGACGTCCACCTGCGCCTCGGGGTTGAATTGAGCGTCGTTGCAATCGTCAAGGATCGGGATGGCCGCGGCGAGGGGGCCGTCGGACAGTTGCGCGACATGCAGGTATTGAGCCCGGACCCCGGTCGCTACATAAAGGAAAGTGCGCACCACCCGGCTGATTTGCGCACTGGCCTGGGCATCGGTCAGCCCGCCGTTTCGGCGGTGGGTATCGATCTCACGTATCGCGATAACGAATCTGCGGCGAGTGACCCGTGTGTGGACGATCCGGATCCCCGGCAGTCGGCGCAACCTGGACGGCGGCAACGTCCACACGAAAACTGCTGCGTACCAGACGATCACCGCGAGAACTAAGAGAATGCCGAGCACGCGCCACCACGACGGGAAGGGCAGCGGCCCTCCGATGAAACGGAGCAAATCGTCACCCGGCATTGCGATACGCTTCGGTGAGTTCGACGATCTTCGGGCGTATTTCGGCACTGCCGGCGATTCTGGCCACACGTACCTGGTGTGCGGTGAGGAATGCGTCGAGGTGCGCGGCTCTGCGCTGCTCGGCCGCCTGATAGGCGGCCACCACACGCGGCCCCAAGGCTGCTCCGCCGAGCACGAAGCGCCCGGTGGCCACGTCGAAGCCGTCCTGCTCGCCATCCATCGACCCGGTCGCCGGCATATCTGCGATCATGAGCCAGATGAGTTCGTGCCTCCCGCTCAGCTGCTTGAGGACGTCATCGAGCGCGGGGGTGACGTCCGGCTCGTCGGACACCACGACGAGCAACAGGCGCCGGCGCTGCGCCCGTGCCACGAACTCGAGCTGGGTGACGATGTCGCTGGCGCCGGCTTCGCCAATGCTGTTCTGGTAGAAGCGCTCCAATATGCTTTCGATGTGCGTCTCGCCGCGTTGGCTACGAATCGCCGCGGAGCCACGCGCATCCCCGTAGACGATGCCGATCTCGTCGCTTCGCCCCATGGCGATGAGCCCCACCGCACCCATCACGTTCGTGGCCACCTCGCGCTTCAGCTCGCCACCCTTGGCCAGCGCCGACATGTTCCGTCCGGCGTCGGCGACCAGCAGGATCTTGTGATGCTTTTCCGAGACGAATCGCTTGATGAGCACCGAGCCCGAACGCGCCGATGCCTTCCAATCGATATCGCGCACGTCGTCCCCGGGGACATATGGCCGGAGATCGTCCAGCTCCAGGCTTCTGGTGTGCAGCAAGGCATACCGGCCACCTTCGAGCATGCGGCGCGTGTCGGTCCCGAAGTACGATTTGGCCCGGTTCAGGTGTCGGCCCATGGGAGGCGTCAGGGTACCCGAACCGATTGCAGCACGGCGTCTATCACCATTTCGGGGGTGACGTCGACGGTGACGGCCTCGAATCCCAGGATCAGCCGGTGGCGCAACACTCGATGCGCCAGCTTCCGGATGTCGTCGGGGATGACGTGGTTACGTCCCGACAGCACGGCCAACGCCCGAGCCGTTCTGCAGAAGGCGATGGTCGCGCGCGGGCTGGCACCGTACTGCACCAACCGAGCCTGTTCGGGTGGCAGAAATTGTTTGGGGTTCCTGGTGACGTGCACGAGCTGACTGGCGTAGCGAATCAGCACCGGATCCATGTGGACGTTGCGAACGATGTGCTGCAACCGCACGATTTCATCGAGAGTGACCACAGCAGGCGCCTTTTCACCTCGGTCGTAGACTCCCGCGTCCATTCGGGCGATCACCTCGACCTCGTCATCGGGTGACGGGTAGCGAAGCACCTCCTTGATCATGAACCTGTCGGACTGCGCCTCGGAAAGTGGATACGTGCCCTCCTGATCGACCGGATTCTGAGTGGCGATCACGAGAAACGGGTCGGCTATGGGGTGCACCTGACCGGCAATAGTGGTCTGTCGTTCCTCCATGGCTTCCAGCATTGCGCTCTGTGTCTTTGCACTCGAGCGGTTGATTTCGTCCAAGAGGACGATGTTGGTGTGTACTGGACCCAACTGTGTGGTGAAGGAATTGGTCGAAGAGTCGTAGATCTGGGTTCCGATGATGTCGCTGGGCAGCAAATCAGGTGTGCACTGGATGCGACGAAAACCACCGGAAATGGCGTCGGCGATCACGCGCGCCGCCGTTGTCTTGGCCAGGCCGGGAACGCCTTCCAGCAGAATATGCCCCCCGGCGAGCATGCAGAGTAACAACGACTCTCGCAGATAGTCCTGGCCAACAACTTTGCGCGCGAAGGTTTGTGAGATAGCGGTCACTACGCGGTAGACGTGTTCCATCTCCTGATGGTTGGGCTGGGTGCGGGTCGTTGTCATGTTCACCTATCGAAGTGGCCCCACCGTGGGCGGCTCTTTGGTCAGATTGACTGCCATTTCGAACGAAACTGTGTCTTGGAAATTTGCCGTTGTCCCGCTTGAGGTTTGCGCGGTGGCGTTGTAGCGCGCGATTCCGGTGGTCAGCACACTTAGCGTCATCGGCATCAAGTTTTGGGTCAGCCCGCTGAAATCGATCGGTCCGGTGATTTTTGCGGTCGTCGGGTTGATCGGCGTATCCCGCTGCATCGTGGGGCATCTGAAGAAGCGATCGGGCGCGGTAAGGCATCCGTTGAGCCAGGTCTCGAGTGCGGCCGTGATCGCGGCGTGCCCCGCGTCGTTGATCGAGAATGCGACGTTGATCAGCGCGGGGTTATCCCCTAGCAGGGATTCGAGTAACACCGGTTGGGCGATCACGTCCACATAGCGCACCGACGAGATACCGAGGTAACCGGGAAACACATAGGCGTGCTGTCCCTGCGCCAGCGGCTTGCCCAAAATGGTCAGGCTGCCCGCCGCGTCTCCTAAAAGGCCTTGCATGAGACCCGAGATGTTGATGGCCGAACTGACCATCTTCCAGACACCGTCAGATTTTCTGACCTGAATCTGGCCCTGAGAGTGATTGTCACCAAAGTCCGCGGCGGCCTTCACGATGGCGAAGTCACCCGGTTCAACTTTGGACGAATCTTCAAGTATCGCAATGTTTTTTATTGGCCAATGGTCGATCTGCTGCTTGAGCATCTCTTTGGTGAGAAATTCATTCGATGCCGGCTCCCCGGCGGCAAGACCCAGCGCGGTATCGGCGTCCCCCTTGGCCAACGCCTCGAGATATGTTTTGACCACGTCTCCGGCGCTGCCGTTGCCCACTCGTTTGGAGTTCGCGCCGTTGCCCGTCATCAACACGATCGCCAAGACCACGCCAACGGTCACCAGCACCGCCACTCCCGCCACAAGCGTGATCACGAGTGGCTTACGTCGCTTGGGCGGTGGCCGCCACCCACCGGGAGGCGGGAACCCCATGGGCGAGAACGCCTGCGGTCCGTTTGCGAAGTTAGGCGCCGGGCCGGGCGGGTGCATCGGTGAGTCGGCGCCGCTCCCCGGGTGCGGCATACCGCCGGGCCAACCTCCTGGCTGCGGGCCGATGGGTTGGCCCCAGTTCTGGTCCGTCACGCTGTCGCCCCGTTGCTCACGTTTGATCGCATGCTGAGTTACTTGAAGGTGATCGCAGGTGGACTTTTGCTGAGATCAGCGACCGCTTTCGCCAGCGTCGGCACCCTTCCCGTGTCCGGCGCTCCGGATGCCGACTTTGCCGTCAACTGAAAATCGACGATTCCGTACACGTTGACCGCCATCTTCTCGGCGTCGAAAGACCCGATCGTCATTCCACTGATATCGGTCGGTGGCGCCCATTGCGCCGTTCCGTCTACCAAGTCGGAGGCCAGCGCCATCTGAGGGCAGTTGGGCGGTCGCAGCTGCGTGGACTTGGCACATTCGGCGAAGGCGTTCTTCAACGCGGTCTGAATCCCTGCACGGCCGGCGTCGCTGATGTCGTAGTCCAGGTTCACCGACGTGCCCGAGCTGATGGAGTTCAAGTCGTCCAACAACAAGGGACGAGTTGGGGTGCGCTGGGTGATATTCGGGTTGCTGTTGCCAAAATCGACCCAGCCCGGGAACACATACGTCGCCTGGTCGGCGTTGACCGGCTTTCCGAACAGCGTGAGCGTGCTCGCCGCTTTCGCGCTCTGCGAACTGAAGAATGTCACCTTGATGGCGCCGGCCTCGAGCTTCCAGCCCCCGCCGTCGACCTGCTTGACGAACATCTTCTGATCCGACGTCTGGTCACCGAAGTTAGCGGCCACGTGCACCGACAGGGAGTCGCTGTCGAGAACCCGAATGTTGGTGATCGGCCACTTCGAAATCTGCTTCTTCAATACGTCATCGGTGAGGAACTGCGTCGTCGCGGGTTGATCCTTGGCGTAGGAAAGGGCGGCCTTGGCATCGCCCCGAGCGAGGGCCCCCAAATATCCTTTGACCGCATCGACCGCGGTTAGCGGTTTCTTTTCGCCGCCAGAGAGCGTGACCGCGATGGCAATGACCGCCGCGATCACGACAACGACCACACCGGATATGAGGGCGATGACCAACCGCTTGCGGCTGTTTCGTGGTGGTGGTCCGAAATGCATCATTGGTTGCTGCGACGCGATCGGCGGCCCCGGCCATGGCGGCCCTTGCCAACTGGGCGGCGCCCCGTCGGTCAGCGCGCCTGGTGCGGCGAAGGCAGGGGGAACCACGTCGGGCGGTGGTTGGGGCGGCGGCGAATCGTTGGGCGCACCACCTGCACTGGGGCCGCCGATCGGGTTGGGCCCGCCAAAACGCCCCGCCGACTCCGACCCTTCAGTCACATCGAGCCCCCTGGGTAATTCGTGCCGCGCCTATCTGACCACGCATATTCGCGCTCCACACCGTTCCGCGGCACGTCTTGTTATACACCTGCCGACCAGCCCGCTCAGCTTATTTGTAGGGCGGCGCAGTCGACCAGTCACCCGCTGGGTCGGCGGACGGCCGAAATGCCGCCGACACATCGCTGTGCAACAGTGTTGGCCGTGCCCTCCTATCTGTTGCGCATCGAGCTGGTCGACCGTCCGGGAAGCCTGGGCTCCCTGGCGGTGGCGCTCGGTTCGGTGGGAGCTGACATCTTGTCCCTCGACGTCGTGGAGCGAAGCTCGGGGTACGCGATCGACGATCTGGTCATCGAGCTGCCGGCGGGAGCGATGCCGGACTCGCTGATCACCGCCGCCGAATCACTGTCCGGCGTTCGGGTGGACAGCGTGCGTCCACACACCGGTCTGCTTGAGGCGCACCGCGAGCTGGAGCTGCTCGACCATATCGCTGCGGCCCGCGACACGGCGTCCAGGCTGCAGGTGCTGGCCAACGAGGCGCCCAGGGTGCTGCGCGTCAGTTGGTGCACGGTCTTGCGCAGTTCGGGCGGCGAGCTGCAGCGCCTTGCCGGCAGCCGCGGTGCCCCGGAGACCAAGGCGGACACAGCCCCGTGGCTGCCGCTCGAGCGTGCCGTGCCGCTGGACAGCAACGCCGAGTGGGTGCCGAAAGCATGGCGCGACATGGACATGACGATGGTCGCGGCCCCGCTGGGAGACCCGCACACCGCGGTGGTGCTCGGTCGCCCGGGTCCCGAATTCCGGCCGTCGGAGGTCGCGCGGCTGGGCTACCTCGCCGGGATCGTCGCCACCATGCTGCGCTAATCGGACGCCAACACAATCGAATCCGGTTGGGCATACCTCGAAGGATGGGCATGGCGAATCGGTATGGGCAGTTGTTCGCTCGCGTGCGAGCCTCGTGCTTCTCTGGCGAACAAAAGCGAGGCGGCGCAGTCGTCTGAACCAATTCCTCCATGCACCAACATGTTTGCGTCGATGCAGTCCCGGTAGGGGCCGGCCCCGGTAGCCGGGCTAGTTGTTTGTCGGTGGTGGTTGGGGTTGGAAGGGGTCATACCACCACCAGTGGGCGCGTTCGCCGGTCGGGCCGGGGCAGGGCGCCACCGCGGGCGGGGGCCCCGTGGGTGGGCGTGCCAGCGATGCCGGGCTCAGGATTCGGCCGTCCTCGTCGGTGACCACCAGAGCGTGCGCGGGTCCGGTGAGGGTGATCAGGCCCCGATGATGCAACCGGTGGTGATAGGGGCAGACCAGCACCAGGTTGGCCAACTCGGTGGGGCCGCCGTCTTCCCAGTGCCGCAGGTGGTGGGCGTGCAAACCCCGGGTGGCGCCACAACCCGCAACCACACACATACGGTCGCGGTGCTCGAGCGCGCGGCGCAGGCGCCGGTTGATCACCCGGGTTGCCCGCCCGGCCCCAATGACCTCGCCGTGGCGCTCGAACCACAGCTCACAGGTGGCATCACAGGTGAGGTATCGGCGTTCGGCGTCGGGCAGCAGCGGCCCCAGATGCAGCGCGGCAGCGCGCTGGGCGACATCGAGGTGCACCACCACCGTGGTGTGCTGCCCATGAGGCCGACGAGTGGCCTCGCTGTCCCATCCCGCTTCGATCAGGCGCATGAACGCCTCGGCCGTGCCCGGCACCGGCGGACGCTGATCACCCACGCCCGCGCCCTCGCCGTGGTCGCGGCGCCACTCGCTAATGAGCGCGTCACGATGCGAGGCCAACGCGGCGTCGAACGTCGCGGCATCCACGTGACCCAGGGTGATCCGATAACACGCCCCCTGCTCGGTGGCGGTCGCGATAAACGACCGCTCGGGCTCGGGACGCGGGTCGGGGTCAGGACGCGGCTCCAGCTTGACCGCGGTGCGCAGCTGATTGACCGTGGCGACCGCGGCCAGTTGGGCGTAATGGTCATCAGATCCCTGGCCCGCGTGTGCGGCGATTACCCCCACCTGATCGGCCGAGAACCGGCCCTCGCGCATCCCCTGAGCACACCGCGGGAACTCGCTCAGCCGGCCAGCGATGGTGCTGATCGTGTGGGCATTGGCCGATGAACACCCCAACTTCCAGGCCACCAACGCCGGCACTGAGCGCGCACCGGTCACACCGCACAATTGGTCGCGATCGATCTCGGCGACGATCTCCACGATGCGCCCATCAATCGCATTGCGCTGACCGGCCAACTCCGCCAACTCCTCGAACAACACCTCAAGGCGGTCGCTCGCAGTCACCACCTCGGCGTCAGCAGGTGCGGTCGAAGACATGACGCCATCATCGCAGCGACCACCGACAAAACCGGCTGCCCGAAAGCCCAGCTCCGAAGTTGGTGCGCGCATCCCCCAGCCCACGCCGGATGCCACAGGTCAGTGCGCTGAAACTACCGCGAATCCCGATTCGCAGCCCGGCACAACCCCATCAGCGAGCTTCTGATGACATCGCCACCGGGTCGTCGTCTTCCCACAGCAGCAGCTGACGCACCGCCGGGCGCGGGCCGTAGGGGCGCAGCATGGTGCTGGCCGGTCGTGGGCGCACCCGCTGCGGCCACCAGAACCAGCGCCCGAGAAGCCGTGCGACAGAAGGCGTCATGAACGACCGCACGATCAGTGTGTCGAACAAAAGGCCGAGGCCGATGGTCGTGCCGATCTGGCCGAGCACCTGAAAACCACTGAACACGAACGCACACATGGTGACCGCGAACACGATGCCGGCCGAGGTGACCACCGAGCCGGAGCCGGCCATCGCCCGGATGATCCCGGTATTCAGGCCCGCATGAATCTCTTCTTTGAACCGCGAGATCAACAACAGGTTGTAGTCGGATCCGACGGCGAGTAGCAGGATCACGGCCAGCGCCAGCACAACCCAATAGAGCTGAATGCCGAAGATGTACTGCCACACCAGAACCGACAGCCCGAACGAGGCGCCCAGCGACAGGGCCACCGTGCCCACGATGACGAGCGCGGCGATCAGACTGCGCGTGATGATCATCATGATCAGCAGGATGAGGCTCAGCGCCGCAAACGCGACGATCATCAGGTCGTACTTGGCTCCGTCCTGAATGTCCTTGTACGTCGCGGCGGTGCCGCCGAGATAGATCTGCGCACCGGCCATCGGCGTGCCCTTCAAGGCCTCGTGCGCGGCCTTGGCCATCGGGTCGATGTGTGAAATGCCTTCCGGCGTCGCGGGATCGCCCTCATGCGTGACGATCATGCGGGCGGCCTTGCCGTCCGGTGACAGGAACAGTTTCAACCCGCGCTTGAAGTCGGGATTGTTGAACACCTCGGGCGGCAGGTAGAAGGTGTCGTCGTTCTTGGCCGCGTCGAAGGCCCGCCCCAGCGCCGTCGCGTTGTCGATCGCCGCCGCGGTCTGCGCGTAAATGCCCGAGAGCGTGGCGTAATTCGCCAACGTCAGGTCGCGATTGGTTTCCTGGCTCTGGATCTGCGGCGGGATCAGCGCCGTTAGTTTGGGCTGCAGCGCGTCGAGCTTGTCGAGGGAGGCCGTGAGGTTTTCGAATTTCTCGGTGAGCTGGTCGACGCCATCGAGCGCGTCGAAGAGGGATCTGAAAGCGAAGCAGGCGGGAATGTCGTAACAATGCTTTTCCCAATAGAAATAGCTACGCACCGGTCGGAAGAAGTCGTCGAAATTCGCGATCTTGTCGCGCAGGTCCCGGATCGTGACGAGCGTGTCGCGGAAGCTCTCGGTCTCCTCGTGGGTGGTGCCGGCGAGCTGCTGCTGCAACACGTACTGCTGCTTCAAAATGTTGATGGTCTTGCTCAGCTCATTGGCCTGCTTGAGCGCGTCGTCGGCCCGATCGCGTTGGTAGGTCAGGTTTTGCTGCTGCGCCGCACTGGAATTGCTGACCACGAAGGCGAGCGAGCTGTGGACCAGCGGGGTGCCCAACGGCCGGGTGATGGACTGCACCTGGGCGATGCCGGGGACGTGGAACACGGCCTTGGCCACCTTGTCCAGGATGAGCATGCTCTCCGGATTACGCATGTCGTGATCCGTTTCGACCATCAGCAATTCGGGCTCCAGGCGGGCCCGCGAGAAGTGCTTCTCGGCGGCGGCGTAACCGATGTTGGCCGGTGCGCTCGCGGGCATGTACGGCCGGGTGTCATAACTCGTCTTGTATCCGGGCAGGGCGAGCAGACCGACGAGGGCCAGCGCGCACGCCGACGCCAGGACCGCGCCCGGCCAACGGACGATGGCGGTGCCGATGCGCCGCCAACCTCGCGTCCGGATCGCCCGCTTGGGGTCGAAGATGCCCACCTTGGCACCTAGGGTGAGGATGGCGGGCCCCAGGGTGAGCGCGGCGAACAGCGCGACGAGAATGCCCAATGCGGCCGGAATGCCGAGGCTTTGGAAGTAGGGCAGCCGGGTGAAGCTCAGGCAGGCGACCGCACCCGCCACGGTGAGCCCCGATCCCAAAACGATGTGCGTCGTGCCGTGATACATGGTGTAGAACGCGGTTTCGCGATCCTCACCGGATCCGCGCGCTTCTTGATAGCGGCCGACAAAAAAGATCGCGTAGTCGGTTCCGGCGGCGATCACCAAGAGCGTCAGCAGATTCGTCGCATAGGTCGACAACCCGATGACTCCCGCGTTCCCGAGGAATGCGACAAGACCTCGGGCGGCTGACATTTCGATCAGGACCGTGGCGAGCACCAGCAATGTGGTGAACACCGAGCGGTAGACGAAGAACAACATCACCGCGATCACCCCGACGGTGATCCCGGTGACCTTGGCGGTCCCCTTGCTGCCGACGTCGAACTGATCGGAGATCAGCGGCGCCGCGCCGGTCACATAGGTTTTGACGCCGGGGGGCGGCTTCATGTGTTCGACGATGTCGCGGATGGCGCCGACGCCCTCGTTGGCCAACGCCGAGCCCTGATTGCCGGCAAGGTTGACCTGAACGTAGGCGGCCTTGCCGTCGCTGCTCTGCGATCCCGCGGCGGTGAGGGTGTCGCCCCAGTAATCCTGGACGTGTTGGACGTGCTTCTTGTCCCGCTCGACCCTGCGGATCATCTCGTCGTAGAAGCGGTGGGCATCCGCGCCGAGCGGCTTGTCACCTTCCAGCACGATCATGGCCGAGCTGTCGGTGTCGAACTCGTGGAATTTCTCACCGATGCGCTTGATCGCCTTGAGCGACGGGGCGTCGGGCGAGTTCAACGCCACATTGTGGGTTTTCCCAACGTCTTCCAGTTGCGGTACCGCGATGTTCGTGAGGGCGGCGAGCCCCACCCAGAACAGCAGGATCGGCAGCGCGAGCCGGCGAATGGTGCGCGGCACAAAGGACCGCGGCTGTTGATCGTTGCTCATCCAGATTTGTCCAGACAGAAGGTGTAGGCGTCGACTTTGTGAACCGTGCGTTGGTCTTTCACTTCACCGTTGACGGTGATGCGGCAGCCGAGGGTGTCCCCATTGCCCTGCGCCACGACGTTGCCAATGACCGCGGGCTCCGTGGTGGTGATGGTGAACGACCATGGCAAGGGGGCGTCTTTGACTTGCTGCGGCTGCGCGTTGACGTCCAGGTAGTTGATGGTCGCCACCGATCCCGGAGCGCCAAACACTTCGAGGACAACCTGCTTGGGGTTGAACGGGACGATCTCGTTGGACAGGCCGCTGTTGGGCGACGTGGTGTTGTGCGAGCCGAAGATCCCGTGCAGCCGGTAGATCCCGAACCCCGCGAGCGCGACGACGAGCACGGTGACGATCACCATCCATCCCCGCTTGACCAGGGATGCGATCGAAAAGCCTTTCACCCGTTAGCCTTTCGAATGTCGGGCGACAGGGGCGCGCCCAAGCCGAGCGCGGCTGCCAACATCGTAAGCGTGATCGACAGCTTTGACAGTACGGTACGGGACCGTACTGCACAAGAGACGCGCGCGTATCTATGTTTTCCCCGCGTCGGGCCGGCGCGAAATGGCCGTGTGGTTACCCGGTGGGCCTGGTCAGGCCCGGAATGAGGAACCCGTCGACGAACGCCTCCACGGTGCGACGGGTGGGCGGTCGGTCGGGAATTATGGCCCGGAAGATGAGGTACCCGGGCAACAGGTCCCAGAGTTCGTCGGTGATGACGTCTTCGGTGATCTCGCCCCGGGCCACGGCCTGGTGCAGCACGTGGTGGATCAAGGCTCGCCGGTAATCCATGAACTGGTGCTGCATCACGTCGTTGAGGGCCGGATTCCGCGACACCTCGACCAGCACCGCGCGGACCGTCCCGGCGTGCTGGACCACCTCTTGGCAGATCGTCTCCCCCAGGCTCAGCAGGTCGTCGCGCAACGTGCCCTTGTTCGGCGGGACGGCCACCTGACGGACGCCCTCGATAAAGGCGGCCAGCACCAGTTCGGCTTTCGACGGCCACCGCCGATACACCGTGGCCTTGCTGGCGCGCGCGGCGCCGGCCACCGCGTCAACGGTCAATCGGTCATAGCCGTGTTCCTGCAGCAGCTCCACGGTCACCGCCAGGATTTCGGCCTCGCGCGGCGACCACGGCGATGCCTGCTCGCACTCCTCGGCCGTCTGGGTCATAGAGCCCACGATAGAGCCGCTCGTGCGGTGCGGCGTGGGTATGTGGCTTATCGGGAGGTCATGAGCGCGCGTTCGATATCGGCGACGAGGTCGTCGGTGTCCTCGATGCCGAGCGAAATGCGCGCGAATCCGTCGGCGACCGGGTCCCCCCAGCGGGCCCGCCGGTCCACCGAGGTGTGCAGCCCCCCGAAGCTGGTGGCCGCGATCAGCAGCTCGCTGGCATCGACGAGGGCGTGCACGGCGGCCGCGCCAGCCAGTTCGACCGAGAGCAGGCCTCCGAATCGGCGCATCTGCGCCATGGCCACCGGATGCGCCGGATCCTGCGCCAACCCCGGGTAGCGCACGGCCCGCACCGCCGGGTGGCGGGCCAGCATCGTCGCCACCGCTCGGGCGTTTTGGCACTGGCGCTCGAATCGCAGTCCGGCAGTTTCCAGGCTGCGCAACAGAAGCCACGCCTCGAACCCGCCCAGGACCGCTCCCGCGAGCAGGCGTTGGCGCTCGGCGGCGGCGAGTAACTCGGGCTGACTGGTGGCGACGTATCCGGCCAGCAGGTCGCTGTGACCGGACAGGGCCTTGGTGGCGCTGGCCACCACCGCGTCGGCGCCCAACGACAGCGGCTGCTGACCCAACGGCGTGGCGGCGGTGTTGTCGACGACCAGTTGCGCGCCGCGACCGTGGCAGATGGTGGCCAGCCGGTGCAGGTCGACCACGTCCAGCCCCGGATTGGTGGGGGTTTCGGCCAGTACCACGTCGGCCCCGGCGGCGGCGTCATAGATCTGTGAGCTCGGCGCCGCGATGACCGTCACCCCCACCAGGTCCTCGGTGGCGTGACGGCGCACCTGGTAGTAGCCGTCGGCCGGCGCCACCAGCGTCGACCCCGGCGGCACCCAGGCCCGCAGCACCGCGCTGACGGCCGCCATGCCGGAGCCGAACACCACAGCACCCGCGGCCCCCTCCAGCTCGGCGAGCGCCGACTCCAGTTGCCGCCAGGTCGGATTGGAGCTGCGGCCATAACTGTCCAGGGTTTCGTCGGCCGAAAGATGATACGTGGCGGCGAGCACCGGCTGCGGCGCGACCGGCTGGCCCGAAACCGCTTGGGAATTCACAGCTTTGAGGCTGCGGGTGGAATCGCCGTAGCGACCGCTCATCGGCTTATTCCGCCGGAGTTTCGGACGGCCCATCGGCGAGCAACTGCCGGAAGCCGTCCTCGTCAAGGACGGGCACCCCCAGCTCGACGGCCTTGTCGTATTTCGACCCTGGTGAATCCCCGGCCACCACGTAGTCGGTCTTCTTGGACACCGACCCGGCGGCCTTGCCGCCGCGTGCCAGGATCGCCTCCTTGGCGTCGTCGCGGGAAAAGCCGGCCAGCGACCCGGTGACCACTACCGTCAACCCCTCGAGCGTGCGCGGCACGCTGGTGTCGCGCTCATCGGCCATCCGCACGCCGGCGGCGCGCCACTTGTCGACGATCGCCCGGTGCCAGTCGACGGTGAACCATTCGGTGAGTGCCGCGGCGATCGTCGGGCCCACCCCCTCGACCGCGGCGAGCCGCTCGGTGGAGGCGGACATGATGGCGTCCAGGTCGCCGAATTCGGTCGCCAGGGCGCGCGCCGCCGTCGGCCCGACGTGCCGGATGGACAACGCCACCAAAATCCGCCACAGCGCAACCTTTTTGGCCTTGCCGAGGTTGTCGAGCAGCCGTTTGCCGTTGGCAGACAACGCGCCCGCCTTCGTCCGGAAAAGCTCGGTGCGTAGCAGGTCGTCCTCGGTCAGGGTGAACAGGTCGCCCTCGTCGGCGATCACCTCCGCCTTGAGCAGGGCGATGGCGGCCTCGTAGCCGAGCCCCTCGATGTCGAACGCCCCGCGACCGGCGACGTGGAACACGCGCTCCCGCAGCTGCGCCGGACAGGACCGGGCGTTGGGGCAGCGGATGTCAGCGTCGCCCTCCTTGGCCGGTGCCAGCGTGGTGCCGCATTCGGGACACGTTGTGGGCATGACGAATTCGCGCTCGGAGCCGTCGCGCAGGTCGACGACGGGCCCTAGCACCTCCGGGATGACATCGCCGGCTTTGCGGATCATCACGGTGTCGCCGATCAGCACGCCCTTGCGTTTGACCTCGGCGGCGTTGTGCAGGGTGGCCAGCCCGACCGTCGACCCGGCCACCTTGACCGGCGTCATGAATGCAAACGGCGTGACGCGCCCGGTGCGCCCGACGTTGACGCGGATGTCGAGCAGTTTGGTCTGCGCCTCCTGGGGCGGGTACTTGTAGGCGACCGCCCAGCGCGGCGCGCGCGACGTGGTCCCGAGCCGGCGCTGCAACGCGACGTCGTCGACTTTGACCACCACGCCGTCGATTTCGTGTTCGAGGTCGTAGCGGTGCTCGCCCCAGTAGGCGATCCGATCCTCGACCGCAGCCAGGCCGCGCACGCGTGCCGTTTGTTCGGCCACCGGCAGGCCCCAGGCCTTCAGCGCGGCGTAGGCCTCGTGCTGGGTCTTCGGCGCGAACCCTTCCGTGCGGCCGATGCCGTGACAGATCATCCGCAGCCTGCGCCGGGCGGTGACGGCCGGATTCTTCTGGCGCAGCGAGCCGGCGGCGCTGTTGCGGGGATTGGCGAACGGCGCCTTGCCGTCCTCGACCAAGCTGGCGTTGAGCGCCTCGAAGTCGGCGAGCAGGAAGAACACCTCGCCGCGCACCTCGAGCAGGGCCGGCGCCGGGAAGTGCTTGTCGGCCGACAGCCGCTCGGGCACGTCGTCGATGGTGCGCGCGTTGAGCGTCACGTCCTCGCCGACGCGGCCGTCGCCGCGGGTCGCGGCGCGTTCCAGCCGACCGTCGCGGTACACCAGTGACAGCGCCACCCCGTCGATCTTGAGTTCGCACAGGTAATGGGGCTCCTTGCCGACCTCGTTCTCGACGCGATTGCTCCAGGCGACGAGCTCGTCGCGGTCGAAGACGTCGTCGAGGCTCAGCATCCGTTCCAGGTGCTGCGCCTCGGCGAAGTCGGTGGCGAAGCCCGCCCCGCCGACCAGCTGGGTCGGCGAATCGGCGACCCGGAGCTCGGGGTGGCGCTCCTCCAGCGCGAGGAGCTCGTTGAACATCGTGTCGAATTCGGCGTCCGAGATGATCGGCGCGTCCTTGATGTAGTAGCGAAACTGGTGTTCACGGACCGATTCGGCCAGGTCCTGCCACTGCCGCCGAACCTCGGGCGCTACCGAATCAGCTTCTGCTGAGCTCACCTTGGCAGGCTATCCGAGAACACCGACGCAAAACCCGCTCGGCCGCCTATTCGATGGCGTCGGGATCCTCGGCGAACATCTCGGCCGCCTTGCGGGCGAGCTCGATCGCGGTGCGCGCCCACTCGGGCGTGGCGCCGGCGAGACCGCAGGCCGGGGTGACGCCGATGCGTTCGCGCAGCGCCGAGCGGGCGAAGCCGAGGCGATCGGTCACCGCGACCACCGCGGCGGCGACCTGCTCCGCCGACGGCCGCCGTGACGGGGCGCGGGTGGCGCCGGTGTTGATGACGCCCAGCATGACGGCGCGGTCCGACTCGACGAACGCGGCGATGCCGTCGAGATCCGCCGCGCTCAACGTGCCCGCGTCGACCGATATCGCACTGAAGATGCTGCGCTGCAACAGATCCCACGGTATCCCGGGTGCGCAGCAGTGCAGCGCCACCTCGCCGCCCACCGTCTCGGCGCAGGAGTCGAGCAGGCTGCCGGCCACGGCCTCGTCGAGCGCAGCGACCGGGCTGAGAGCGGTCACCCCGCTCAGCGCTCCCCCCAACGCTTTTGGCAGCGACGGCTCGTCGAACTGGACCACCACCGGCGTTTCCAGGCGTCGGGACAGCTGCGCGCGATGCGCGGCGACGCCTTCGGCCAGCGACGCCGTGAGGTCGCGCAGCGCGCCGGGGTCGGTGATCGCCCGGTGCCCGTTGGCCAGCTCGACCTCAGCGGCGAGCGTGATCGGGCCCGGGGCCTGCACCTTGACCACGCGGCCGTCATTGCGCAGGCCGGCGGTCTCCCAGGCCTCTTCCAACGCGTCCATGTCCTCGTCGAGGAGGCTGATGGCGCGGCGGGTGACCGCGCCCGGCCGGGCGGCGAGGCGGTAGCCGCGCGGCACCGTGTCGATGGCCACGTCGACCAGCAACGCCCCGGCGCGGCCCAGCAGGTCAGCGCCCACCCCGCGGGCGGGCAGCTCGACGAGGTGGGGCAGCGCGCCCGCCAGTTCGCCGACGACCACGGCGGCGGCCTCCCGCGCGGCGATGCCCGGCCAGGAACCGACGCCGCTGGGCCCCGCGAAAACACTCACTGGCCAACCGTATTCGACGTCGCTTCGGCCCCCGGTCGGCAGGGGCTGTGTGCCGGGGGGCCGCGCGGGTAGGTTCAACCCCAGAGGGGTGCAAAAACGGTGTCGCAGAGGACGAAGTGGGCGAGGCTGCCGCTGTGGTGCGCGGCGGCGCTGCTGGCGGTGTCGTGCACCCGGGTGGTCGACGGCGCGGCGCTGGCGGGGCCCGACGCCAACCGCAGGGTGGTGCAGGGCGTCAACGTCGACACGATCCTGCTGGACCAGTCGCGGATGCGGGCGATCACCGGCGCCGGCGAACACCTGACCATCATTCCCTCGATGGACGGCACCAGCCCGGTCAACATCGACGCGCTGGCCCAGACCGCGCCGCGGGAGTGCCGGTTCATCTACGACGAGACGGCCACCTTCGGGCCCGACCTCGAGGCGTTCCACAAGACGACCTTTCAGGACCCGCCCGACGGCGCGTTGATCTCGGAGGGCGCCGCGGCCTATCGCGATGCCGACACCGCGCGGACCGCCTTCAACGCGCTGGTGGGCACCGTCGGGGACTGCGCGAACGGCTCGGGTGGTCAGCTCTACGTCGGTGACTGGAACTCCGACGGCACCTCGCTGCACCTGCGGCCCGGTGGCTGCGGCCGCGACTACCGGCTCCTGTCGGTGGCCATGTTGGAGGTGACGTTCTGCGGCTTCGCGCAATCGGTGTCCGACATCGTGATGACGAACATCGTCGCGAACGTGCCGCGTTAGGCCGGGATCAGCGCGACGTTGCGGCGATGACGGCGCTGCCCAGTACCTCGTCCCCGTCGGGGTCGGGCCGGTACAGCACCAGCGTCTGGCCCGGCGCGACGCCGCGCAGCGGGACGCGCAGCCGCACGACGAGTTCATCGTCGATGCGTTCGGCCACCGCGTCGGCCGTCTCACCGTGCGCGCGCACCTGGACCGCGCACTCGATGGGGCCCGACGGCGTCAAGCCCGAGGTGAATACCGGTGTGCGCCCGACCAATTCGCGCACTTCGAGGTCGGCCGCCTCCCCCACCCGCACGGTCGCGGTCTCGGCGTCGATTGCGGTCACGTAGCGGGGGCGGCCGTCGGGGCCCGGCCCGGCGATGCCCAGGCCCTTGCGCTGGCCGATGGTGAAGCCGTGCACCCCGTCGTGTTCGGCGAGCACCGTGCCCTCCGCATTGACCACGGCGCCGCGGCGAACCCCGATGCGCGCGCCCAAGAAGGCGCGCGTGTCCCCCGACGGGATGAAGCAGATGTCGTGACTGTCCGGCTTTTCGGCGACGGCCAGGCCGCGCCGGGCGGCTTCGGCGCGGATCTGCGACTTGGGGGTGTCCCCGATGGGGAACGCGGCGTGGCGCAACTGCTCGGCGCTCAGCACCGCCAGCACATAGGACTGGTCCTTGTCGTGGTCTACGGCGCGGCGCAGCCGCCCACCGGAAAGTCGGGCGTAGTGGCCGGTGACCACTGTGTCGAACCCGAGCGCAACGGCCCTCGCCGACAGCGCCGAGAACTTGATCTTCTGATTGCACACCACGCACGGGTTGGGCGTCTCCCCGCGGGCATAAGACGACACGAATTCGTCGATGACGTCGGCCTGGAACTTCTCCGCGAAATCCCAGACGTAGAACGGTATTCCGAGCACGTCGGCGACCCGACGCGCGTCCGAGGCGTCCTCCTTCGAGCAGCATCCCCGCGAGCCGGTGCGCAGCGTGCCGGGCGCGGTCGACAGCGCCAGGTGCACGCCCACCACATCGTGACCGGCGTCGACCATCCGGGCCGCGGCGACCGACGAGTCGACGCCCCCGCTCATGGCAGCAAGCACTTTCACCTACGACGCCCCCGCTGCGGCCAGCGCCGCCCGGCGCGCCCGCTCCACCGCCCCGGGCAGCACCCGCAGCACCGCGTCGACGTCGGCGTCAACACTGGTGTGCCCCAATGAGAGCCGCAGCGATCCGCGGGCGCTGGTCGGGTCGGCGCCCATGGCGATCAGCACATGCGAGGGCTGCGCGACGCCGGCGGTGCACGCCGAACCGGTCGAGCACTCGATTCCGTTGGCGTCCAAGAGCATCAGCAGCGCATCGCCCTCGCAACCGCGGAACGTGAAGTGCGCGTTGCCGGGGAGGCGCAGCGAGTCGCGGGCGCCGTTGAGGCTGACATCCTCGATGCCGCCCAGCACGCCGTCGACGAGGCGGTCCCGCAACGCCCGCAGGCGGGCGCTGTTGACCTCGAGCCCGTCGACCGAGATCCGGGCCGCCGCGGCCATTCCGACCGCACCGGCCACATCGGCGGTGCCCGAACGGATGTCGCGCTCCTGCCCACCGCCGTGGGCGAGCGGCACGCACGCGAGGTCGCGGCGCAGCAGCAGCGCGCCGACGGCCGCGGGGCCGCCGAATTTGTGTGCGGTCACGCTCATCGCCGAGAGGCCGCTGGCGGCGAAGTCGACGGGCAGCTGCCCCACCGCCTGAATGGCGTCGCTGTGCATCGGGACGCCGAATTCTGCTGCGACGGCGGCGAGTTCGGCGGCGGGCATGACGGTGCCGACCTCGTTGTTGGCCCACATGACCGAGACCAGCGCGACATCGTCGTGGCGTGTGAGCACCTCGCGCAGCGCCGCCGCCGACACCGAGCCGTCGGGCGCGGTGGGCAGCCACGTCACCTCGGCGCCTTCGTGCTCGACGAGCCAGTTGACCGAGTCCAGCACGGCGTGGTGTTCGACCTCGCTGGTGACGATGCGCCGGTGTCGCGGCTCGGCGTCGCGCCGGGCCCAGTAGATGCCCTTGACGGCGAGGTTGTCGCTCTCGGTGCCGCCCGCGGTGAAGATGACCTCGGAGGGACGCGCCCCCAGCTTGTCGGCGATCAGTTCACGGGATTCCTCGATGCGGCGCCGCGCCGCCCGGCCGCTGGTGTGCAGCGAGGAGGCGTTGCCCACCGTGCCCAGCACAGCCGTCATCGCCTCGACGGCGGCGGGGTGCATCGGGGTGGTGGCGGCGTGATCCAAATAGACCATGACGCGACCCACGATACCGGCCCACCGGTGGGCTCAGGCCACCAGCACGCGCCCGTGACCAGCGCACCGGGCCGTCCCAGCGCCCACCGCCGACTGGCAGCGTCCGGCCAGAACCCGTCGATCGGTCCCCGGGAGCTGCAGAGACTCGACGTGCACCCGCGCCAGCGTGCGGCGCACCGCGAGCAACCGTCGGATGGAGCCCGGCAGGGTCTCGTCGCCGACGAAGGCCGGCACCGTCGAGGGGCTGCCGTCGACGTGGTGGTAGGTCAGCCGCAGGGGCTGCACCGGCCGGCCCGCGTCGATCGCGGCCTGGAACATCGCCGGATAGAAGGCCCCGCGGCCTCGGTGTGATCGTCCGGCTCCTCCTCCGGCCGCTTCCCCGCCGCACCACGTGGTGCCCTCCGGGAACGCAACGACCGTCTGCCCCGCGCGCAACCGGTGGGCGACGGTGTCCACCACGGCGGGCAGCCGCCGCAAACTGGACCGCTCGATCGGGATGACCTTCAAGATGCGCGCCACGATCCCGGTCGCCGGCCCGGTGAACATGTCGGCGCGGGCGACGAACGACCCGGGCAACACCGCGCCGATGGCGAAGACGTCGAGCCACGACACGTGCGGACTGACCACCAGCACACCACGCAGGTTGCGAATCGGGTTGCCCGACACCGTAATCCGGATGCCGAAACATCTCAGCACCAACCGGCAATAGATGCGCTGCACGCGGGTGCGCCCCGGCAGCGGCACGGCCAGCAGCGGCAGCCCCGGCGCCAGCAGCAGCGCCAGCGACAGGCGAAGGGCCATCCGCACCAGCTTCAGCAGCGGCGGGGAGGCAACCGCGTCGCCGGCGTGCACACAGCCGGCATCGCACGAGGCGCGCGGCAGCCAGGAATGCCCGGTGCCGGTCATTTCCCCGCCAGTTCCGCAGCGGCCGACACCGATCGGAGGCGTTTGAGGTATCGGGTGTCGGCGTGCGCCTTGCCCAGTAGCACGCAGAAGTCGCCGACACCGAAATCCGGGTCGTGCGCGGGTTCCCCGCACACCTGGGCGCCCAGCCGCAGGTACCCGCGCATCAGCGCCGGCACCGACGGCCGCGCGGGCGCCGGGATGTCGTCGAGCGCGGTCCCGTCGACGATGACGGGGCGGTGCGGCCGCACCCGGTACTGCGGCGGCGCCCCGTGCCGGGCCAGGATGGCGTCGCGGACGCCGCGCAGCCGGCTGCCCGGGGGCTGATCGTCGGGCTCGCCGCCGATGGGCACGGACACGCATCCGGTGACGTGGTCGTAGCCGTAGCGGTCCAGGTAGGCCAGGATGCCGGCCCACATCAGCAGCACCACGCCGCCGTTGCGGTGCCCGTCGCGCACCACGGCGCGGCCCATCTCGACCAGGGACGGCCGCAGCGGATCGAAGGCGCGGATGTCGAATTCCGTCGCGGTGTACAGGCCGCCCGCGGCGATAGCGCCCGCGGGCGCCAGCATGCGGTAGCAGCCCACCAGCTCGCCGGTGTCGTCGTCGCGGACCAGCAGGTGGTCGCAGAACTCGTCGAAGCGGTCCTGGTCGACCCGGTCCGATCCGGGCCCGTCGGCCGCCGGCAGGGCGAAGCCCGGCGTGCTGGTGAAGACGTCGTAGCGCAGTCGCTGCGCCGCCTCGATCATGGCGGGGTCGGTGGACAGCAACAGGGAATAGCGCGGTGCGGCCGAAGGGCCGGTCGCCGCGCCGCTGGGCTTGTCGGCGGGTATGAGGACAGAAGCGATGCTCATGGGACCAACGTGGCGTAGCCGGTGAGCTGGTCGGCATCGGCGCTGTGACGTGTCGGTGCACGTCAGATGACGAAATGAGACCGAGCCCAGCGGCTGCCGGCGGGTGCCGACGGCCCATCGGTCACTCGATCACTGGAAGGCGGGACGAGGTTTTTGCCCACCGCGGCAGATCCCCGCGGCGGGGGCCCGGTGGGGCCCTTGCGGCGCACGGGATCGGCGAGACGGCAGAAGAAAGCCCCCGGCACCGCGGCGCCGGGGGCTCTTCGAGGCCGAGAAACTCAGCCCTTGCGTGCCTTGATCGCGTCGGTCAGCTGCGGGGCGACCTTGAACAGGTCGCCCACCACGCCGTAGTCGGCGATCTCGAAGATGGGTGCCTCTTCGTCCTTGTTGACCGCGACGATGGTCTTGGAGGTCTGCATCCCCGCGCGGTGCTGGATGGCACCGGAGATGCCCAGCGCGATGTAGAGCTGCGGCGAGACCGTCTTACCCGTCTGGCCCACCTGGAACTGGCCCGGGTAGTAGCCGGAGTCGACGGCGGCACGTGACGCACCGACGGCGGCACCCAGCGAGTCGGCCAGGGCCTCGACCACGCTGAAGTTCTCCGCGCTACCCACGCCGCGACCGCCTGACACCACGATGGTGGCCTCGGACAGCTCCGGGCGGTCACCGGCGACCGCGGGCTCGCGGGCGGTGATCTTGGTGGCGTTCTCGGCGGGAGCCGGGACCTCGACGGTGACCTCTTCGCCCGCACCGGCGGACGGCTCGGCGTCGACGGCGCCGGCGCGCAGGGTGATCACCGGGGTGTCGCCGTTGGCCTGGGCCTCGACGGTGAACGCGCCACCGAAGATGGAGTGGATGGCCTTCGGGCCCTCCTTGACCTCGACCACGTCGACCAGCAGACCGGAACCGATCCGGGCCGCGAGGCGGCCGGCGATTTCCTTGCCGTCGGCGGTGGCGGCCAGCAGCACCGCCGCGGGCGCGTTCGACTCGGCCAGCGCGGCCAGCACGTCGACCACCGGGGTGATCAGGTACTTGTCCACATCATCGGACTCGGCGACGTAGATCTTCGCGGCGCCGGCCTCCTTCAGCCCGTCGGCCAGCGGGGCGGCCGTGCCCGACGCCCCGACCACGACGGCGGACGGCTCGCCCAGCGCGCGGGCGGCCGTGATCAACTCGGAGGTGACCTTCTTCAGCGCACCTTCGGCGTGCTCCACGAGCACCAATACTTCAGCCATGGGTTATATCGCTCTTCTCGTCTCTCGAATGGTCAGGTGTGGGGTGCTCGACTAGATGATCTTCTGGCCGACCAGGTACTGCGCGACCTGGTTGCCGCCCTCGCCCTCGTCGGTGACCTTCTCACCCGCGGTCTTCGGCGGCTTCGGCGTCGACGACAGCACGGTGGATCCGGCGTTGGCCAGCCCGACCTCGTCGCCTTCGACCCCGATCTCGGCCAAGGTCAGCACCGTGACCTCTTTCTTCTTGGCGGCCATGATGCCCTTGAACGACGGGAAGCGCGGCTCGTTGATCTTCTCGGTGACGCTGACGACCGCGGGCAGCGTGGCCTCGAGGTTGAAGACACCGTCGTCGGTCTCGCGCTCACCGGTGACCTTGCCGCCCTCGAGCGACAGCTTGCGCAGGTGAGTGAGCTGCGGCAGGCCCAGGTACTCGGCGATGATGGCCGGCACCGCGCCGCCGGTGCCGTCGGTGGCCTCGTTACCCGCGATCACCAGCTCGGTGCCCTCGATGGTGCCCAGCGCGCGGGCCAGGGCCCACCCGGTCTGCACCACGTCGGAGCCGTGCAGGCCGTCGTCCTTGAGGTGGACGGCCTTGTCGGCGCCCATCGACAGGGCCTTGCGGATCGCCTCGGTGGCGCGCTCGGGGCCCGCGGTCAGCACGGTCACCGAGCCTTCGCCGCCCTCCCGCTCGCGGATCTGCAGGGCCTCTTCGACGGCGCGCTCGTTGATCTCGTCAAGCACCGCGTCGGCGGCCTCGCGGTCGAGCGTCCAGTCGCCGTCTGTCAGCTTGCGCTCCGACCAGGTGTCTGGGACCTGCTTAATCAGGACCACGATGTTCGTCATGGGTGTGGTTCGTCCTCCTCGAAGGGGTCCGCAGCGCTCGACTGCGAGACCTCGGTACGCGTTTTTCGCAACGCACAGCCGTGTTACTACCCGGTAACTTTGTGCGGTATGCCTTCACACCATAGCTGGTGGTACTGCGCGTTCTTGCGGGCGCTCCTCCCCCTGCGAGCGCGGGGCTACCCACTTTCGTGGTTCGCGAATCCGACACTTCGCGTTAGCCTGCCTATGCAATGAGCGCACTGGTCCCTGACGGTCCCCCGCACACCCCGCCGATACCGCGTCGTCGGGTGACGCGGTGTTGATGCTGACGGGTGAGCGCACCATCCCGGGTTTGGACATCGAAAACTACTGGTTTCGCCGCCACGAGGTCGTTTACCAGCGGCTTGCCGAGCACTGCGAGGGCCGCGAGGTGCTCGAGGCGGGCTGCGGCGAGGGATACGGCGCCGATCTGATCGCCGGGGTCGCCCGCCGCGTCATCGCCGTGGACTACGACGAGTCCGCCGTGGCCCACGTCCGCGCCCGGTACCCCCGGGTGGACGTTATGCAGGCGAACCTCGCGCAGCTGCCGCTGCCCGATTCGTCGGTGGATATTGTGGTCAACTTCCAGGTGATCGAGCATCTGTGGGACCAAACACAATTCGTGGTCGAGTGCGCGCGGGTGCTGCGCCCGTCGGGACTGCTGATGATGTCCACGCCCAACCGGATCACGTTCTCCCCCGGCCGCGACACCCCGATCAACCCGTTCCACACCCGCGAACTCAACGCCGCCGAGCTGGGTGAGCTGCTCATCGCCGGGGGCTTTTCCGACGTGTCGATCAGCGGGCTGTTCCACGGCCCGCGGCTGCGCGAGATGGACGCCCGGCACGGCGGCTCGATCATCGACGCGCAAATCCAGCGGGCACTGGCCGCTGACCAAGGGGCACCGTGGCCACCCGACCTGGCGGCCGACGTCGCCGCGGTCACCACCGATGACTTCGAGCTCGTGGAGCGCGGATCCGGAGCGGTCATCGGCCAAGACATCGACGACAGCCTCGATCTGATCGCGATCGCGGTAGCGCCGTGAACTCGACGCAAGACCGGGTTCCCGGCATGTTCACCCTGGTTTTGCACACCCACCTCCCGTGGCTGGCCCATCACGGTCGCTGGCCGGTCGGCGAGGAATGGCTTTATCAATCCTGGGCGGCGGCCTACCTGCCGCTGATGCGCGTGCTGACCACGCTGGCCGGCGAGGACCGCCGAGGACTGATCACGCTGGGCGTCACGCCCGTGGTGAACGCGCAACTCGACGACCCGTATTGCCTTGGCGGCATGCATCATTGGCTGGCGAACTGGCGGCTGCGCGCGACGGAAGCCTCTGCGGCGGCCAGTGTGCGGTCGATTCCCCGATCCAAGTCGGCCGGCTATCAGTCATGCACACCGGAAGCATTGCGCGCCTTGGGCATTCGCGAATCGGCTGAGGCGGAGCGGGCCCTCGAGGACTTCGCCACCCTGTGGCGGCACGGCGGCAGCCCGCTGCTGCGCGGGCTACTCGACGCCGGCACGGTGGAACTGCTCGGCGGGCCGCTGGCCCACCCGTTCCAACCGCTGCTCGCCCCCCGGCTGCGCGAGTTCGCCCTGCGCGAGGGGCTGGCCGACGCGGGTCAGCGGCTGGCGCATACCCCCAGCGGCATCTGGGCACCCGAATGCGCGTACGCGCCCGGGCTGGAACACGACTACACCGCCGCCGGGGTCACGCATTTCATGGTCGACGGCCCGTCGCTGCACGGCGACACCGCGCTGGGCAGGCCCGTCGGCGACACGGACGTGGTGGCATTCGGGCGCGACCTGCAGGTCAGCTACCGGGTGTGGTCGCCGAAGTCCGGCTACCCCGGGCATGCCGCCTATCGCGACTTCCACACCTATGACCACCTCACCGGGCTCAAGCCGGCCAGGGTCACCGGCCGCAACGTGTCCTCGGAGGGCAAGGCGCCCTATGAGCCGGAGCGCGCCGACCACGCCGTCGACGTCCACGTCGCCGACTTCGTCGAGACGGTCCGCAACCGCCTGACGAGCGAGTCCGCGCGCATCGGGCGGCCCGCCCACGTGATCGCGGCCTTCGATACCGAACTGTTCGGCCACTGGTGGTACGAAGGCCCGACCTGGCTGGAGCGGGTGCTGCGCGCCCTGCCCGAAGCCGGCGTGCGGGTGGGCACCCTGAACGACGCGATCGCCGACGGCTTCGTCGGCAACCCGGTGGCTCTGCCGCCCAGCTCGTGGGGTTCGGGCAAGGACTGGCAGGTGTGGGCCGGCGACCAGGTCGCCGATTTAGTACAGCTCAACAACGAGGTGGTCGACACCGCGCTGAGCACCGTCGACAAGGCGCTGTCCCAAACCGCGACGCTGGACGGGCCGATCCCCCGCGACCACGTCGCCGACCAGATCCTGCGCGAGACGTTGCTCACCGTCTCCAGCGACTGGCCGTTCATGGTGAGCAAGGACTCGGCCGCCGACTACGCCCGCTACCGCGCCCACCTGCACGCGCACGCCACCCGTGAGATCGCGGGGGCCTTGGCGTCCGGCCGGCGCGACACCGCGCAGCGCTTGGCCGAGGGGTGGAACCGCGCCGACGGACTCTTCGGCGCCCTCGACGCGCGCAGGTTGCCGCGATGAGGTGGGCCGCGACGTGAAAGTCCTGATGGTGTCGTGGGAATACCCCCCGGTGGTCATCGGCGGGCTGGGCCGGCACGTCCATCACCTGTCCACCGCGCTGGCCGCCGCCGGCCACGACGTCGTCGTGCTGTCACGCCGGCCCACCGGAACCGATCCCCGCAGCCACCCGTCCTCCGACCAGATCAGCGAGGGGGTCCGGGTGATCGCGGCCGCCCAGGACCCGCACGAATTCACCTTCGGCACCGACATGATGGCCTGGACGCTCGCGATGGGGCATTCCATGATCCGCGCCGGGCTGAACCTCAAGGAACCCGGCAGCAACAACCCGTGGCGTCCCGACGTCGTGCACGCCCACGACTGGCTGGTGGCTCATCCGGCGATCGCGTTGGCCCAATTCTATGACGTGCCAATGGTTTCCACGATCCACGCGACCGAGGCGGGTCGCCATTCCGGCTGGGTCAGCGGTGCGCTCAGCCGCCAGGTGCACGCGGTCGAATCCTGGCTGGTGCGCGAATCCGATTCGCTGATCACCTGTTCGGGGTCGATGGCCGACGAGATCACCGAACTGTTCGGCCCCGGCCTGGCCGAGATCACCGTGATCTGCAACGGCATCGAGACGGAGCGGTGGCCGTTCGCGGCGCGCCGACCGCGGCCTGGGCCGGCCGAACTGCTCTACCTGGGGCGGCTGGAGTACGAGAAGGGGGTGCACGACGTCATCGCCGCGCTCCCCCGGATCAGGCGCACCCACCCGGGCACCACGCTGACCATCGCCGGCGAGGGCACTCAGCAGCGCTGGCTGATCGAGCAAGCCCGTAAACACCGGGTGCTCAAGGCGATTCGGTTCGTCGGTCACCTCGAGCACGCGGAATTGTTGGCGGTATTGCATCGCGCCGACGCCGCGGTGTTGCCCAGCCACTACGAGCCCTTCGGCATCGTGGCGCTGGAGGCGGCCGCGGCCGGCACTCCCCTGGTGACGTCGAACATCGGTGGGCTGGGCGAGGCGGTGATCGACGGTCAGACCGGTGTGTCGTGCCCGCCGCGGGACGTGACCCGGCTGGCCGCGGCGATCCGCCGGGTGCTCGACGATCCGGACGCCGCGCAACAACGCGCGCGGGCCGCCCGCGAACGCCTCACGTCCGACTTCGATTGGCATACGGTGGCCGACAAGACCGCGCAGGTGTATCTGGCGGCCAAGCGCGGTGAGCGGCAGCCGCAGGCACGGCTCCCCATCGTCGAACACGCCTTGCCGGACCGGTAGCGAGCTTTCTAACGTTTCAGGATGGGCCTGGACTATTCGAGCGTGGTGCATGCGCCGATCACGGACGTCTTCGATTGGCATGCCCGGCCGGGAGCTTTCCATCGGCTCTCGCCGCCGTGGCAGCCGATGCGCCTCATCGCCGAGGCGTCCTCTCTGGAGGACGGACGGGCGACGCTGGCGCTGCCCGGCGGCCTGCGCTGGGTCGCGGTGCATCAGCCCGACGGCTACGACCCGCCGCGCCGGTTCGTCGACGTCCTCGGCGGTGACGGCCTGGCCACGCTGCCGGCGCGAACAGTGGTGCGGTGGCGGCATACCCACCAGTTCGAAGACATCGGTGATGGCCGCACCCGGGTGATCGACCGAGTCGACACCGGAGTGCCCGGATCGCTGTTGCGGCCCATGTTCGATTACCGCCACCGCCAGCTGGCCGATGACCTGGCCGCCCACCGGCTGGCCACCGAGAACGGCATGCATCCGTTGACGATCGCCGTCACCGGATCGTCGGGCCTGGTCGGTTCGGCGCTGACGGCGTTTTTGCGCACCGGCGGACATCGGGTCATCGCGCTCGTTCGGCGCAGCGCGCGCGGCACCGACGAACGGCGGTGGGATCCGGACGATCCCGACCCGCAGCTGTTCGCGGGCGTGGACGCGGTCATCCATCTCGCGGGCGCCTCGATCGCCGGACGGTTCACCGATAAGCACCGGAATGCCGTCCGTGACAGCAGGATTGGGCCGACCAGGCGGATCGCCGAACTGCTGGGCCGCAGCGACCCCAGCCCGGCCGTCCTGATCTCGGCGTCGGCGGTGGGCTATTACGGCTACGACCGCGGCGACGACACGCTCGCCGAGGACAGCGAGCGCGGTGCGGGATTTTTGGCCGACGTCGTGGCCGATTGGGAGCAGGCGACCGCACCCGCGCAGGAGGCGGGGCTGCGGGTGGTGCGGGTGCGCACCGGCATCGTCCAATCACCGCGCGGCGGCACCCTGAGGCTGATGCGTCCGCTGTTCAGCGCCGGGCTCGGGGGCCGACTGGGCGACGGCCGACAATGGCTGTCCTGGATCGGGATCGACGACCTGGTCGATGTGTATCACCGCGCCCTGTGGGACGAGACGCTGTCGGGGCCCGTGAATGCCGTTGCGCCGCAACCTGTCCGCAACGCGGAGTACACGTCGACCCTGGCGGCGGTGCTGCACCGGCCGGCGGTGCTGCCGGTGCCTCCGCTGGGGCCTCGCCTCCTGCTCGGCGGGCAGGGCGCTCGCGAACTCGCCTGCGCGAACCAGCGCGTGGCTCCCCGCAAGCTCGTCGCGGCCGGGCACCGGTTCCGTCAACCCGACCTGAACCAGGCACTGCGCCACCTGTTGGGGCGTACGGCTTGACGGGTCAGGGCACCCGCCGCACGGTCAGCGGGCCCTCATAAAGGTCACGACTGATCGCCTCGACGCACGAACGCGCGCGAAGGACCGGGCTTTGGGTGCCCCAGGTATGCAAGAAGCCGTCGACGAGGTCGGCCAGCGCAGCCTCGGAACTCCACCGCGGCGACCATCCGAGGACGTCACGCGCGCGCTCCGTGGCCAGCAGCGGCAACGAAAACGCCATGTCCAGCCAGCCACGATCCAGCGGCTGCAACCTCGCCCGCCACGTCGCCTCCACCAGCAGTCCCAACACCGGCGAGGGCACGTGAATCGGGCGTGCCCGCACCGCCTTTGCGATGTCGCGGCGGCCGACCGGGGGTTCGGCGGCCAGGTTGAAGGGCCCCAGCGCGCGGTGCTCGATCGCTGTGACGCACGCGTCGGCGACGTCGTCGGCGTGCACCACCGACACGCTCAGCGCGCGGTCCAGCGGTAGCAGCGGCAGCCAGCGCACCCAGCGCGGGTCCACGTAGGCGGGCAGCGTGTAGCGCCGCAGGCCCAGTGCGGCGTCCCGCTGCAGGATGAAACCCGGCCTCATCCGGGTGATTCCGACGCCGTCGGGGTTGTCCCGCTCGTAGCCGTCGAGCATGTGTTCCACCGCGGATTTCGGCCGGCTGTAGGCGGAGGATGGGATGCCCGCGGTCGAGAACGTCTCGTCGACCTTCTCGCCGTAGCACCCGGCGGCGTAGGTCCCCACCGACGACATGTGCAGCAGCTGCGGCACTTTGGCGTCGTGTGCCGCGCTCAGTACCGCCGCGCTGCCGTTGACACCGACCGCATCCAGATAGCGCCTGTTGCGGGTCGGCTGGAATCCCCACGCGAGGTGAACCACACACGCGGCTCCGCGAAAGACGTTGAGCAACTGGATTTCGACGCCCGGGTCGGCCAGGTCCACCTCATGCCAGTGGACGGACCGATAGACGTCGTCGGGAGGCGGCCGCCGGCGGACGATCCCGACGATGTCATAGTCGGAGCCGTCGTCGGCGAGCCGGCGCAGCAAGGCGGTGCCGACGTTGCCGCTGGCCCCGGTGATCACGATGCGCTTGGACACCGGCTACCTCCTACTCATCGGCATCCCGACCGTCGCGGCTCTGCCGATATGCCCGGGTGCGCAGATCGGCGAGCCACCGCGGGCGCAGGCTCAAGCCCGGCGCCGTGTTGACGACGGGATCGAACGACACGTCGTGGTGTCGCCCCGGATCGATGGCGGTGGTCAGCGTCAAGTGCGCTAACGGTGTGAAATCGCCGCTGCCGCACGCCTGGTCGAGTGCGATCTCGATTGTGCCGCGCTCGAGGCGCTTTCGGACGCTGTCCAGCGACAAGCCGTTTCCGCCGATGTCGCTCGGAGTTCGGGCTCGCAGCCACCAATTGTTGTCCTGGAAATGCGACGGCATCAGCGTGGTCAGCGTCTGACCGTTCCACGACGCGGTCGGCCGCAGCGCCACCGCACGGGAGAGCACCCCGGACCCCGACGAGACCAGCAAGATGTCCCATGGCGTGCCAGCAGGCTCCCGAGGGGGCAGCCGGAAAGCCAGACCGATGAAGTCGGGCAGCGGTCCAGGCGTGCCACCGGCCTTGGACACGCGCGCCACGATCTCCGACGAAGGCACCGGTAAGCCCTGGCCCACCGGGGCGACGCGTTCGACGAAGCCTTCCGCCAGCACGCCGATCGGGTGAAAGAACCGCTTGCCGCGGATCGCGGAGCCCCACTGGAACGGCACCGCCACAAGATCTAAAACACTCACCGGCGGCGAGTTCCCGTTCTGCGTCGGCGGAAACACGCCCAGCGGCCCCACGTGCGCCGGGCGGCGGGACAGTTACGGTGCGGCAAAAGCGCGAGCGCCGGTGTGCCAGTGGATCATGCGCAGAGCGGGGAGCTGTTGCTGCGCGCCGGTGGAGTGACTGTCGATGTAGACCTGCGCCATGACCGCCTGCCACGACTCGAACTGGGGGGAGGACTTCCACATGCCCTCGTAGAGCCCCACGATGACGGCCTTGTTGTCGTCGGTCAGGGCGTAGACGGGGCCGCCGAAGTCCCGACCGTCCACGACCATGTCGGCCATGGCGAAGCGACCGTTGGTGACCGTGCTGACCGAGCCGCAGCGTTGGCCGGTGGAGCGGCGCAGCTGACACACGGGGAGGCCCGGTTGTGCGCGCAGGCCTGGCACCGACCGCAGCTGGCGGCCGGTGGGCAACACGTCCGAGGCCGTGACATTGCCTGCAAGAGCGATGACTTCGTATTCCACCGGCAGCATCGAGGTGTCCGAAGCGGATTCGGTGTCAACCTGGCGACGGCCGAGGACCACGTCGCCGATCGGGTTGCGGTCGCGGTCGGTCACCATCGACTGACCGCCGTCGCATTGGCCGCTGGTGAGGGCGACCCGCAGCCGCGGCTCGACCATTCCGAGCATGCACACCGTGTTGCCCTGACGAATCTCCATTCCGGGAAACGCGGTGACGCCCGGGTCGGCGGCGGCCCACCCCGGAGCGCCGATGAGCATCATCGTGGCAGCGGGCGCAACCGCTAACCGGTACCAGCGGCGGCCGATCTTTTCCATTGGGCCGCACCACCCCTCGCGTCCGTCAAGGGATACGTCGCGTTTGTTACGTGGTCCGCGTGTACCCGTCGGCAACGCGGCCAAACGCCCTTTCCACATCGGTTTCACCGGCGGGCAGAACACCGTTGCCGCGGTCCAAAAAACGAAACTTAGCTACTGAGCCATGGCGCCGGCGCTAGGCTGCTGTCAGGTTGAGTTCACAGCTGCGTCTCTAACGGGAACGGTGTGCAAAACACTGATCACTTCCGTCTCACCGCCATCGACAGGCGCTTCAATGGCTGCTCTTCATTCCGCGACTCCGGCGGACCAACGACATCCCGCACGCCACATGGCTAAATTCGCCCGGGCACACGTGTTCGTCTATGCGCGCTGCCTCGCCACGGTGGTGCGCATCGACGGCGAGATCGATGCCGCGAATGCCGACGACCTCACCGAGGCCATCCGCGGCTTCGCCCGACTCAAGACCCCGGTGGTCCTCGATTTGAGCAGGCTGTGTTTCGTCAGCGTCGAAGGCTTTCGGGCGTTGCTGGTCGTCAACGACGAGCTCCGCAAAGCCCGCGTGCACTGCGGCGTGGTCGCCGGCACGGCCCTCCGGCCGCTGCTGCGCATCGTGCACGACAACGGGTTGGCGACCGCCGGCTCGGTACCGGAAGCGTTTCAAACCATCGAAGACATCGTTCGAGCGCGACGTCGCTTTGTCTCCGATCTTACCCGTAGCCGACAGCCGCGAAGCCAGGTCAGTCGCAGCGCCGCGTCTTAACCTCGGCGGCGTTAAAGCGCTGCCCGAGTTGGTGTTTCGGCTTCGCGCTCCGTCCCATCCCAGCGTGACGCGGCGAGCCTCGTGATATTAAAAATATGAATGTTTAAGTTACTTAACAAGGTGGTATGTCCCTACCGGGCGGCGCGGGGCGGGGCCTGGCGGTTCGCGCTGTGGTTTGCCCACCTCGTCGGCGGGTATGACCGCGTGTGCCGGGGCCGCGCAGGCCAGGGCATTCCAAGCCGTCCGGGAGGGAGCGCTTGGGCAACATGGGAGCTTTGTCGTTTTCGCCCGCTGCCGCGTCAGCGCCAGCGCCCGGCTGGTCGGACAGCGACGACTTCGGCGAGTGGCGGTCGAACGTCCGGCAGACGGTGCTGGCCGAGGTCGCAGACTTCGTCGCCGAGCGACGCGCCGCCGAACTGGCCGGGCCGGGTATCGAAGCGGTAGGCGAAATTCTGGCCGACTTCGTCTCCGGCGGCAAATGCCTGCGGTCGACGTTCATGTATCTGGGGTGGCGGTGCGGTGCGCCGCCCGACCCCGCGGCCTTGCGGGCGGCGGCGAGTTTTGAGTTGGTGCACGCCTTCGCGCTGCTGCAAGACGACGTCATGGACGGCTCCGACGTGCGGCGCGGCCGCCCGTCGGCGCATCGCCAATTCGGGCAGTGGCACCGGGAGCGCGGATTGCCGGGCCCCTCACGGCGATTCGGCGAGTCCGCCGCGATCCTGCTCGGAGACCTCTGCCTGATATGGGGCGAACAGATGCTGCGCGACAGCGGAGTCGATCCCCAACGGCTGCAACGGGCGTGGCCGCGCTATGACGCGATGCGGGCCGAGCTCGCCGTGGGACAGTTCGCCGACCTGACCAACGACGCGCGGCAGGCGCCCGGGCTGGAATTCGTGCTCGACGTGGCACGGCGTAAATCGGGCAACTACACGGTGCGCCGGCCCCTGGAGATCGGGGCGGCCATGGCCGGCTGCGACGCCCACACACTGTCCCAACTTGGCCGCTACGGCGGCGCCGTCGGCGAAGCGTTCCAGCTCCGCGACGACGTGCTCGGCGTCTTCGGATCCCCCACGGTGACGGGTAAGCCCGGCGCCGGAGATCTGCTCGAGCGCAAGGCAACCAGCGTCGTGGTGGCCGCCCACCAGCTCGCCGGCCCGACCACCCGCCGTGAACTCACCGAGCTGGCGAATCGTGAGGCCCTCGGGGAGGACGCGATCGCCAGGTGGAAAGCGCTGATCATCGAGACCGGCGCCGTGGGGCTGATCGAGCAGATGATCAGCGACCGGGTCGCGTCCGCGCGTGCCCACCTCGGCGACCTGCCGATCGAGGAACCCGTCCGCATCGCGCTGGACAAAATGGCCACGGCCTGTACGGATCGCGCCGTATGAGTAACACCGAGGCGGGAGCACCTTGACCATGCGCACCATCGAAGGACGCGCCGATCACGTCGTGGTGATCGGCGCCGGGCTGGCCGGCCTGTCCGCGGCCCTGCACCTGGCCGGCCGGGACCGCGCGGTCACCGTGGTGGAACGTGAGCCATGGCCGGGCGGGCGGGCCGGCCGCCTCGACATCGACGGGTACCGGATCGACACCGGGCCAACGGTGCTCACCATGCCGGACATCATCGACGAGACGTTCGCGGCCGTCGGCGAAACTCGGTCCGACCGGCTGGAGCTGTTGGCCGTCGATCCCGCCTACCGCGCCGTGTTCGCCGACGGCAGCGCGCTCGACGTGCACAGCGATGCGGACCGGATGGCCAACGCGATCGTCGAGTTCGCCGGTTCCGGGCAGGCGGCAGGCTACCGCCGGCTGCGGGAGTGGTTGACACGGTTGTACCGCACCGAATTCGACGGGTTCATCGGTGCCAATTTCGATTCCCCGCTCTCGCTGCTCACCCCACAGCTGGCGCGGCTGACGGCGATCGGCGGCTTCCGCAAATGGGACCGGATGGTCAAGCGGCACATCAGCGATCCGCGCCTACAGCGGATCTTCACCTTCCAATCGCTGTATGCCGGGGTGGCGCCGCGTGACGCCCTGGCGGTCTACGCGGTCATCGCCTACATGGACACCATCTCGGGCGTGGTGTTTCCGCGCGGCGGCGTGCGCGCGCTGCCCGACGCGCTGGCCGCGGCGGCCGCCGATGCCGGCGTCCGATTCTGTTACGGCGCAACCGTGACCGCACTCGAACAATCCGGCGGCCGAGTCACGGCCGTACGCACCGAACAGACCGGGCGCATCTCGTGCGACGCAGTGGTGCTGACCACCGAACTGCCCCAGACCTACGCGCTGCTGGGCCGCACACCGCGTCGCCCCGTGCGGCTGCGAGCCTCACCGTCGGCGGTGGTGGCTCACCTCGGATGCCCCGCGGTCGCCCCCGACACGGCCCACCACACGATCCTGTTCGGCGGGGCCTGGGATCAGACCTTCACCGACATCATCCGCGACGGCCGGGTCATGGCCGATCCGTCGCTGCTGGTGACGCGCCCGACGGCTGGTGACCCGGCCCTGGCGCCGGAGGGGCGCGATCTGCTCTACGTCCTGGCCCCGGCGCCGAACCTGGAGCGCGGCTCCATCGACTGGTCGCGGGCCGGCGGCGCCTACACCGAGGGCCTCATCGCCCACGTTGCGGACCGGCTGCTCCCCGGATTGCGGGACGACGCAACGGTTCTCGACGTCGTCACCCCCGCCGACTGGGCCCGTCAGGGCATGGCGGCCGGCAGCCCGTTCGCGCTCGCCCACACCTTCGGGCAGACCGGACCGTTCCGCCCGGCCAACATGGTCCGCGGCGTCGACAACGCGGTGCTCGCCGGGTCCTCGACGGTGCCCGGCGTCGGCGTGCCGACCACGTTGATTTCCGGGCGGCTCGCCGCGGACCGCGTCACCGGGGCCGCCGAGCGGTCAACCACCCACCTCGACATGAAAGCCGGATTGCCATGATGCGCAGCGAATTGGCCGCGGCCGGCATCGACGATCCGCGGCTGCGCGAGGGGTATCGCCAGTGCCGGGAACTCAATGCCGCCCACGGCCGCACCTTCTTCCTGGCCACCCGGTTGCTCGCACCCGACCAACGGCCGCCGGTGCACGCGCTGTACGGCTTCGCCCGCTACGCCGACGATATCCTCGACGACCTCGATCCGCGGCTCGACATCTCCAGTCGTGGCAGGCGCCTGCAGCAACTCTCCGAGCGCTTCTTCTCCGACGATGCGCATCTCGACGATCCGCTGGTGGCGGCCGTGACCCACACCGTGCGCCGCTACCAGATCAGCGGCGGGCTCTTCGAGGACTTCCTGACGTCGATGCGCATGGACCTCACGGTCACCGACTATCCAGACCGCAAAGCGCTCAACCTCTACATGCGCGGATCCGCGGAAGCGATTGGGCTGCAAGTACTCCCGATCCTGGGGACCGTCACGCCGGTCGAGGAGGCCGCCCCTCACGCCGCGGCGTTGGGCCGCGCCTTCCAACTCACCAACTTCCTGCGCGATGTCGACGAAGATTTGGTGCGCGGCCGGGTCTACCTGCCGGCCGACGAACTCGCCGCCGACGGAGTCGATCGGGAGCTGCTGGCCTGGTGTCACACGCACCGCCGCACCGACCCGCGGGTGCGCCGCGCCCTGGCCGCGCAGCACGAAATCGCTCGTCAGACTTATCGATTCGCCGCGGCGGGAATCGCCACGCTCGCGTGTCGCTCACGGCCGTGCGTGGCGACGGCGGCCGCCCTGTACGCGGAGATCCTGGACTGCATCGAAAAAAGCGAGTTCGCGGTGTTCGACCACCGGGCCGCCGTGGGCAAGGCTCGACGGCTTCGGGTCGCCGGTGCGGGGCTGATACGGTCGTGGCGGGCGCGAAATGGCGAGCGGGACGATCTCAACTCGGGGGCCGCATGAGCGATCGGTGGCAATACCTTGTGGTCCTGGCCGCATGCCTGGCGATCACCGCACCGCTCGAGGCGTTGGGCCCCGGCGTCTACCGACAATGGCGACGCCTCATCAAGGCGGTGCTGCCGGTCGCCGCGGTGTTTTTGATCTGGGATGAGATCGCCGTCGCCGCGCACGTGTGGACCTATGACGGCGCGTACCTCAGCGGCCTGGGCATCCCGTTTCGGGTGCCGATCGAAGAGGTGCTGTTCTTTTTCGTCATCCCGGTATGCGCGCTGCTCACCTACAACGCCGTGAGCGCCATCCTGGCGAAGGTGCGCCGGCGATGACCGGCCTGGGTTACACCCTGCCCGCCGCGTTGGCGGTATTCGCCGTCTGCGCATTGGAATTGGCGCTGTTGCGAACCGGGCTGTTCCGCCGGCCGGCCTACTGGCTGTCGATGCTGATCGTTCTCGGATTCCAGATACCGGTCGACGGATGGCTGACCAAGCTCAGCTCGCCCATCGTCATCTACGACGACCGGCAGCTGAGCGGGGCGCGCTTCCCGTTCGACATCCCGGTCGAAGACTTTCTGTTCGGCTTCGCGTTGGTCACCGCGGTGCTGCTGCTGTGGGAGCGGCAACGTGCGCGTCGGTGATGCGGGGCGCGCCCCCGGCGATCTGGCGGCGGCGTTCGACGCGGGCGCCGCGGCCTACGACCGGCTGGTCGGCGCCAGCCCCGGCTACCACGAACAGTTGCTGTTGACGGCGCGCCGGATGCGGATTTCGGCCCGCGGCAAGGGCTTACGGTTGCTCGACGCCGGGTGCGGAACGGGCGCTTCGACGGCCGCCCTGCTCGCCGTCGCGCCCCACGCCGACATCGTCGCCGTGGACGCGTCGCGCGGCATGCTCGACGCGGCACGCGCGAAGGACTGGCCCGCCACGGTGCGCTTCGTCCACACACCCGTCGAACAACTGGCAGAGCAGGGGATCACCGGGCCGTTCGACGGGATCCTGGCCGCCTACCTGATCCGCAACGTCGCTGACCGCGACGACCAGCTGCGCAAGTTCCGCATGCTGTTGCGCCCGGGTGGCACCCTGGCGGTGCACGAGTATTCGGTGCGCGACTCCCCCGGCGCCACCCGCATCTGGCACGCGGTCTGTTGGGGCATCATCATCCCGTCCGGGTGGTGGCGGACCCGGGACACCACGCTGTACCGCTACCTGTGGCGTAGCGTCCTCGCGTTCGACGGCGCCGCCCGGTTCCGCACCCGCCTCGCCGACGCCGGCTTCACCGCCGTGCACAGCGAGACCATGCCCGGCTGGGAAGCCAACATCGTGCACACCTTCCTGGCGGATGCGCCGTCATGACCGCGCCCACCGATCGGCGCCGCCGAACACTGCCCGCGCCAACGGGATTGCCCGACGCCGGCGCGCTGCCGTCGCGTCCGCGGGTCGCCGTCGTCGGCGGCGGGATCGCGGGCCTGGCCGCCGCCACCGGACTCGCTGAGCGTGGCGTCGCCGTCGACGTCATCGAACGCGAAGACTACCTCGGCGGTCGGGTCGGGGGCTGGACAGAGCGCGACGGCAGCGTCGACCTCGCGATGAACCGCGGCTTCCATGCGTTCTTCCGGCAGTACTACAACCTGCGCGCCCTGCTGAGACGGATTGATCCCCGATTGCGGATGCTCACTGCCGTCGAGGATTACCCGCTCATCGACGGGGCGGGACGACGCGACAGCTTCCGCGGGCTCCCCCGCACCCCGCCGTGGAACGCCGTCGTCTTCGCGGCGCGCAGTCCGACGTTTCGACTTCGCGACTTCACCCGCATCGACGCCCGCGCCGCCGCGCCACTGGCCGCGGTTTCGGTGCCCGACACCTACGAGCGGCTCGACCACACCGACGCCGCGGCTTTCCTCGAGGACATCCGATTCCCCGAGGCCGCACGGCATCTGGCGTTCGAGGTGTTCTCCCGCAGCTTCTTCGCCGATCCCGCCAGGCTGTCCGCGGCCGAGTTGGCGACGATGTTCCACATCTACTTCCTGGGGTCGGCCGAGGGGTTGATCTTCGATGTCCCGTGCGCGAATTACGACAGCGCGCTGTGGCAACCCTTGTGCGGCTACCTCGAAGGGCGCGGGGTGCGGTTTCGGCTCGGCACCAGCGCCCTGAGCATCGAGACGGACGCGGCGGGGCGCTTTCGCGTGCACACCAATTCGGACGAGCAGCTCCACGTCGACGCGGTGGTGCTGGCCACCGATGTCGCCGGTCTGCAGCGGATCGTTGCCGCGTCGAGCGACCTGGGCACCGAAGGCTGGCGGGCCCAGATCTCGCGGCTGCGGGCCGCGCCGCCGTTCGCCGTGCACCGGTTCTGGCTCGACCGTCCCGTGTCGGCACGACGGCCGGCGTTTCTGGGCACGGCCGGGCACAAGCCCGTGGACAACATCAGCGTGCTGGAACGCTACGAACGCGAGGCCAGCACGTGGGCGCGCGCGCAGCACGGTTCCGTGGTCGAATTGCATTCCTACGCCCTGGATTCGGCACCGTCGCGCGCCACCGCGCTACGCCAGCTGCACATGGTGTACCCGGAAACAGCGACGGCACAGATCCTTCACGAGCGGCTGCTGCACCGCAGCGACTGCCCGCTCTTCGCCCCGGGCACCTATCCCGACCGCCCCGCGGTGATCACCCCGGCGCCGGGCCTGGTGCTGGCCGGCGACGCCATCCGGATCGACCTGCCGGTGGCGCTGATGGAGCGCGCCGCCACCACCGGCTGGTACGCCTCGAACCAACTGCTCAACCGCTGGGGACTGGCCGGCCACCCGTTGTCCACGGTGCCCACCCAGGGCCGCTCACCACTACTGCGATGGCTCGCCACCCGCGAGGGAGCCGCCCGACGATGAAGATCCGCGACCAGCTGCATGAGCTGCGGGCACGGTCCAAAGACTGGCCCCTGCAGGTGATCCCGCGCGCGTCGTGGGCCGATCAGCGTCCGACCTATCGCGACGCACAACCCGCCATCATCGAGGCCGCGCTGCGACGCTCCCAGCACCGGCCGACCGGCAACTGGTATGCGTTCGCCGCCAGCCGGCAGGTCGTCGGAGAGCGACCGTTGGGCGCGCGGGTCGCCGGCGTCGAAGTCGTCGCCTGGCGCGACGAGCAGTACCGGCTCTGCGTGGGACCGCGCAGTTGCCCCCACCTAGGGGCCGACCTCGCCACCGGCCAGGTGCACCGGGGCGCGCTGGTGTGCCGGTGGCACGGGCTGACCCTAGACGGGCGCGCCCGTGAATTCGGTTGGAGCCCACTGCCCGGTCACGACGACGGCACCCTGGCCTGGGTGCGGCTCGACGCGGTCGGACGCGAGGCACCGCTGGAGCGTCCGCTGATTCCACCCCGGCCGACCGGCGACACCCTGGCCGCCGTCGCCCGCCTGGAAGGCGTCTGCGAGCCGATCGACGTCATTGCCAACCGGCTTGATCCGTGGCACGGCGCATGGTTTCACCCTTACTCGTTCACCCGCCTCGAGGTGCTCACCACGCCGACCGAACACACCGACCGCTTCTTGGTGGCGGTGACCTTCCGGATGGGACGGCTGGGGGTGCCCGTCGTCGCGGAGTTCAGTTGCCCGGAGGCCCGCACGATCGTCATGCGCATCGTGGATGGCGAAGGGTCGGGCAGCGTCGTCGAAACCCACGCCACCCCAATCAGTTCAGGCCCCGATGGCCGTCCCCGCACCGCCGTCCTCGAGGCCACCATCGCGCATTCGGACAGGCCCGGGTTCAAGCGGGCGTCTCGGGTGGCGCCGCTGATCACACCGCTCATGCGCTTCGCGTCGAGCAGGCTCTGGCGCGACGACCTCGCCTACGCCGAACGCCGCTATCAGGTGCGCACGGCACGCGGATGATTCACAGCGGTGCCCGTCAAAGAATCGTCGGATCAATTCCGTATCCGGATCCGCCTCGGCCGTCACGAGGCGCTACGCTGCCGCGGTCGCAGTGACCGCCGACGCGCGCAGCTGGATCCGCTTCCGGCCTCGGGCTGCATCGAACGTTATTTCGCAGGTCATTTCGTGCCGTCCGGGCGCATCGGTGCCGCGCAGGCCTTGGCATTCAGCGCGGCCGGCGCGTCATGGTGCGTACTCGCGCGGCGCAGCCTGCGGCCCCGGTTGCGGGCCCTCGCCGCGGACGGCTGAGCGCCGCCACAGCAGCCACCCGGTGACCAGCACAAGTGCCGCCACCACGATCGCGGCGGGCCACAGCGCCAGCTCGGCAAGCCACAAACGCCGTTGCAGCCGCAGCACTTTGCGCTGCGCGCCCCGCAGGCGTTGCGACATCTCGATCACGGTCATCGCCCATCACATACCCGAGCCCCACCCGTTCAAACCACGGGCCGCCACCGGTAGTTCGGGACAAACACTTGACTATTAAATAATGAACCGTATTGCCGATTCGGCGCCCAGCTCAGCGGGAATGCCATAGCGGAATACGGGGGGAAGGAACGCCATGAGCTTCGACAGCACCGGCGACGGCCTCATTGCGGCGGTGGGAAAAGTCACCGAGGCGCTGGAGACCATCGAACGCGCCCGGGGACACCTGTACTCCTTCCACCAACTCACCGGCCACGCCGACCTCCAGCTCGACGCGGCGGTGTCACGCTTGCACGAACTCGGCCACTCCGGTCTGGCCCAGCACATCAGCCGCGAGCTGATCGGGCGCAACGTCCTCCCGGGACGCTGGAGCTTTCAGGTGATCGAAGACTACGACGACGGCTACTACCGTTGCTTCACGGAGATCGAACAGCTGGTGCGGACCCGACTCGCCGGTGGCCAGCGCCACCGCTACGAGATGGCGATGAAAGAGGACCGGCGCACCGCGGGCCACCCCGCCCACACCGCCTCCCCCACCGACGAATCGGCGGATGGTGAAATCCTATGAGCAACAGAGAATTCGACGAGGGCAAACATCGACGAGAGTCCCTGGCGCTACTCGTTGATGAACTGGGTCACGACCCCGCGACGTCGTGACGCCGCCGCCGACCACCGGCTAAGCCACGGTGATCCGGTGGGGATGTCGTAGGCTGATGGCCACCGACCGGACCAGGCCGCGCGCAGCGGTCCCGAAACGCAGGTCGGCGTGTCTTGCAAGAAGGATGCGGGTAAGTGACCAAGCGCGGCGCCGCTGAGCGGCGAACGGACCGAGCCGAACTCGAGAAGTTGATGTCGGCCGACATGCGTGCGATCACAGCGCAGTCCGACCGGATCGGCCGGCACTTCGCGCGGCAAAACGAGGTCAGCGGCACCGACTTCCACGCGCTGCTGCACATCATGGTCGCCGAAACCGCCGGAACGCCTTTGACGGCGGCGCAACTACGGAGGCGCATGGATGTCTCGCCCGCCGCGATCACCTATCTGGTGGACCGCATGATCGACGCCGGGCACGTCCGGCGCGAACCGGACCCGCAGGACCGCCGCAAGACGCTGCTGCGCTACGAGAAACCGGGAATGGCGCTGGCGCGCTCATTCTTCACGCCGCTGGGCGCCGAGCTGCATACCGCCCTCGCCGACCTGCCCGACCGCGACTTGGCCGCCGCCCACCGGGTTTTCGCAGCGATGATCGAGGCGATGTCCACCTTCGAATCCACGCTCACCCCCCCGGCCCCCAAACGGCCGGCCGCCCCCGAGGGCAAGCGCACCCCCGCGAAAGGCCGCGGCAGCGCCGTGCGTTGAGACGCACCGGTTCGGCTCGTGCACCGGGTGCTCGACGGTGCGGCCCAGCAGCCGCTGCTCGATCAGATCCGCTCCGCGGGCCACAGAGTCCTTCCCGGCAATCGCCTCGATGCGCGGATCGACCGGCGCGGCGTGCGCGCCAACCGAGCGCATCGTCGAGACGCCGCCCGCCATGATGCGCACATGAACGTCGTGCCCCCGCCGGGCGAGTTCGGCCAGCTGGGCGCCGACCGGCAGCAGATGCCCGAGTGCCGGCGAGCCGTACGCCAGGATGACTGCCGCGCCGCGAACCTACGTTTCGCGGACGAGGACGACACCGCGGAGCGCCGCAAGGTCGGCCGCACCGCAACCGTGCAGGCAAACCCGAAGCTCATCGATGAACGGCTGCAGCCAATCCACCACGGCCGCAGTGGATTCGATCGCCGCCGATAGCAGCGGCCGGGCCACCGCCACGACGTCAGCGCCCAGCGCGATCGCCTTGGCCGCGTCCATCCCGGTCCGGATACCGCCGGAAGCCACCAACGGGACCTCTGGCAGCGCCTCGCGCACCTCCAGGACCGCGCGCGCGGTGGGGATGCCCCAATCGGCCAACTCCGGGTGGCGCAGTTCGCCGTAACGCACGAACTGCTCGACCCGCGACCACGACGTGCCTCCGGCGCCCGCCACGTCGATTCCGGCGACCGGGAGCTGGCCCTCGGCCCCAAGGAGTTCCGCCACCGCGGCGCCGCCGATCCCGTGGCCGACCTCCTTGAGCAACACCGGGTATCCGAGGACGTCGGCCGCTTCGCGCAGCCGGTCGATCGAGCCGGAGAAGTCGGTGTCGCCGTTGTGTTGCATCGCTTCCTGCAACGGATTGGTATGCACGGCAAGCGCGTCGGCGCCGACCCGGTCGAGGGCCTTCGCCAGATCGGGCACGGCCGCCTTCGCCAGTTGAGATAGCCCAATGTTGCCGAACAGCAGGGCATCTGGGGCGACGTCGCGAACCATGAAGCTGTCCGCGGCACGCTCCCCCAGTGCGCTGTCGAGCATGATGCGCTGCGACCCGAGCATCATGCCGACGCCCAGTTGTTGCGCGGCGGCCGCCAGATTGCGGTTGATCGTTCCGGACAGCTCGGCGCCACCGGTCATCGCGCCGATGAGGATCGGGGACCGCAGGTTGACGCCGAAAAACGCCGTGGACAGGTCGATGTCGCCCAGGCTGGTCTGCGTGAGCGCGTTGTACGGCAGTCGATACCGGTCCAGGCCGGTGGTGACCCCGTCATAGCCGACCGGCTCGCCGAGGCACACGTCGATGTGCCGCCGCTTGCGATTCTTCATCGCCCCACGGTCAGCGGTCATCGCCGGCAACCATCGCGTCCATAATGTCCATAGTGCCCCTTTTGCGCAGCGCCATGCCGACGCCGTGGCGATGCGTCGTTTCAGTTGATTAACGTTTAACAAACTGAAAGGGTTGTGTTCGTGGTGTGGGAACCCTTGGCCGGTGCGGTGACGGGCCGACGTTCGTGGCTGATCGCACTGGTCGCAGTCCTGCTGGGCGTCGGTTTCATGCTCCTCATCGGGGAGAACGCGGCGGCGGGTCAGTCGCCGCGGTCGGTGCCTGAAGACTCCCCATCCGCCCAAGTGGACGCGCTGTCGCGGCAGTTCCCCGGCGGCGACCGGGTGCCCCTGATCGTTGTGGTGAGCCGTCACGATGGCGTCGCCCTGAGCCCCTCCGACGTCTCGGCCGCCCGCGCTGCCCGCGATCGGGCCCAGGCGGCCGCGCGACCCGGCACGGCCGACGGCGCGGCACCCGCGCTGCCGTCGAAGGACGGAAAGGCCGTCCTGGGCATCGTGTCGATCAGCGCCAGCCTGTCGGGGCTTGACCTCGACCACACCGTCACCGCGCTGCGCACAGCCGCGTCGAGCGGGCTGCCCGCGGATCTGCAGGTTCACGTCACCGGCGGCCCGGCGTTCGGCGCCGACATCGCCAGCGCCTTCACCAACGCCAACATCACCTTGCTGGCCGTGACGACGTCGGTGGTGGCGCTGCTGCTGATCGCCACCTACCGGTCCCCGGTGCTGTGGCTGGTCCCCCTACTCGTCGTCGGATTCGCCGATCGGGTCGCCGCCGCGGTCGGTACGGCGGTGGCGTCGGTGACCGGGCTGAGCTTCGACGGCGCGACGTCCGGCATCACCAGCGTGCTGGTGTTCGGGGCGGGCACCAATTACGCGCTGTTGTTGATCTCTCGGTACCGCCAAGAGCTTCGGCGCCATTCCGGGCACCGCGTCGGCTTGCGGCACGCCGTGCGCCGGGCGGGGCCGGCCATCGTGGCCAGCAATGCCACCGTGGTGCTGGCCCTGCTCACGCTGCTGTTCGCGGCCACCCCGAGCACGCGCAGCCTGGGTGCGCTGGCGGCGTGCGGCCTCGTGGTCGCGGCGGTGTCGGTGCTGGTGATCCTGCCGCCGGTGCTCGCGCTGTGCGGCCGCCGATTGTTTTGGCCGTTCATCCCGCACGCCGCGGACGACGCAGACCCCGACTCGGGTGCCTGGCGACGCGTCGCGGAAGGGGTGGCGCGGCGTCCCGCGCTGGTGGCGGTCGTCGCGATCGCGGTCCTGGCCGCCCTCGGCACCGGCCTGTGGGGGACCCGGATCGGGTTGTCGCAGACCGAACAGTTCCGTGTGCACGCCGATTCGGTGTCCGGTTACGCCGTGGTGGCCGAACACTTTCCGGCCGGGCTGGCCAACCCGACGTTGGTCGTCGCACCCACCGCCCGCGCGTCGTCCGTTCGGCAGGTGATCGAGGCCACGCCCGGTGTCGTCTCGGTGACCGAGGACGGCCGCTCGGAATCGGGGTTGACGAAGTGGTCGGTGGTGATCGACGCGCCGCCGTCGTCGAACCGGGCCTTCGGTGTCGTTGCCGCACTGCGAGATTCGACCGCCTCCGCCGACTCGGCCGCGCTCGTGGGCGGGGCCGACGCGCAGGCCCTCGACATCCGGGACGCGGCCACGCATGACCGCGTACTGCTGATCCCGGCGATCCTGGCCGTCATCCTGGTCGTCCTCTACGTGTTGCTGCGATCCGCACTCGCCCCGCCGACCCTGCTGGCCGCGACGATTCTGGGGGCCCTGGCCGCGTTGGGCCTGGGGGGCTGGGCGAGCATCCACGTCTTCGGTTTTCCGGCGCTGGACAACACCACGCCGTTGTTCGCCTTCCTCTTCCTGGCGGCTCTCGGCGTGGACTACACCATCTTTCTGGTCACTCGTGCCCGGGAGGAGGCCGCGCAGCACGGCGCCCGCGATGGGATGGTGCGCGCCGTGTCGGCCACCGGCGGCGTGATCACCAGCGCGGGAATCGTTTTGGCCGCCGTGTTCTGCGTGCTCGGGGTGTTGCCGTTGATCGTCCTGACGCAGCTGGGGATCATCGTCGGGCTGGGCATCCTGCTCGACACCTTCGTGGTGCGCACGCTGGTCATCCCGGCGTTGTTCGCTCTCATCGGCGACCGGATCTGGTGGCCCACCGCCCCCTCTCATACCGAAACCGTTGAGCCACAAGCGGATCGGGCCCAACCCGAACGGAGCACATCGTGAACAAATCGATCCTGGGTGCGACAGCCCTGGGCGTCGCCGCGGCCGCCGGCGCCGGCAGCGTCGCCAGCTCGCGGTGGTATGCGCTGCTGCGCAAGCCCACATACCAGCCACCCCGCGCCGCCTTCCCGACCGTATGGACCACGCTCTACGGGGACATCGCCGCCACGTCGGCGGTGGCCATCGAGCGGTACCGGGCGACCGGGCAGCACGACAAGGCGCGTCGCTACACCGCGGCGCTGGTGGTCAACCTGATCCTCAACGCCGGGTGGAGTTGGCTTTTCTTCCGGTACCACAAGCTCGGCGCGGCCGCGGTCGGTGCCGCGGCGCTGACGGCCAGCAGCGCCGACCTGGTCAGGTGCACGGCCGATGCCACCCCGCGGGGCGGGCTGGCACTGCTGCCCTACCCGGTGTGGTGCGGCTTCGCGACCGTGCTGTCCACCCACATCTGGCGGCTCAACCGTTAGGGGGCCGAAACATGCCCGCGCTGTTGTGGTTTCGCCGCGATCTGCGGTTGCGCGACCATCCCGCGCTGCTCGCCGCGGCCGAGGGCGACGAGGTGCTCGCCTGCTTTGTGCTCGATCCGCGGCTGGAAAGCTCGTCGGGACAGCGCCGGCTGCAGTTCCTGGGTGACTCACTGCGGCGGCTGCGCGAGGACCTGGACGGCCGGCTGCTCGTCACCCGCGGGCGGCCCGATTCCCGGATTCCCCGCATCGCCAAGCAGATCGGCGCGTCGTCGGTGCACATCTCCGAAGATTTCGCGCCGTTCGGCGCGCGCCGCGACGAACGGGTGCGGGCCGCGCTGGGCGAGGTCCCGCTGGTGGTGACGGGGTCGCCGTATCTCGTCTCGCCCGGCCGGGTCACCAAGCCGGACGGCTCGCCCTACCGGGTGTTCACCCCGTTTCTGCGGCAGTGGCACAAGACCGGCTGGCGGGCGCCGGCGAACTCGAGCGCCACGTCCGCGCGCTGGCTCGATCCGGCGAGCCTGGGAATCGAACAGTGCGAAATCCCCGACCCCGGGGTTCCGCTCGATGTCGCCGCCGGCGAGGCGGCGGCGCGCACCCAGTGGAAGTCCTTCCTCGACAACGGATTGAATAGCTACGCCGCCGACCGCAACAGGCCCGACCTGCACGGCACCAGCCGGATGTCGGCGCACCTGAAATTCGGCACCATCCACCCCCGCACCCTGGTCGCCGACCTGGATCTGCGCGGCGGCGGGGCGCAAGCCTACGCGCGGGAGTTGGCATTTCGCGACTTCTACGCCGATGTGCTGCACCACTGGCCGGCGAGCGCGTGGCGCAACTGGAACGGCGATTTCGACGGCATCCAGACCGACTCCGGCGCCGCGGCCACGCGCGGCTTCGAGGCGTGGAAGGCCGGCGAAACCGGCTTTCCCTTCGTCGACGCCGGGATGCGGCAGCTGCGCGACACCGGGTTCATGCACAACCGGGTGCGGATGATCGTCGCGTCGTTTCTGGTCAAGGACCTTCACCTGCCGTGGCAGTGGGGCGCCGAATGGTTTTTGGACCAACTCGTGGACGGGGACATGGCGAACAACCAGCACGGCTGGCAGTGGTGCGCGGGCTGCGGCACCGACGCCGCACCCTACTTCCGGGTGTTCAACCCGACGACGCAGGGCGAAAAGTTCGACCCCACAGGCGATTACATCCGCCGCTGGGTGCCCGAGCTGCGCTCGGCCGATGATCCGCACCTGCGAAAGGGCGAGCGGCCCAACGGTTACCCGCAGCCCATCGTCGACCACGCCGCCGAACGGGCCGAAGCGCTGCGGCGTTACCAGAGCATCTGAGCGCTCGTTTGCCCAATCGTGCACCCGAAACCGGTTGGCATGCCATGATCGGCCGATTCGCATGGTCAGCCATTCGGGAGGCGACAATGACCATCATTCGCGCGTTACCCCTGTCGTGCGCCGTCACCGGCCTTACCGCACTCATCGCGGGCTGCTCCTGCTCGATCGGTTCGTCGCACACGGTCAGCAAGAGCGACGTCGCCGGACAAATCACCGCCAAGATGACCGATGCCGCGGGCAACAGGCCCGAATCGGTGAATTGCCCGAACGACCTGCCCGCCAAGGTCGGCGCGCAGGTGGCCTGCGAAATGAAGGTCAAAAACCGGCCGTTCGGCGTCACCGTCACAGTCACCAGCGTCGAGGGCGGCGACGTCAAGTTCAACATGGTGGAGACGGTCGACAAGAACCAAATCGCCGACGCGATCAGCACCCAACTCGGCCAGCGGGTGGGCAGAAAGCCGGACGCGGTGACCTGCCCCGAGAACCTCAAAGGCGTTGCGGGAGCGACCCTTCGGTGTCAGCTCAGCGACCACGGCCAAAAGTACGGCGTGCTGGTGACCGTCACGAACGTCGCCGCCGGCGACGTCAACTTTCATTTCAAGGTCGACGACCGGCCGCAACCAGATAGCTAGCGGGCGGCCTTTTTCCGTTCGATGTCGGCCAGGGCGGCGGCCAGTTCGGCACGCTGCGCGGCCGAGCTCTCCCAGGCCAGCTGGCGGTTCTTGACCACCTTGGCCGGCGCGCCGACCGCGATCGAGTAGTCCGGAATCACACCGCGCACCACCGCATGCGATCCCAGCACGCAACCGCGCCCGACCGACGTGCCCCGCAGCACCGACACCTTGACCCCCACCCAGGTGTCCGGTCCGATCCGCACCGGGGACTTGACGATGCCCTGGTCCTTGATCGGCAGGTCGATGTTGTCCATGCGGTGGTCGAAATCGCAGACGTAGCACCAGTCGGCCATCAACACCGAATCGCCGAGCTCGATGTCGAGGTAGGCGTTGATGACGTTGTCGCGGCCCAGCACCACCTTGTCGCCGAACCGCAACGAGCCCTCGTGCGCGCGGATGGTGTTCTTGTCACCGATGTGGACCCAGCGGCCGATCTCGAGCTGCGCGAGCTCGGGCGTGGCGTGGATTTCCACGCCCTTGCCAAGAAACACCATGCCGCGGGTGATGATGTGCGGGTTGGCCAGCTTGAACTTCAGCAAGCGCCAGTAGCGCACCAGGTACCACGGGGTGTATGCGCGGTTGCGCAGCACCCACCTCAATGAGGCCAGCGTGAGGAACTTGGCCTGGCGCGGGTCGCGCAGGTTCGATCCACGCCAGCGGCGATGGACCGGGGCACCCCACATGCTCGTCACAGCCGGACAGCCTAACGCGGTCAATGACGAGCCCGCGAACCGCCACGGGTTACCCTCACCTGTACTCGATCGCCGCACCCGCGCAACGCCCTGGGGAAGGACTTGGAAACCGACGTGCTTGCCCGACGACTCGTCAGTGGGCTCCGGCGTTGCTCATTCCCGCTGCTGGCGGCGGTGCTCATGGCGGGGGTCGGCGGCTGCGGCAACACCGACTCGTGGGTGGACGCGTCGGCCTCGCAAGGGTGGCCGGCGCAATACGCCGACGCCGCCAACAGCAGCTACACCCCCACCGGCGGGGCCACCAAACTGTCGCTGCAGTGGACCCGGTCGGTCAAGGGAAGCCTGGCGGCCGGCCCGGCGCTGAGCGCGCGCGGTTACCTGGCGCTGAACGCCCAGACCTCGGCGGGTTGTTCGCTGATGGAGTGGGAGAACAACCACAACGGGCGGCAGCGCTGGTGCGTGCGGCTGTTCCAGGGCGGCGGCTTCGGCGGCCCGCTGTTCGACGGCTTCGACAACCTCTACGTCGGCCAGCCCGGCGCCTTCCTGTCCTTCCCCGTGACCCAGTGGACACGCTGGCGCCAACCGGTGATCGGCATGCCCACTACGCCGCGGTTTTTGGGCAACGGCGAGTTGCTTGTCGCCACACACCTGGGGCAGGTGCTGGTTTTCGACGCCCATCGCGGCCAGGTGGTGAGCAGCCCGCTCGACCTGGTGGACGGTGTCGATCCCACCGATGCGACGCGCGGGCTGGCCGATTGCGCGTCGGCCCGCCAAGGCTGCCCGGTAGCGGCGGCCCCCGCATTCTCGGCTTCCAACGGCATGGCGGTGCTCGGCGTCTGGCAGCCGGGGGCCCCGGCCGCGGCGCTGGTGGGCCTGAAGTACCACCCGGGGCAGTCGCCGCTGCTGACCAAGGAGTGGACCAGCGACGCGGTGGGCGCCGGTGCGATCGCCAGCCCGGTGCTCTCGGCCGACGGGTCGACCGTCTACGTCAACGGCCGCGACCAGCGCTTGTGGGCGCTGCGCACCGCGGACGCGAAGGTGAAGTGGTCGGTGCCGCTGGGATTCCTGGCGCAGACTCCCCCGGCGATCACCCCGCAGGGGCTGATCGTGTCCGGCGGCGGGCCCGACACGCGTTTGGTGGCGTTCAAGGACGCCGGCGATCACGCCGACCAGGTGTGGCGGCGCGACGACGCCGTCCCCCTGTCGTCATCGAGCCTGGCGGGCGCCGGCGTCGGCTACACCGTGGTCAGCGGGCCGCCCGCCAACGGCGCCCCCGGGATGTCGGTGCTGGTCTTCGACCCGGGCGACGGCCACACGCTCAACAGCTACCCGCTACCGGCGGCCACCGGGTATCCCCTGGCGGTGACCGTCGGCACCGACCGGCGGGTGGTGGCCGCCACCAGCGACGGTCAGGTCTACGGTTTCGCGCCGGCGTGACCGGGACATACTCCTTAGGTGCCGATCGACGACCCCACAGCGCAGGACGCCGCGACCACCACCCCAGCGGAGGGCCGGCGTTCCAGCACCGCGGACATCGTGGCGACGCTCGTCTTGCTGGTCATCCATGGCGGTCTGTACGGGGCGACCTTTGTGGTGCTCGGGCTGCTCGTGATGAGCACCGACCCGTGCAGCTACCAGAAGTGCGGCGATCCCGCCTGGATCGACCGGGCCATGAACCTGGGCACCTGGGGCGGCGGCGCGCTCTTGGTCGTCGACGTCGTGGTCGCCGTGTACCTGCTGGTGCGCAAGAGAAGGGCCTATTTCGTCCCGATCATCGGTTGCCTCGCGCAGGTCGCGCTGGCGGCGCTGGCCGTGGCCATGGAGTTGCGGGCCGGACCGGTCTGAGCGGTTGTCCGATGGTGGCGACCCGCGACTAGATCGCCAGCGGCGGGATCGCGTTGCGCGGCACCTGAGCCTGGGCCGGTCCGCCGAACGCCGGCAGCATCTCGCCCGGGGCGAAGTAGAAGATCAGCTGATCGTCGGTGATGGCGAAGTTCTGATAGTGCGACGGATCATGGCCCGTCGACGGCAAAATCGCGGCGCCCAAAGGAGTTTGACGTTCCAAGTCGCGCTGCACGATCGGGAAGATGGCATCCAGCGGCGTCGTGCCCGGGGCGAACAGGTTGTCGAAGGTGATGGGCTGCTTCGTCCCGAGGTTGTAGTTGAACGCCTTGTACCAGGTCGACGAGCGCGTCCCGCCGACGTCCTGGAAGAACTTGAGCACCACGCTGCGGGTGTTGTGCGGCGGCTGGCCCGCACTGCGCTGCTCGGTGGTGGCCTCCAGCTGGTAGGGCTGGTCGCGCCCCCCGGAGCTCTGCGCGACGTTGACGAAGCCGTCCCGGTTTTGGGTGATGTAGTCGGTCAGCGCCTGTTGGTCCGGGTAGTCGGTGGGAAACGTCATGGTGAGCATGTAGTTGGCGCCGGTCGCGTGCAGGCGGCACATCTGGCCGGCCTCGACGGTGCCGCCCAGGCTCGCGCACGACGGCGGCTCGGCAGCGGCCGGCCAGCCCAACAACACCGCCGGTGCGAGCAGCGCAGCGGCTATCAGATAACGCATCGTGGAATTGTCCTCGCAAACTAGCCAGGGCGGGGCGTGACCGAAAAAGTAACTGCCGCCAGCCTACCCGGCGCTATCGGGACGCCCGGCAAACGAATGCCATCGCGCGACCGGCGGCGCGCGCGCCGATCCGGGCGATGACCACCGACAGCGCCCGGCTGCCCCGCAGCCGCATCCGTTTGCGCAGCGCGTCGGGGTCGACCCGCACCCCGCGGACCAAGACCTCCAGCGACCCGCAGTCCAGCGCCCCAAGCGCCTGCCGGAGCCGTCGTTCGTCGAACACGAACTCGTCGATCACCTCGAAGCCGCGCACCCCGGCCGGCAGCCGATCACCCGAGAGGTAGGCGATGTCGGGATCGAGCTGCCACAGCCCGTGCCGCGCGCCGTAGTGGCGCACCAGCCCGGCCCGGACCACGGCACCGTCCGGATCGACGATCCACCGCCCGACCGGCCGCACGCCGCAGCCGTCGGGGTCGGCGTCGGTGACCTGTTCGCCGCGGTCGAGGACGCTCGCCCGCCGGGTGACGCCGGACCGCGCCAATCCCGCCGACCACAGGCAGGCTTCCCGGACCGAGCCGCGATACGACGTCACCTCGATCTCTCCGTTGAAGCCGAGGCGCCGCACCTCGTCGAAATCGATTCCGGGAGCGCACTTTACGGCGAAGTCCCGACCGCGATAGGCCTCCAGCAACGCGGGCAGACCCGGCTGGTAATCGTCGATGCGCAGGCGCCGGCGCCCCTCGGCACGGCGCGCCGGATCGACGACGAGCACGGCGTCACGGGTGACCGGGTGCAGCGCGTCGGCGCGGCAGAGCCCTGCGGGCCCCAGGTTGTGACGCGCCATGGCCAGCCGCACCGCATCGAGGTCGCTGCCCACCGCCGTGATCCCGCGGCCGCGCAGCGCGGCCAGCTCGGTCCCGATCGAACAGGTCGCGTCGTGCACGACCACGTCCGCGCCGCCCTCGGCCAGCCGCCCGGCCCGGTGCAATGCCACCGGCGCGGCGGTGGCCTGCTGCAGCGCCTCGTCGGTGAACAGCCAGTCGGACACGGCGAACCCCAGCCCACTCAGTTTCTCCGCCGCGCGGCGGCGCAACAAGACCGTCTCCACCAGCACCGCCGCCCGCTCGCCGTGCCGGGTGCGGGTCGCGGCGATGTCGGCGACCCGGGTGGCGTCCGTCAGTTCGAGTTCGGCGACGGCCGCCAGCGCCGCGGCGCCCGCGTGCGACCGCAGGTAGCCGACGTCGTCGGCGCTGAACCGCAGCCCACCGCTCAGGAGGGTTTGACCCCGGTCACCATCACGTTGTAGAACCAACCCTTCGGCACCACGCGTCGCCACACGTTGGCATCCGCCCAGCTCAGGGCCTTCCAGCCGGTGAAGGCGAACTTCGCCCAGCCCCAGCCCAGTCGCCCGGGCGGCACCGACGCCTCGAAGGTGCGCACCGGCCAGCCGAACATCGCGGCGGTGAATTCCTCGCTGACGGTCCGCACTTCGGTGGCGCCGGCGTTGGCGGCCATTCGCTCGAGGTCGCCGGGTGTGAAGGTGTGCAGGTCGACGATGGCCTCCAGCGCCGCGGCGCGCGAGGATTCGTCGAGCTCGGCCTGGGGGCGCCGCCAGCTGCCCAGGCCGGGCAGCTTGGTGACGTTGGTGGCGATCCGCCAGGTCAGCGTGGACAGCTCGCGGGCGTAGACGTCGCCGGCCCTGGTCGGTTCGCCGGCGAAGACGAACCGCCCGCCCGGGCGCAGCACCCGCATCACCTCGCGCAGCGACAGCTCGACATCGGGAATGTGGTGCAGCACCGCGTGCCCGACGACCAAGTCGAAGGTGTTGTCCTCATACGGGATGCCCTCGGCGTCGGCGACGCGGCCGTCGATGTCCAGTCCCAGGGACTGCCCGTTGCGGGTGGCGACCTTGACCATGCCCGGCGACAGGTCGGTCACCGACCCGCGGCGCGCCACCCCGGACTGGATCAGATTCAACAGGAAAAACCCTGTGCCACAGCCTAATTCGAGGGCCCGGTCGTAGGGCAACTCCCGCAGCACCTCGTCGGGCACGATGGCGTCGAAACGGCCCCGCGCGTAGTCGATGCAGCGCTGGTCATAGGAGATCGACCACTTCTCGTCGTAGGTTTCGGCCTCCCAGTCGTGATAGAGCACCTGGGCCAGCTTGCTGTCGTGCCGGGCGGCCTCCACCTGCTCGGCGGTGGCGTGGGGCGTCGGAACGGCGTCGGTCGAACTCGTCATGCAGGGCAGCCTAACGGCCGCCGGGATCCGCTCGATCGCCACCGCCCTGACCAGCAGAAAACACCTCCGCGTAGCGGCGGCGCTCGGCGGCGAGCCGCTCGGAGCGCTCCAGGTCGAACACGTCGTTGATCCCGGCCTTGGCGGCGGCCAGCGCGTGCCGCGGGCCATCGAGGAAGCGGCGCGCCCATCCCGCGGCGGCGTCGTACACGTCGTCGGGGGCCACCATCTCGTCGATGAGGTCCAGCGCCAGGGCCTCTTCGGCGTCGAAGAACCGCCCGCTGAACACCAGCTCCTTGGCCTTGCTCGCCCCGGCGGCCCGGGTCAGGCGGGCCAGCGCGTCGCCGCCGGGCACCAGCCCGGCCAGGATCTCGGTCGCGCCGAACTTCACGTTGTCGCCGCTGATGCGCCAGTCGGCGGCCAGCGCCAGCGTGAGCCCGGCGCCCAGCGCGTATCCGGTGATCGCGGCCACGGTCGGCTTGGGGATGGCGGCGACCGCGTCGATGGCCTCCTGCCGGACCCGGGCCGCGGTCTCGGCCTCGGCGCCCCGCAGCGTGCGCAGTTCGGGCATGTCGTCGCCGGCGGAGAAGATCTCGTGGCCGCCGAACAGGATCACGACGGCGACGTCGTCGCGCCGCCCCAGTTCCTCGGCGGCCGTGATGACCTCGCGGTAGACCTGGCGGGTCATCGCGTTCGTCGGGGGCCGCGACAGCAGCAGCATGGCCAGGCCGGCGTCCTGCGAGCCGTCGCTGACCACGACGCTGACGAACTCGCTCAATGCCGCCACCCCAGCCCGCCCGCTTCCCGCGCCCGGTGATAGCGGTCGGAATCGAAGAACTCGAAAACCCAGTTGTCGCCCTGGATCTCGAGGTGCGGCTGCACCGGCACGATCTGGCGCTCGACGGCCAGCACCTCGGCGACGGTCCGCCCGGCCAGCGAGTCCAGCTGCGTCCAGGTCGGTGGCAGCAAAAAGCTGCGGCCGGTCGAGAAGTCATCGATGGCCGTCTCGGGCGTCGTCCAGCCCGCCCGGTCGGATTCGGTGTTCTGCCCGTCGGCGCGCTGCCCCTTCGGCAGGGCGCCCACGAAGAAGTAGGTGTCGTAGCGGCGGGTGCGCTCGGCCTCCGGGGTGACCCAGTTGGCCCACGGCCGCAACAGGTCCGAGCGCAGCTCCAGGCTCTCCCGGCGCAGGAAGTCCGCGAACGACAACGTCCCGTCGGCCAGCGCCCGGCGGGCATCGCCGTACACCGACGCGTCGCCGACGATGCCATCGGGATCACCCGCCGGCCCCGCGAACAACACCCCGGACTCCTCGAACGTCTCGCGGGCGGCGGCGCAGACCAGCGCCTCGGCCAGGTCGGGTTCGATGCCGAAGCGCTGCGCCCACCACTCCGGGGAAGGTCCGGCCCAGGCGATATCGGCGTTGCGGTCGCGCTCGTCGACGCCGCCGCCGGGGAACACCATCGTCCCCGCGGCGAACTCCATCTTGGCGTGCCGTCGCATCAGGAAGACGCCCAGCCCGGGACCCGTGTCGCGGACCAGCATCACGGTCGCCGCGGGCCTGGGGACCAGCGGGGTTTCGTCGGGCGACGTCATAGCTGCCTCCGGTGGGCTGCGCGGGTGCGGATTCGGCGCGCGAAGTAGCGCCCGTCGACGACGTCGAGGGCGATCGCTTGGCCGAACGCGGTGGACAGATTCTCCGAGGTCAGCACGTCGGTGAGCAATCCCGCGGCCACCACCTGGCCTTCGGCGAGCAGCATGCAGTGACTAAAGCCGGGCGGGATCTCTTCGACGTGGTGGGTGACCAGCACCAGGGCGGGCGCGTCGGGGTCGGCGGCCAGGTCGGCCAGCCGCGCCACCAACTCCTCGCGGCCGCCCAGGTCCAGGCCGGCGGCGGGTTCGTCGAGCAGCAGCAGTTCGGGGTCGGTCATCAGCGCGCGGGCGATCAGCACCCGCTTGCGCTCGCCCTCCGACAACGTGCCGTAGGTGCGTTCCGCCAAGTGCTCGGCACCGAGGCTCTCCAGCATGTCGATCGCCCGGCGGTAGTCGACGTCTTCGTAGCGCTCGCGCCAGCGGCCCAGCACCGCGTACCCGGCGGAGACGACGAGATCGCGCACCACCTCATCGCCGGGGACGCGCTGCGCCAGCGCGGAGGAACTGAGCCCGATGCGGGAGCGCAATTCGGTCACGTCGACCCGGCCCAGCCGCTCACCGAGCACGAAAGCCAGGCCGGACGAGGGATGTTCGGCCGCCGCGGCGATCCGCAGCAGCGACGTCTTGCCGGCGCCGTTGGGGCCGACGATCACCCAACGCTCATCGAGTTCCACCGCCCAATCCAGCGGCCCGACCAGGATGTTGCCACCGCGCTGCAGCGACACGTCGCGCAATTCGATCAGCAGATCGGGGTCGGCTGCCTCGCTTCCGTTTTCGGGCACCCGACCATCGTGCCGTACCGCGACGCTCGAATACCTACGGGGTCAGCAACGGTTCGGATGCGTAGCGACCCGCTGCGCCCGGCTTCGCCGCGCTTGCGATCGCTACGGTTCGGGCGGAATTTCCACCCGGCGGACCTCGCCGTCGACCGCGTCGGCCGCCTCGATCTCGCCGCGGGTGATGCCCAGCAGGAACAGCACCGTGTCCAGGTACGGGTGGCTCAGCGACGCGTCGGCGACTTCGCGCAGCGCCGGCTTGGCGTTGAACGCGATCCCCAGCCCGGCGGCGGCCAGCATGTCGATGTCGTTGGCGCCGTCGCCCACGGCGACGGTCTGCGCCATCGGGACCCCGGCGTGCTGCGCGAATTCCCTTAGCGCCGTTGCCTTTCCGGCTCGGTCGACGATGGGACCGATCACGCGCCCGGTGAGGGTGCCGTCGACGATCTCGAGCTCGTTGGCGGCGACGTAGTCCAGCATCAGCTCCTCGGCCAGCGGCTCGATGATCCGGCGGAAGCCCCCGGACACCACGCCGCACGCGTACCCGAGCCGCCGCAGGGTCCGCAGCGTGGTCCGCGCGCCGGGCATCAGCTCCAGCTGGTCGGCGACCTCGTCGATCACCGTGGCGGGCAGGCCCGCCAGCGTCGCCACGCGCTGCTCGAGCGACTGGGCGAAGTCCAGCTCGCCGCGCATGGCGGCGTCGGTGATCGCGGCGACCTTGCCCTCGGCACCCGCCTTGGCGGCCAGCATCTCGATGACCTCGCCCTGCACCAGCGTGGAGTCCACGTCGAACACGATGAGCCGCTTGGCCCGACGCTCGAGCGTGTAGTCCTCGACGGCGACGTCGACGTGCTCCTCGCTGGACACCTGGTTCAGCGCGGTCCGCAGCCGGCCGTCGGCGCCGGGCGGTACCGAGACCCGCAACTCCAGCCCGGTCACCGGGTAGTCGGAGACACCGCGGATGAGGTCGATGTTGACGCCCAGCGCGGCCACCTCGCGGGCCACCGCCCCGAACGCGCCGGCCGTGATGGGCCGGCCCAGCACGAAAATGGTGTGCGTCGAGGGTTCCCGGATGATCGGCACGTCGTCGCTGCGCTCGATGCTGACGTCCAGGCCCACCTTGCGGATGGCGGACTCGACATCGCGGCGCAGCTCGGCGCCGTCGGCGACGGCCGCGGGGCAGCACACCAGCACGCCGAGCGTCAGGCGGTGCCGGATCACCACCTGTTCGACGTTGAGCAGCTCGACCCCGTGGCGCGACAACGCCTCGAACAGGGTCGCGGTCACGCCCGGTTGGTCCACGCCGGTGACGGTGATCAGCACCGACACCTTGGGTGGTGAGTTCACTCCCGACAGCCGCCCGTCAGGCCATCAGCTGCGAACCTGGACGTCGTCGAGCCTGGTGACGTCCTTGTCCGCGGGCCCGTGCGCCCGGCCCACATGCGCCTCGGCGCGCAGCCGCTCCACCATGTGCGGGTAGTGCAGCTCGAATGCCGGCCGCTCCGAACGGATTCGGGGCAGTTCGGTGAAATTGTGCCGCGGCGGCGGGCAGCTGGTCGCCCACTCCAGCGAGTTGCCGTAGCCCCACGGGTCGTCGACCGTGACGACCTCGCCGTAGCGCCAGCTCTTGAAGACGTTCCAGACGAACGGGAACATCGACGCGCCCAGGATGAAGGCGCCCACCGTCGAGGCGATGTTGTAGGGCTGGAAGCCGTCGCTGGGCAGGTAGTCGGCGTAGCGCCGCGGCATGCCCAGGTCGCCCAGCCAGTGCTGCACCAGGAAGGTGGTGTGGAACCCGATGAACGTCAACCAGAAGTGCAGCTTGCCCAGCCGCTCGTCGAGCAGCCGGCCGGTCATCTTGGGGAACCAGAAGTAGATGCCCGCATACGTCGCGAACACGATGGTGCCGAACAGCACGTAGTGGAAGTGCGCGACGACGAAGTAGCTGTCGGTGACGTGGAAGTCCAGCGGCGGGCTGGCCAGCAGGACGCCGGTCAGACCACCGAGCAGGAAGGTCAGCAGGAAGCCGATCGAAAACAGCATCGGCGTCTCAAAGGTCAACTGCCCCTTCCACATTGTGCCGACCCAGTTGAAGAACTTGATCCCGGTGGGCACCGCGATCAGGTACGTCATGAACGAAAAGAACGGCAGCAGAACGGCTCCGGTGGCGAACATGTGGTGCGCCCACACCGCCACCGACAACGCGGCGATCGACAGGGTCGCATACACCAGCGTCGTGTAGCCGAAGACCGGCTTGCGCGAGAACACCGGGAAGATCTCGGTGACGATGCCGAAGAACGGTAGGGCGATGATGTAGACCTCGGGATGGCCGAAGAACCAGAACAGGTGTTGCCACAGCAGGACTCCGCCGTTGGACGCGTCATAGATATGGGCGCCCAGATGGCGGTCGGCGGCCAGACCGAACAGCGCCGCGGTCAGGATCGGGAACGCGATCAGGATCAGGATCGAGGTCACCAGGATGTTCCAGGTGAAGATCGGCATCCGGAACATCGTCATGCCGGGCGCACGCATGCACACCACGGTGGTGATCATGTTGACCGCCCCGAGGATGGTGCCCAGACCCGCGAGGATCAGGCCGGTGATCCACAGGTCTCCCCCGGCACCGGGTGAGTGGACGGCGTCAGACAGCGGCGTGTAAGCGGTCCAGCCGAAGTCGGCGGCCCCGCCCGGGACGATGAAGCCGGACGCGGCGATCAGCCCGCCGAACAGGAACAGCCAGTACGAGAACGCGTTCAGCCGGGGGAACGCCACGTCGGGGGCCCCGATCTGCAGCGGCAGCACCAGGTTGGCGAAACCGAACACCACCGGCGTGGCATAGAGCAGCAGCATGATCGTGCCGTGCATGGTGAACAGCTGGTTGAACTGCTCGTTGGACAGGAACTGCAGCCCGGGAGCGGCCAGCTCGGTGCGCATCAGCAACGCCATCAGCCCGCCTATGAAGAAGAAGGCGAAGCAGGTGACGGTGTACATCACGCCGATCAGCTTGTGATCGGTGGTCGTGATCAGTTTGTAGACGAGGTTCCCTTTGGGGCCCGTGCGGTCCGGGTACGGACGAACGGCCTCGAGTTCTCCCAAGGGGGGCGCTTCGGCTGTCAACAGCTTCTCCAAACATCCGGATCGGACACTGGCCCAACATTCACTATTGAGACGAATCTTAGCCGTCGATCATGGCGACGTCAGGGCTGGTCCTACAAACTGTCGTAAATGCGTCGGCGGGGCGGCGTGTCCTTCGACTGGGCGCCGCCGAGCTGGCCGGATGTTAGCGTCTGACGCGTGTTGTTCGGCGTGATCAGACCCCCGCGGCGGGCCTTCGGGGTAGCTGTCGTCGGCGCGGTGGCGGCGGCGGTCGTCGTGGCATGCGGCGGCTGCGGATCCCATCAGCCCGCCGCCACGCCGGCCCGCTCGCTGGTCACCCCCACCACGCAGATCGCGGGGGCCGGGGTGCTGGGAAACGACCGCCGGCCCGACGATTCGTGCGCCCGCGAGGCCGCCGAGGCCGATGCGGGGGCCGCGAAGCGGCGCGTCCACAACGCCGCCGGGGTCGAGCCGGACGTGGTGCAGGTGCCCGCCGATCCGCAGCGCATCGTGGTGCTCTCCGGCGATCAGCTCGACGCGCTGTGCGCGCTGGGCCTGCAGTCGCGGGTGGTCGCCGCCGCGCTGCCGGACGGATCGCCGACGCAGCCCGCCTACCTGGGCGGCGCCGTGCACGGCGTGCCCGGCGCCGGTACGCGCTCCCATCCGGACGTGAAGGCGATCGAGGCGGCCCATCCCGACCTCATCCTGGGTTCCCAGGGGTTGACGCCGGCGTTGTATCCGCAGCTGGCGGCGATCGCCCCGACGGTGTTCACCGGTGCGCCGGGCGCGGCCTGGGAGGACAACCTGCGCGCGGTCGGTGCCGCCACCGCGCGCGGCGCCGCGATGGACGGGTTGCTCAGCGGGTTTGCGCAACGGGCGACCGACGTGGGCGCCCGGCATGACGCCTCCCACTTTCAGGCGTCGATCGTGCGGCTGACCACCGAGGCGATCCGGGTGTACGGCGCCAACAACTTCCCGGCCAGCGTGCTCGGGTCGGTCGGCGTCGACCGGCCGGCCGCGCAGCGGTTCACCGACAAGCCCTACGTCGAGATCGGCGCCACCGACGCGGATCTCGCGAAGAACCCCGACCTGTCCCTCGCCGACGCCGACGTCGTGTACCTGTCGTGCGCCACCCCGGCCGCCGCCGACCGGGCCGCCACGGTGCTCGACAGCGGCCCGTGGCGCAAGCTGTCCGCCAACCGCGACAACCGGGTCTATGTCGTCAACGACGAGATCTGGCAAACCGGCGAGGGGCTGATCGCGGCGCGCGGCATCGTCGCCGACCTGCGCCTGGTGAACGCCCCGATCAACTGACGCCGGGCTGCCGGTGCGCCGCCACCGCCGGAACGTGATGTTCGCCCCGATAGTTGGCGGAAGAACGTTACCCTAGCTAAAATTTTGCTGGAAGCCATCACATCGAAGAGGGATATTCATGCGCACTGTTTCGGCATACGCCGCCACGTCGGCGACCGAACCGCTGACCAAGACCACCATCGAGCGGCGCGACCCGGGCCCGCGCGACGTGGCGATCGACATCAAGTTCGCCGGCATCTGCCACTCCGACATCCACACGGCCAAAGGCGAATGGGGCACCCCGAATTACCCCCTGGTCGTGGGCCACGAGATCGCCGGTGTCGTGACCGAGGTCGGCGGCGAGGTCACCAAGTTCAAGGTGGGCGACCACGTCGGCGTGGGTTGCATGGTGAATTCCTGCGGCCGGTGCAGCAGCTGCGAGGCCGGGCTCGAGCAGTACTGCAAGAACGGCGCGACCTTCACCTACAACGCCAAGGACAAAGACGGCACGACGACGCAGGGTGGCTACAGCCAGGCGGTCGTCGTCGACGAGAACTTCGTCCTGCGCATCCCCGACTCACTGCCGCTGGACAAGGCGGCCCCGCTGCTGTGCGCGGGCATCACGCTGTTCTCGCCGCTGCGGCACTGGAAGGCCGGGCCGGGCACGCGGCTGGCGATCGTCGGCCTGGGCGGCCTGGGGCACATGGGCGTCAAGCTGGGCGCCGCGATGGGCGCCGAGGTCACCGTGCTGTCGCAGTCGCTGAAGAAGATGGAAGACGGGCTGCGGCTGGGCGCCAAGCATTACTACGCCACCGCCGACCCCGAGACGTTCAAGAAGTTGCGCAGCAGCTTCGACCTGATGCTCAACACGGTCTCGGCGAACCTGAAGCTCAACGACTACCTGAGCCTGCTCGACGTCGACGGCACGCTGGTCGAACTGGGCATCCCCGAGCACCCCATGGAGGTGGGCGCTTTCCCGCTGGCGCTGTCGCGTCGCAGCCTGTCCGGGTCGAACATCGGTGGGATCGCCGAGACCCAGGAGATGCTGGACTTCTGCGCCGAACACAACGTGACGCCCGAAATCGAGCTCATCGACCCCGACTACATCAACGAGGCCTACGAGCGCGTCCTGGCCAGCGACGTCCGCTACCGCTTCGTCATCGACATCTCGAAGCTGTAGCGGCTCAGGAAGCCGAGTTGGGGGCCGGTTCGGGCTTGCCGTTGGCCGAGCCGGGATTTCCGGCCGCGTCAACCGGCTGCGTGATACCCGCCAGCGGCCAGCCCGCGGCGGCCAGCCGGGCGGCCACCCGCGCGACGTTCTCCGGACCGGCGTCGTAGTGGGTCATGTCGGAGATGAAATCGGCGATCACGTCGCGGTCGATCTCCTTGCCCGGCTTGGTTTCCTCGTCGATCGCGTCGACGACCTCCTTGATCTGGTCCTCGGTCAGGGGTGTGCTCCGCAACAGCTCGAGCAGCGGCACCCGGTCGGGACCGGGCACGCCGTCGGGATAGCCGCATTGCAGCCACTGGATCACCGAACGGAAAAAAGCGGCCGTAGAAGATGGGGTTATCGCCACGCCCACCAGTGTCCCGGCTACCCGGTCGGCGGCGCCACCGGGCCGCGGCGCCCCGGCGACAATTCACGCGGCGTTCACACACCGCTTGGCCGAATTGCCCTGCTAGAAGTCCCAGTCCTCGTCCTCGGTGACGACGGCCTTGCCGATCACGTACGACGAGCCCGAGCCGGAGAAGAAGTCGTGGTTCTCGTCGGCGTTGGGTGAGAGCGCCGACAGGATCGCCGGGTTCACGTCCGTCTCGTCGCGCGGGAACAGCGCCTCGTAGCCCAGATTCATCAGCGCCTTGTTGGCGTTGTAGCGCAGGAACTTCTTCACGTCCTCGGTGAGCCCGACCTCGTCGTAGAGGTCCTGGGTGTATTCCACCTCGTTGTCGTAGAGCTCGAAGAGCAGCTCGTAGGTGTAGTCCTTGAGCTCCTGCTTGCGGGCGTCGTCGACCAGCGCCAGGCCGCGCTGGTATTTGTAGCCGATGTAGTAGCCGTGGACGGCCTCGTCTCGGATGATCAGCCGGATCATGTCGGCGGTGTTGGTCAGCTTGGCCCGGCTCGACCAGTACATCGGCAGGTAGAAGCCGGAGTAGAAGAGGAAGCTTTCCAGCAGCGTGGAGGCGACCTTGCGCTTGAGTGGTTCGTCGCCTTTGTAGTACTGCATGACGATCTCGGCCTTGCGCTGCAGGTTGGGGTTCTCCTCCGACCAGCGGAACGCGTCGTCGATCTCGGCGGTCGAACACAGCGTGGAGAAGATGTTGCTGTAGCTGCGCGCGTGCACCGACTCCATGAAGGCGATGTTGGTGTAGACGGCCTCCTCGTGCGGGGTCAGCGCGTCGGGGATCAGGCTGACCGCCCCGACCGTCCCCTGGATGGTGTCCAGCAGCGTCAGGCCCGTGAACACCCGCATGGTCATCTGCTTTTCGTGGGGGGTCAGGGTGCCCCACGACGGCAGGTCGTTGGACACCGGCACCTTCTCGGGCAACCAGAAATTGCCGGTCAGCCGGTCCCACACCTCGGCGTCTTTGTCGTCTTGCAGCCGGTTCCAGTTGATCGCCGAAACGCGGTCAATCAGCTTCATGTTTTCGGTCACCAGAACCCCACTTCACCGGAACGGCTTTGTCTGCGAACTCAGACTTCAAACACTACCTCTGGGGTACGACAAGGAGGGCGAACACAACACGTTGTGTTTGCGTGTCGCTCGAGCGGACGGTATCGCCCGTCAAACCAGGGTTCGGCCACCACCCGCGGGGGGTATCAGAAGTGCCGTGGACATCCCCGGTTCGGTCACCCATGCGGCGCAGCGACTTGTCTCCCTCTACCGCCGAACGGGCGCCGATGTGCCTCTTGGCGATCCGCTGCCCTCGCACGGCACCGAAATGGAGGGTTGGTTCTGGCGCCTTTCCGACCCCGCCGACGGGCGCGTGGTGGTCGCGTTGTGCAGCGCGAATCGACACCGCGACGGCGACTGGTCTACCGCCGCGATTGCGCTGCACCCGGGCGGTGTCGTGCGTTCCGCCGCGATCGACGGAGTCCGCGCTCACCGCTCGCGCTTTGCTGTCGCGGCCCGCGCGGGCGACGACTTCGTCGAAGCCGACGGTAAGCGGCTGGCGATGGCCATCGGCGACAGCGCGGTCGACCTCGCCTTCAGCCGAGAGTTTCGATGGCCGAAGGCATTTGGTGGGGGCGGGCTCGCCTCGTCGGTACCGTACTTGAATCAATACTGGCATCCCTACCGACTGGGCGCCAAGGCCACGGGAACGGTGACGTGTGGTGATCAACATTGGCGGTTCAGCGACGCAACCCTGTATTGCGAACGCAATTGGGGGTCGGGCTTTCCGCGCCGCTGGTGGTGGGGCCAAGCCCACGATTTCGACGGAGCCGACGTGTCCGTCGTGTTCTCGGGGGGCCTATTGGAGTTTGGTCCGCTGAAGCGTGAAGTCACCGGAGTTGTTGTGCGACTAGAGGATCGGGTCCTGCGCATCACTCCCCCGGCCTGGGTGTCGTCCAGTTGCGATGGACAACGGTGGCGGGTTGACGCGCGCAGCGCCCGTTACCACGTCGAACTCGACGGAAGTGGCGACGGCGCGCAGCCCCACGTGCTTCCGGTTCCGCTGCCCGCCGAACGCCGCAACGTCGACACCGACTACGAACACCTGGCCGGCACTCTGCGCTGCACGGTGCGCGAATGGGGTCGCATCATTTTCGATGGCACAACCCAGTTGGCGGGTCTGGAGGTCGGCAGCCGGCCGGGTTGACGATGGGGACGCGTGTCAGTCCTTCCGCATGACTGCGGCGTGGATGTACCATTTGGTACATGATTACCGAAGACAGCGTCGAGATCGACGCGCCGGCGCAGCTGGTATGGAAGGTGTTCAGCGACGTCGAGCGGTGGCCCGAGTGGACGGCGTCGGTGACGTCGCTGGCCGCGGTCGACGGGCCCGGGCTCGCGGTCGGCAAGCGGTTCGCGATCAAGCAGCCACGCATGTCCAAGCTGGTGTGGAAGATCACCGAGCTCGAGCCGGGCACGTCGTGGACCTGGGAGCAACGCGCGCCCGGCGCCAGGGCCAGCGCCCGCCACGATGTGATCGCCCAGCCGGGCGGGGGCACCCTGGTGCGCCAGCGCATCGACCAGAACGGCGTGTTGGGTGCGCTGGTCGGGCGGCTCATGCGATCGATGACGAAGCGCTACCTCAAGCTCGAGGCCCAAGGCCTCAAGGCCCGCTCCGAGCAGCTCAGCCGCGCCGATGGCGCGCACCGCTGACACCGAGCGGCGCCGCCAACTCCTCGATGCCCTCGTCACCGAATTCGCCACCGGTGGCATCGGCGACCGGTCGCTGCGTGCGGTAGCCGACGCCATCGGCACCAGTCACCGAATGTTGTTGCACCATTTCGGTTCTCGCGAAGACATGCTCGTGGCGATCGTCGAGGAGGTCGAGCGGCGCCAAATGGGGCTGCTGACCGAACTGCCCACCGACGCGACCGAGAGCTTCGCCGCCATGTGGGCCGATCTTCGTCGGCCCGAACTGCGCCACGCCGAACGGCTGTTCTTCGAGTGTTACGCCCGCGGCGCGCAGGGCGAAAAGCCCTTCGCCCGAATGGTTCCCGGCGCTGTCGACGGCTGGCTGCGCGAGGTCGAGCAAGTCTCCGACGGCCCGGTCGACCCCGCGCTGGCGAGGCTCGGGCTGGCCGTAATCCGGGGCCTGCTACTGGATCTCGTGGCCACCGACGACGACGTCGGCGTCGACGCGGCCGCGCGCGCTTTCGCGGAGCTGCTCAGTTAACCGTCGGGCCGAGTCGTACCGACGCTTCAGGTGGCGGTGTGGACGATCAGGACGTCGACCTTGACCCTGCGGGAAACCTCGGACGGGACTGATCCCAGCAGCCGCCCGGCGACGCTGCTGAGCCCGACGTTGCCGACGACCATCAGGTCGGCATGGACCTCTTGGGCGAGCTGCACCAGCACGCTGACGGGGGCACCGACGATCGACCGCTCCTCCACGTCCTTGGCCCCCGCCTGGTGCGCCCGTTCCTTGGCGTTCTGCAGGATCGCGTAGAAAGGGGCTTCCCCAACCGTCCGATAGTCCTGGCCGTGGTCGCTCCCCGGCGGGATGGCGTAGCGGCCGCGTTCCTGGGGGACGGGGAGATGCGCCGTCACAACTATCAGTTTCGCGCCGTGATCCGCGGCGATCGCAGCTGCGCGATCCACCGCGCGCAGCGACGAGTCCGAGCCATCGGTGCCGACCACGACGGTCTGATAGGCGCTCATTTCCCGACTGTAACGCCGGGCGGCGACCAAATCCCCAAAACGGATGGGCTCAACTTTGCACGGCGGCCGCGTGCCTGCCGGTGCTGACGCCGAAGAACTGGTATTCCGCTGGCTTGACCGATCGGGTCGCCCGCCAGTACTCCCAGGTGTAGCCGCCCCACAACACGGTGTTCTTGCCGTGCTCGTCCAGATACCAGCTGCTGCAGCCGCCGCTGTTCCACACCGAGGGCCCCAGCCGGCGCTGCAGCTCGTCGTTGAATTCGTCCTGGGCGGCGCGGGTCGGGGCGAGCCCCTGCGCGCCCAGCTTGTCGCACGTGGCGATCGCGTCGGCGACGTAACGGATTTGGGACTCGATCATGAACACCACCGAGTTGTGGCCCAGCCCGGTGTTGGGGCCCAGCAGGAAGAACAGGTTGGGCACATCGGCCACGGTGATCCCGCGGTGGGCGCCGATGCCCTCGCGGTTCCAGCGGTCCACCAGATCCTCGCCGTGCAGGCCCTTGATCTGGACGTAGGTGTAGGAGTCGGTGACGTGAAAGCCGGTGGCGTACACGATCACATCGGCTTTCCGGTGCGTGCCGTCGACGGTGTCGATGCCGTCGGCGGTGATCCGGGCGATGTGATCGGTGACCAGCTCGGTCTTCGGGTCGGCGACCGCGCCGTAATAGGTGGAGGAGTTCAGGATTCGCTTGCACCCGACGCGGTAGTTAGGAATCAGCTTGCGGCGCAACTCCCGATCCTTGACCGATCGGCGAATGTTGTATTTGCAGTACGACTCGATGAACTTGAGCAGGTTCGGCCGCTTGGTCATGCCGAAGGCCAGAGCCTCCTGGCCCCAGTAGATGGCCAGTCGCACCAGCGCGCGCAGGCCGGGCACGGTCTCCATGGCCCGGCGCACCGCCGACGGGATCTCGGGGTTGGAGCGCGGCACCACCCACGGCGGGGTGCGTTGGTAGAGCTGAAGTTCGGCGACCTGCCCGACGATCTCCGGCACGATCTGGATCGCGCTGGCGCCGGTCCCGATCACGGCCACCCGCTTGCCGGTCAGATCCACACTGTGATCCCACTCCGCGGAATGGAAAGCGGGACCGGCGAATTCGTCGCGACCCTCGATGTCAGGCATGGACGGGATGTGCAGCGCCCCGGCGCCCGAGATCAGAAACTGCGCGACGTATTCGCGCCCGTCGGCGGTGAACACGTGCCAGCGGTGCTCGTCGTCGTCCCAGTGCGCCCGATCCACCAACGAGTTGAACTCGATGTAGCGGCGCAGCCCGTACTTCTCGGTGACTCCCTTGAGGTAGTCCCAGATCTCGGGCTGATAGGAGAACGGGTTCTTCCAGTCCGGCTTCGGCTCGAACGAAAACGAATACAGGTGCGACGGGATGTCGCAGGCGCACCCGGGGTAGCTGTTGTCGCGCCAGGTGCCGCCGATGTCGTCGGCCTTTTCCAGGATGACGAAGCCCACGCCCTGCTTCTGCAGCGCGATGGCCATCCCCAGGCCGGAGAACCCGGTGCCGATGATGACGGCGCGGGTGTGGACGGGCTTGGAGGCCTTGGCCGCCGGGCCGGGAACGGTCTCGGTGTGTGTCACGACGTCGGTCACGGTCGATCGGTCTTTCTAGTCGGGCCAGTCTCGGGTCGGCGCTCGCCGGCATTCTCGGCCGTAGGCACCCGCTGGCGCAGATACCCAGTACCCAGGGTATCGGTTGGGACGAGTGTTGACGATCGCCGCAACGATGTCAACGCGCCGAAGGTCAGCCCGCGGCGCGGTTGGCCGGGACCACGCTGTGGATCGGCTGGTCAGGGTCCATCCGGATGCCGAGTGCCTCGGCGGTGCCGACGATGACCCCCATCATGATGGTCGTGAGGTGGGCGACGAATTGCTCGCGCGGCATGCGAAGGGGGCTGTCGGGGTCGGGGCCCAGCCACCACTCGGTGGCCGAGGCGGCACAGCCGAACGCCGCGTTCCCGGCCAGCTCGACGGCGGCGTGGTCCAGCTCCATCTCGCGCAACTCGTTGTCGAACATGTCGGCGACGGCCAGGGTGATGCCGCGGCCCTCGTTGAGGATCTGAGGGCTGGCCGCGGAGCGGCCCTGGATGAAGACCCTCAGCACGTTGGGGTGCTTGTCGACCAGGTTGACGTACTCCTCGACGGCGCGCCGGATCACCTCGCGGGCCGAGTCGGTTTTGAGGTCGATGGACGGGAAGATCGCCGTCCACAGCATGTCGCGCAGCCGCTCCCCGATCGCCTGGAACAGGTCGGACTTGTCGTGAAAATGCCGGTAGATCTTCGGCTTGGCGGTGCCGGCCTCCTCGGCGATCTCCCGCACCGACAGCTCGGGGCCGAGGCGGTCGATGGCGCGGAACGCGGCGTCGACGATTTCGCTGCGCACTTTCTTGCGGTGCTCGCGCCAGCGTTCGCTGCGCGCGTCGACCTTGGCCCCCGGCTTGACAGCCGGGTGGGGCCTAGCGGGTCGGGGAATTCTCACCACGTCACGCACTTTACCCCGTCGCGGCTTCTGACCTGGGCAGACTGGCCAGAAGAGCGCACCGCGGTTAACGGTACCGCTGGGCGTACTCCCCCGGGCTGCAGCCGAGCATCGACCGGAACTCGTTGGCGAAATGCGCCTGGTCATACCAGCCGAGCCGGACGGCCAGGTCGGCGAAGTCGACGCGTCGATCGCTCTCGATCGCCAACGCAGCTTGCTGCAGGCGGTAGCGGCACAGCACCCATTTGACCGGCACACCGACGTAGCGCCGGAACACGCGCTGAGTGGTTCGCGCGCTCCACGGCGAGTGAGCCATCACCTGTTCCACCCGGTGCAAAGCCTCGTCGTCGTGCATCCGGCGTAGCAGCGCCGTGAGGGCGTCGTAGGTTGGGTCGGAGACCGTTGCAGCGCCGATCGCCGTGTCCAGTTGTGCGGCGGCGAGCTCGATGTCGTCGTCGAAAAGCATTGGACCGCCGAACAAGTCATCGTCGGCTCGAACGATTCGACCGGTCAGCGCAGCTGCGTCGCGTCCGAATCTGGCGGCGAACCCGCCGGCGCGGAAGCGTGCACCGACAACCGCACCGCGCCCCGACAGCTCGATGGTGAAGACCCTTTCGACGACGCCGTGTACCAACGTGGTGGGCAATGCGAATCCATGGCGCGGGGAGTCGGTGCCCCACTCATGGCTCAGGTTGATCGACGGGAAAGCGATCACCTGGCTTTCACGCGGCGATTGCCCCGTCAGATCCCAGCACACCGACCAAAAATGCTCGACGAATTTGGCAGCAGCCTTCGACGGCGCTTGGCGACGGAGATCGAACACCGATGCGCTGCCCGCGCGCCCGACCACCCCCGGCTCTGGTCCGATCGCCCGTGGCGCGTTTTTCCAAGCCTCCACATGGCGAATCTAGCCAAGCTGGATTCCATGAATGTGCAACCGATTCCCGAGGGCTACACGAGTCTGACCCCGTTCTTGGTCGTCGATGGTGCCGAAGCCGCCATCAGGTTCTACATCGAGGTCTTTGGTGCGACTCTCGTCGAGAAAATGGCCGGGCCGAATGACACGGTCGCGCACGCGGAGCTGGACTTCGGCCGCGGCAGGTTGCAACTGTCCGATCCCAACCCCGGCTATCACCTCGAAGCCCCCGGCCGGACAGAATCGGTCACCCATTCGGTGGTGTTTTACTGCACCGACGTCGACGACGTCCTGGCGCGGGCCCAGAGAGCCGGCGCGACGGTCCGCGAGGCGGCCCAGACCTTCGTTACCGGTGACCGGTTCGGCTCAATCGTCGACCCCTTCGGGCAACGCTGGTCGATCATGACAAGGGTGGAAGACATCGATGCCGCCGAGCGCGCACACCGGCTTGCCAGCTGGGGCGCCGACAACCTGTAGAGCACTCCCCGAGAGTGAATCGGTGCCCTACAGCATGCAGGACACGCAGCCCTCGACCTCGGTGCCCTCCAAGGCCATCTGGCGCAGCCGGATGTAGTACAGCGTCTTGATTCCCTTGCGCCAGGCGTAGATCTGCGCCTTGTTCACCTCGCGGGTGGTGGCGGTGTCCTTGAAGAACAGCGTCAGCGACAGTCCCTGATCCACGTGCTGGGTCGCCGCGGCGTAGGTGTCGATGATCTTCTCGTAGCCGATCTCGTAGGCGTCCTGGTAGTACTCCAGGTTGTCGTTGGTCAGATACGGCGCCGGGTAGTAGACGCGGCCGATCTTGCCTTCCTTGCGGATCTCGATCTTGCTCGCCACCGGGTGGATCGAGCTGGTCGAGTGGTTGATGTAGCTGATCGACCCCGTCGGCGGGACGGCCTGCAGGTTCTGGTTGTAGATGCCGTGCTCTTGCACCGACTCCTTCAGTCGCCGCCAATCGTCTTGCGTCGGAATGCGAATGCCCGCCTCGGCGAAGATCTCCCGGACCCGCGGGGTGGCCGGCTCCCACGCCTGTTCGGTGTACTTGTCGAAGAACTCGCCCGAGGCGTACTTCGACTTCTCGAAGCCACCGAACGTGCTTCCCCGTTCGATCGCGATGCGATTCGACGCCCGCAGCGCGTGGTAGAGCACGGTGTAGAAGTAGATGTTGGTGAAGTCGACGCCTTCCTCGGAGCCATAGTGGATGCGCTCGCGGGCCAGGTAGCCGTGCAGGTTCATCTGGCCGAGCCCGATCGCGTGGGACTCGTTGTTGCCCTGCTCGATCGAGGGCACCGACCAGATGTGCGTCTGGTCGCTCACCGCCGTCAGCGCGCGGATCGCCACCTCGATGGTCTGCGCGAAGTCGGGCGAGTCCATCGTCTTGGCGATGTTCAGCGAACCGAGGTTGCACGAAATGTCCTTGCCCACTTTGGCATACGACAAGTCATCGTTGAACACCGACGGCGTGGAGACCTGCAGAATCTCCGAGCACAGGTTCGAGTGGGTGATCTTGCCGTCGATGGGGTTGGCCCGGTTCACCGTGTCCTCGAACATGATGTAGGGGTAACCGGATTCGAACTGCAGCTCCGCCAGGGTCTGAAAGAACTCGCGCGCCTTGATCTTGGTCTTGCGGATGCGGGCGTCGTCGACCATCTCGTAGTACTTCTCGGTCACCGAGATGTCGGCGAACGGCAGCCCGTAGACCCGCTCGACGTCGTACGGCGAGAACAGGTACATGTCCTCGTTCTTCTTTGCCAGCTCGAAGGTGATGTCGGGAATCACCACGCCCAGGCTCAGCGTCTTGATGCGGATCTTCTCGTCGGCGTTCTCGCGCTTGGTGTCCAGGAACCGGTAGATGTCCGGGTGATGCGCGTGCAGGTAGACCGCGCCCGCGCCCTGCCGGGCCCCGAGCTGGTTGGCGTAGGAGAACGAGTCCTCGAGCAGCTTCATGATCGGGATGACGCCCGAGGATTGGTTCTCGATGTTCTTGATCGGGGCGCCGTGCTCGCGAATGTTGCTGAGCAGCAACGCGACTCCCCCGCCGCGCTTGGACAGCTGCAGCGCGGAGTTGATCGATCGCCCGATGGACTCCATGTTGTCTTCGATGCGCAGCAGAAAGCAGCTCACCGGCTCGCCGCGCTGCTTCTTGCCCGAGTTCAGGAATGTCGGGGTAGCCGGCTGGAACCGGCCGTCGATGATCTCGTCGACGAGCTTCTCGGCCAGGATGGTGTCACCGGAGGCCAGCGTCAGCGCCACCATGACGACGCGGTCCTCGAAGCGCTCCAGGTAGCGCTTCCCGTCGAACGTCTTGAGCGTGTAGGAGGTGTAGTACTTGAACGCACCCAGGAACGTCGGGAACCGGAACTTCTTGGCGTAGGCCCGGTCCAGCAGCGTCTTGACGAAGTTGCGGCTGTACTGGTCGAGAACCTCACGCTCGTAATAGTTCTCCTTGATCAGGTAGTCGAGCTTCTCGTCCTGATTGTGGAAGAACACCGTGTTCTGGTTGACGTGCTGCAGGAAGTACTGATGGGCGGCCTCGCGGTCCTTGTCGAACTGGATCTTGCCGTCCGCGTCGTACAGATTCAGCATCGCGTTGAGCGCGTGATAATCGGTCTCCCCCGGCAACGCGTGGGCTCCGGTGGTTACAGGCTCTGCAGCGACGGTTGTTGACACGTCTGTTCCTTCCAGAAATCGGCTAAGCCCGCGCGGACGGCATCCACGTCGTCCTGGGTTCCCATGAGTTCGAAGCGGTAGAGATAGGGGACGCCGCACTTGCGCGAGACCACGTCGCCCGCGTAGGCGAATTCGGCGCCGAAGTTGTTGTTGCCCGCGGCGATGACGCCGCGGATCAACGAACGGTTGTGCTCATTGTTCAAAAAGGCGATGACCTGTTTGGGGACATAGCCGCCGGCGTTGAGGTCAGGAGTGGCCCGGCCGCCGCCGTAGGTGGGCAGCACCAGGACGTAGGGCTGGTCTACCTCGATACGGCCGTGCAGCGGTATCCGCGTGGCGGGAATCCCCAGCTTCTCCACGAAGCGGTGGGTGTTCTCCGACACGGAGGAGAAATAGACCAGGTTGCGCCCCGCGGTGTCCATGGTGCCGCAACCTCCTTACCTAACGTCTTTCCTTACGCGCTGAGTTCCACCGCGGCGAGCGCCTTGATGCGATCGGGCCGGAAACCCGACCAGTGGTCGTTGCCGGCCACCACGACGGGAGCCTGCAGGTAGCCCAGCGCCATCACGTAGTCACGCGCCTCGGAGTCCAGCGTGATGTCGACCTTGTCGTAGACGATGCCCTGCTTGTCCAGCGCCTTGTAGGTGGCGCTGCACTGCACGCATGCCGGCTTGGTGTACACGGTGATGCTCATAGAATGCCGCTCCTTTGCGGAAGAGGGGGACCCAATGGACTGGCAACTACTTTTGGACTGCGTCTTTGCTAGGTTCAGCGATCCGGCAGGCACCCAGATTCCCGTGGTGCGGCAATCAGTGGCGAAGACCTGTCTTCGATCACTTCGCGCCGATTTGGGGGGTTCACCGAGCCTGGCTGGCTTGGCGATCCTGGGATCCGCCGGTGCATCGAAACACTACACCTAGTGGCTGACAAGATATCGAGATACAAGATGTTCTGAATAACATTTCTGAAATTCCCTGGTCGTACGGCCTGTGTCGAACAAAATCTGCAACCCACCCCGGCGTGTCGCAGATCACACGCCGAGGCGAAGGTGCCTCTGCGTATGGGTATAGCAGCGGGCACCGACAACACCCTTTTTGAGCCGCCGACCGCGGCGGGCCCGCCGACAGCTAGCAAAGCCGCCAGACGACGCTGGCGGCTTTGACTATTCCCCGGCGACAACCCCGCTGGTCGCCTCCCGGACGGCTTGTCGACTTCCGCCAATCAGCCGGCTTCGGCGGCGAGCTTGCCCACCACATCGCGCACGTTGGCCGACAGCTCGGCGTGCTCGGCGGGCGCCCTGCCGTCCAGCGTCGTGAACGGGACGGACAGTTTGATCGAGTCGACGACCCGCGCGCCGGCGATGCCGAACGACTTGCGGCTCTCGTCGTGCGCCCACACCCCGCCGTACCGGCCGAAGGATCCCCCGATGACCGCCAGCGGCTTGCCTTGCAGCGCACCGTCGCCGAAGGGGCGCGACAGCCAGTCGATCGCATTCTTGACCACCGCCGGGATGCTGCCGTTGTACTCGGGCGTGACCACCAGGGCGGCGTCGGCATCGGCCGCCGCAGCCCGCAGCGCGGCCACCGGGGCAAGAGGCGGCGCGTCGGCGTTCATCGCGTCGTCGATCTCCTCGTTGTAGAACGGCAACTCGCCCAGCCCCTCGAAGACCGTGACGGTGACCCCGTCGGCGGCGACCGCGGCCGCCAGTTCGGCGATCTGCCGGTTGATCGACGCCGCCCGCAGGCTTCCCACTAACGCCAAGATTTTGATTGCCACTCTCGCGGTTCCCTTCGGTCGTTGGTATACATCCTCGCACGACCTAAACGGACTGTGGTCCGATTTATTCCGCCGGCGTTAAAGTGCAGGGGTGAGCGGCGTCGAACGGTCGAGCGAGTTGCCGATGTGCGTGCCGCAGCTGCCCGCGCAGGAGCGTGGGGACGCCGTGCGCAACCGCGCGCTGTTGCTGGACGCGGCGCGTCGCCTGGTCACCGAGCGCGGGGCCGACGCCGTGACCATGGACGACATCGCCGCGGCAGCAGGTGTCGGCAAGGGCACGCTGTTCCGCCGGTTCGGTAGCCGGGCCGGGCTGATGATGGTGCTGCTGGACGAGGACGAACGGGCCAGCCAGGAGGCGTTTTTGTTCGGTCCCCGCCGCTGGGGCCCGATGCCCCGCCGTTGGATCGGCTCGTGGCCTTCGGCCGGGAACGCATGCGCTTCGCCCATACCCACCACGCGCTGCTGTCGGCGGCCAACCGCGACCCGCGGACTCGTTACGGGCCGCCGGCGGCCGTCCTGCGCAGGCACGTGCGCGTGCTGCTGGCCTCGGCGAAGACGACCGGCGACCTCGTGGCCCAGGCCGACGCGCTGCTCGCCCTGCTCGACACCGACTATGTGGAGCATCAGCTGAGCGACGGCGGTCACAGCCTGCAGACGTTGGGCAACGCGTGGGAAAGCTTGGCGCGCAAGCTTTGTGGGAGGTGAACGTCGGCATGTCCGCCGAGACACGAGACTGGGTCCTGCACGTCGACCTCGACCAGTTCCTGGCCTCGGTCGAGCTGCGCCGTCGCCCCGAACTGGCCGGGCGGCCGGTCATCGTCGGTGGCAACGGTGATCCGAACGAACCGCGCAAGGTCGTCACCTGCGCCTCCTATGAGGCCCGCGAATTCGGTGTGCGCGCGGGCATGCCGCTACGCGCGGCCGCTCGCCGCTGCCCCCCGGACTCGGGGGTGACCTTCCTCCCCTCCGACCCGGCCGCCTACGACGCGGCCTCCGGGCAGGTAATGGGCGTGCTACGGGATCTGGGGCATCCGGTGGAGGTGTGGGGCTGGGACGAGGCCTACGTCGCCGTCCACGTCGAGGACCCCAGCGAGGTGGCACAACAGATCCGCAGCGTCATCTCCTCGGAAACCGGGCTGTCCTGTTCGGTCGGCATCAGCGACAACAAGCAGCGCGCCAAGGTCGCCACCGGATTCGCCAAGCCGGACGGCGTTTTCGTGCTCTCCGATGCGAATTGGATGACGCTGATGGCCGACCGTCCGGTCGACGCGCTGTGGGGCGTGGGGCCCAAGACGGCGAAAAAGCTTGCGGATCTTGAGATTACGACGGTGCGGCAACTGGCCCATAGCGACGCCGAGTTGTTGACGGCCACGTTCGGGGCGCGCACCGGGCTGTGGCTGCTCCTGCTGGCCAAGGGCGGCGGTGACAGCCACGTCAGCGCCGAACCGTGGGTGCCGCGCTCGCGCAGCCACGTTGTCACCTTTCCCCGCGACCTCACCGATCGCACCGAGATGAACGCGGCCGTAACGGGTTTGGCCGAACAAGCGCTGGACGACGTGCTGGCCGAGGCGCGCGTGGTGACGCGGGTGGCGGTCACCGTTCGCACCGCAACCTTCTACACCCGCACCAAGATTCGCAAACTCGACGCGCCCACCACTGATCGCGACGCGATCGTCGCCGCGGCCTTGCGCGTCCTGGATTTATTCGAGCTCGACCGGCCGGTCCGCTTGCTCGGAGTGCGGCTGGAGTTGCTCATGCCGGACTGACGGCGCCGGGTTGGGGGGGCCGGGCCGCAGCGCGCGGGTGAAGATCACGTTCACCTGGCGCATCGCGACGCTATAGGGCCACCACGCAAGCCTTTTGAACGCGTAGAGCGCCCGGATGTCGGCCGAGGTGTAGATCAAGTATCGGTTCTTGGCCACCCCGGCCAGAATCTTCTCGGCGGCCTTTTCCGGTGACACCGCGTGGCCGGCGAAGCGCCGTATCCACCGGGCGACGTCGGGATCCTCGCGGTCTACGCCGGCGATCTCCACGGTCCCCACCAGCGGGGTGTTCACCGCGCCGGGCACCACCAGCGACACCCCGATGCGGTGGCGGGCCAAATCGAAGCGCAGCACCTCCGAGACCCCGCGCAAGCCGTACTTGCTGGCGCTGTAGGCGGCGTGCCAGGGCAGGGCGACCAGCCCGGCCGCCGAGGACACGTTGACCAGATGGCCGCCCCGCTTGGCCGCCACCATCGGCGGCACGAACGTCTCGATGACGTGGATCGGGCCCATCAGGTTGATGGCGACCATCTTGCTCCACTGCTCGTGGGTCAGCCGGTCGACGGTGCCCCAGGCCGAGACGCCGGCGATGTTGAGCACCGCGTCCATGGCCGGATGCGCGGCGTGGATGTCGGCGGCGAACGCGGCCACCTGGTCGTAGTCGGCGATATCCAGGGCTCGATACTCGGGGACCTGCGCGCCCAGGGCGCGGGCGTCGGCCACCGTGAGTTCCAGACTCTCCGAGTCGCGGTCGGTCAGGTAGAGCTCGGCACCCTGCGCGGCGAGCCGCAACGCCGTGGCACGGCCGATGCCGCTGGCCGCGCCGGTGACAAAGCACCGCTTTCCCGCGAAATACCGCCCGGATGCCTTCTTCGCCATGGCGGTGACGATACCGCCGGTACCACCCAGACGGCCCTAGGGACGGCCCGCCCACAGCGCGTGCAGCCACAACTGCTCGAGCACGCGCACCCGCCGGTCACGATCGCTGTCGGATCCGGTGAGGACCGGGTCGCCCGTCAACACCAGCGCCGTGGTACCGGTCAGCGTGCGGATCAGCGTCGGAAGATCGTCGCTGATCGGCCGGGCGGTCCCGGCCTTCATCTCGGCCTCGACGATGGCGACGATCTGCGCGAGCACCACCTCGAACTGCTGGTCGAGCAGCTCGCGGATCTCGACGTCGGTGTGGCGGGCCTCGTTGCAGGCGGTCACCACCGGATCGTTGTGCTCGTAGACGGCGGCGGCGCTGCCGACCATCCGCTTGGCGAACTCCTCCGGCGACTCGCCCGCCTGGCGCGGCGCGAAGTACTGCGTGAGTTCTTCGAGCTCCTCGGTGGCCTCCGCCATCAGCTGCGCCAGCACCGCGTACTTGGAGTCGAAATAGAAGTAGAAGCCGGAACGGGCGACCCCGGCCCGCAGGCTGATGGTGCTGACCGACAGCTCGGCGAACGGCTTTTCCTGCAGCAGTTCGCGTACGGCCTCCACGATGGCCTGGCGTTGCTTGTCGCCACGCCGACGCGCGCCCGGCTCCGGATTGGCGGGGTGGCTGGTCACTCCCTGACCTTGCACCACGCCGAGCAAAAAGCAAACTTGACAGCCGTCAAGTTTTTCAGCAAAGGTTAGGAATCAGTGACCGCTGTCACCCCGAGGGCACGCAAAGGAGCGTCTAATGACCGCCACCATCAGCACTCCGCACTACCTGCTGGATCAGGCGCGGCGCCGATTCACCCCGACGCTGAACACCATCCCGGGCATGGGGGCGATCGAAAAGCGTCTGCTCGCCCACGAGTGGGACACGAAAGTCCTGGCGGAACCGCCCGCCGGCAGCGACCTGAAACCGGTGATGGGCGACGCCGGGCTCCCGATCCTCGGCCACATCATCGAACTGTTCCGCGGCGGCCCGGACTACGCGTTGTACCTCTACCGAAACAAGGGCCCGCTGATCTACCTGGATTCGCCGATCATGCCGGCGGTCACGGCGCTGGGCCCCGACGCCACCCAGGCCGTGTTCTCCAACCGCAACAAGGACTTCTCCCAGAAGGGCTGGCACCCGGTGATCGGGCCGTTCTTCAACCGTGGGCTGATGATGCTCGACTTCGACGAGCACATGTACCACCGGCGCATCATGCAGGAGGCGTTCACCCGTAGCCGCCTGACCGGCTATGTCGAGCACATCGACCGCGTGGCGACCGACATCGTCGCCGGCTGGCCGACCAACGACGCGCGATTCCTGTTCCACCCGGCGATGAAGGAGCTCACCCTCGACATCGCGTCCCTGGTGTTCATGGGCCACGAGCCGGGGTCCGACCACGACCTCGTCACCAAGGTGAACCAGGCGTTCACCACCACCACCCGGGCCGGCGGCGCGATCATCCGGCAGCCGATTCCGCCGTTCAAATGGTGGCGCGGGCTGCGCGCCCGCCAGCTGCTCGAGGACTACTTCAACGAGCGGGTCAAGGAGCGCCGCAACGCCACCGGCAACGACATGCTCACGGTGCTGTGCCACACCGAGGACGACGACGGCAACAGCTTCACCGACGAGGACATCGTCAACCACATGATCTTCTTGATGATGGCCGCGCACGACACCTCCACGTCGACGACCACCACGATGGTCTACAACATGGCCGCCAACCCGGAGTGGCAGGAGCGGGCGCGCGAGGAGTCGGCCCGCCTCGGCGACGGACCGCTCGACATCGAGTCGCTGGAGAAGCTGGAAACGCTCGAACTGATCATGAACGAATCGCTGCGCATGGTGACGCCGTTGCCGTTCAACATGCGGATGGCGGTGCGCGATACCGAGCTGTTGGGCCATTACATCCCGGCCGGCACCAACATCACCATCTGGCCCGGTATGAACCACCGACTGCCCGAATTATGGACGGAGCCAGACAAATTCGACCCCGACCGGTTCGCCGAACCACGCTCGGAGCACAAGAATCACCGCTACGCCTTCGCGCCGTTCGGCGGTGGCGCGCACAAGTGCATCGGCATGGTGTTCGGTCAGCTGGAGGTCAAGACCGTGGTGCACCGGCTGTTGCGCCGCTACCGCATCGAACTGGCGCGGCCGGGCTACCAGCCGCGTTGGGACTACGGCGGCATGCCGATTCCGATGGACGGCATGCCGATCGTCCTGCGCCCGATCTGAGCTTCCGCGGCGGCGTGTCACCGTCACCGCCGTCGCGGTAGAGACCGAGTTTCATTTGCGCTACCAGCGACGCTAGCGCAAATGAAACTCACTCTCCGTTGCTGCGCGGCACCCGCGGCATCACTCGACCACGAGCAGCCGGTTGGCGCAGGCGATGACCGCGCGCAGCGCCGACTGCGTCGGATCGTCCGACCAACCCATCGCCCACTCGAAGCGGGCACCGTCGCTGCCGTGGATGAAAGTGGCTGTGCCGGTTGGCGATTGCATTTGATGGAATTTCACGATTTCGACGGTGATCCCGCGCTGATGCAGCATCGCGGTCAGGGCTGCGATCGGGCCGCCAGCGACCACGGTCGCGGTGCCGATGCGGTCGCCCAGGGCGATCACGGCCTGGAAGTTGCGTGCCTGCGGGCCCGGTCGCATGGCATCCGTGCACTCCCATTGCCCTAGCCGCAGCGGCCCGGTGCTGTGCCCGTAAGTCGCGACGAAGGTCCCCCAGGACATGCCGTCGGCCTGCTCCCGCAGCCCGCGGGGCAACGAGACGCCGAAACTTTCGCCGAACCACACGGTGGCGGGGTCGAGATGTTGCAGCTGATTGCGCTCGGGAAAAGTCATGGTGCCGGTCTTCTCTGGTCAGTTGGAGCGACCGACGGCAGTAGCTTCCGACCCACAGCGGGGGGTCGGCCAGAATCAGACCCCGCTGCGGGTGCTAGCTACTACGAAACGCGCGAGAAGACGCATGGGCGTTGACATTAGCCCCCTGCGCGCCGCGCCCGCAACCCGATTGATCGTACAAACGGACCGTACAAAAAAATATAGAAAATAATACGAAAGGTTTGGTTTAGGGGCGGTTGACAGGGGGTAAGAAGTCGGGGTAACAGTCAATTAGACGGCTGTTGAACTACCCCCTCACCTGAAAGGCACGATCATGAAGTCAATGCCAACTCGGAACACCCTCAAAGCTGTTGCAGCGGCCGTCGGGCTGGCCGCGGCTTTGCTTGGACTGACGGGATGCGCGCCGACCACTAGCACGACTGGCTGCGGCGGAGTCATTGACTGCGTGCTCTGACGGATCACGTTAGGTAACCCGCTGGGACCGCCGCGTGAGGCGGTTCTCAAACGGGTGCGCCTGCAATATTCGTCCACCGGATAAACGAGTCGAATCGACACGGCGTTCCGCGCAGTCTAATCGTCGCAATGTGACGTATTAATGGCGTGTATCGTTTCGCTGTGCGTTGATCACTGCCGGTTCAAAGTGTCATTATCGCGAACTCCTCAGTTGGCGTTGCTTAGTCAACAGCCTTGTAGCAGAGGGTGATTCGTTTGAGCATACTTTTTCGAGCCGACTACCAGAAAATGGCCTTGAGGACTTTACGTGTGTTTAATAAACGTTATAACATCCGTGTTGTAGCGGATTTCACGCGCGGGGCCGATGCCTCCGGATGAAAGGTGTTGTTATGAATCCAATCAGGACAAAAAATGCCATTAAAGCCGCCGTAGCTGCCGTGGGATTTGCAGTCGTGCTCTTCGCGCCGACCGGATGTTTGGCGACCACGGCCACCACGGCGCCCGCCGACAGCGGCTGTGGCCTTCTGGGACTGGGTTGCGTCCTGTAACCGAAGACCAACAGCGACCCGCCGGATCCCCTTGCCGGCGGGTCGCTTGTTACCCCGCCGGACCGACCGCTGGCTCGAAGCGCAGATACGCCTGGATCGTCGTACCGGTGCGGGTGGTATGCGTGCGCACCAAGTCCGAAATGGCGTTGACCAGGTATAGGCCGCGGCTCGCGGGGCCGCACGGACCCGGGTCGAGGCGGCCCACCAGCGGGTCGTCGAGCTGTCCGGTGTCGCGTGCCTCGCACACCAGGTGCCCGTCGTCTTTCCAGAAGGCCAAGCGGCAGGCACCGCCGGCGTACATCAAGCTGTTGGTGGCCAATTCGGTGGCGACCAGCTGCAGATCCTCGATACTTTCCTGGGAGAGTCCCATCCATCCCGCGTAGTCGACGGCGAACGACCGTGCGGGCCGAAGATCCGCCGACTTCCTGACCATGTAGGTGACGGCGCCAGGGCTTGCGGCCAACGGTTGGTTGCAACGGTGCAGGACTTCATTCGGCGCATAGTCCGGACTGCGCTGCAGCACACCGCGTTTCCACAGCAGCGGGTGCGTCGCTCGCGCATCCGTCAGGACCTCGTCGTCGATCGCGCTCGCGTCGTAGAGGCACAGGCTTGTTGCCGGGTAGCCGTCCATCGCCGTGTTGACCAGCGCTTCGTGCTCGATGCAGGCGACGAACTCCTCGTCGGTGCGGCCGGGCCACGCGAGCTGGCTGACGATGCGCACCCGGCGATTCGGGTGCTCGTCGATGAACGCCCCCTCCATCGCCATGAACCGGCTCGGGTTCCGCGCCGCCAAGGTGACGTCCGTCGTGTACACATCGGCGGGCAACGCCTCGCCGACGTACAACTCGTCTATCAACAGGGCAAGCGTCTCGGGCGGCACGGCAAGTAGCACCGCCTCGCCCGACGCCAAACCGTCGCCGACAAAGCGGCCCACCAAGTCCAAAAACTCCTGCTGAGAGTGATAAATCAGTGCGGAGTGGACGAAACCGTATTGTCTGGTTTCGGTATCCGCCGTCACTTCAGCGCTCTCGCTTTCGATCACTTACGCCAACCCCCTGCTGGATCGGCTATCGCCTTTCCCCCCTTCCAGTACCCAAGACGGGCCTTCGCTATGCGGCGCAACAGATCACATTTGGATGCACGTGCGCGGGGGGCGACATCGAGGGCGCAGCTACAGCCACCAGGAGGAAGCGGCATCGAGGTGACGGCGCAGGCGATAGTAGGCGACACTCTCGTCGGCGGCCTCGATCGCCTCGACGATGCGCAGGTGAGCGTGGTGCACCGCCAGCACGTCCGACCAGATCGGGAGCGCCTGTCCGGTGCTCGACCAGTGCCGGTGGAACAACTCGAAGATGATCCGGAGGAACAGATCCAGCAGCGCGTTGCCGGCAAGCTGTGCCAACCCGGCGTGGAAGTCGAACTCCTCCGCGATGGCCTGCCGCACGTCGTCAGGCGTCTGCTGCGCGCTGTCCGGCGCACCCGACCGGTGTCCGGCGAGGAATGCCGCCACCTCGGGCTCGCCGAGGCGCTTGACGACCTTGGCGACGTTGTCGATCTCGATCGCGTCGCGCACGCACCGTAGGTCTTCGCGGCTTGGGTCGCGGTACTGCAGGTACAACGCGATCGTGTCGATGCTGGCCTGGGCCGCGGGCTGGGCGATGACGAGTCCACCCCCGGGACCGCGGCGCATGTGGGCAATCGAGTGGTATTCGAGCAGGCGCACCGCCTCGCGGAACACCGCGCGGCTCACCTTGTAGCGCTCCAGGAGGGCCGGCTCGGTGCCGAAGACCGACCCGACCCGCCAGCCGCTGGCGGCGATGTCGTCACCGATGGTCACGGCCAGCATTTCGGCCAGCTTGCCCCGGGGGGCCTCGGAATCGAGGCGGCGCGGCCGCGTGCGCCCGCGGACCTTGTCGCCGGCATGATGCTGTTGCAGCCAGCCCGTCACCGCCTCGACGTGTCGCTCGGACAGCGTCTTGGCGCGCGCCGAATCGCCGGCGGTGACGGCGGCGACGATCTTGGAGTGGTGGGCGTGCAGGTGGTCGACGGCCTCGATGGCCTCGGTCGCCGAGTCGGTTCGCGACGCCAGGGCGTAGCGGGTGGTGAGCCTCATCAGCACGTCGATAAACAGTTGCAGCACCGGGTTTTTCGATTGCTCGGCCAGCGCGATGTGGAACTCGTCGCGCGGCGCCGGTAGGCCCGGCTGCCACTGCTCCTCGGCGTGCAACACCGACCGCAGCCGCGCGATGCCGGTTTCGTCGATGCGCTCGGCGGCGAGCGAGGCCGCCAACGGCTCGAGCACCAGCCGGGCGTTGAGCAGATCGCCCAGTGTGGTGCCCAGGTACTCCAGATAGATGACGACGGCGCGGGTGGCGGGCCCGGCGTCGGGCTCACAGATGTACAGGCCGCCGCCCCGGCCGCGGCGCATCCGGGCGACCTGGTGGTGCTCGACGAGGCGAACCGCCTCGCGAAGCACCGATCGGCTCACGCCGAAGCGCTGTTGCAGGGAGAGTTCGGATCCCAGCGATTCACCGACGGCCCAACCGCGGCGGACGATGTCCGCCTCGATGTCGCGCGCGAGGATCGACGCCAGTTTGTCCGGGTGGCCGGCCTTGGTGTGCTCACTCATCTGAGCTCAATTACTCTGTGGCTCAACAGGTGAGCAGCATGCACCCCGCGACGGGCCCGCCGCCGACGGAAACGACGCCGACCTGCGGGCGCTGGGCGACCTGCCGCTCCCCCGCGTCGCCGCGCAACTGCAGGCACCCTTCGTGCAACGCCCAGTAGCCGTGCATGCGCCCCGCCGAAAGCTGGCCGCCGTAGGTGTTCAGCGGCAGCGTGCCGTCGCGGGCGATCCGCGCGCCGCCTTCGACGAAGGGCCCGGCCTCGCCGTCCCCACAGACCCCGAGGGCTTCCAGCCATGCGAGCGTGAGATAGGTGAATCCGTCGTACAACTGGGCGAGCTCGAGATCGGCCGGCCGCAACTCGGTCCGCGACCACATCTGCGCCGCGGCATCCGACATCGCCATTTTCGGGTAGTCGTCGCGGTGAAACCAGCCACCGGCGCCGTCCGACCCACCGATCGCCTCCACTTTCACCGCGCGGTGCGGACAGTCGGCGGCGTAGTCGGCATGGGAGACCACCACCGCGATCGAGCCGTCGATCGGGACGTCGCAGTCCAGCAGCCCCAGCGGGGTGGATACCAGCCGCGCGCCCAGGTAGTCGTCCATCGTCATCGGATCCCGGTACACCGCACGGGGATTCAGCGCGGCGTTGCGCCTGCCGTTGAGGGCTATCCAGCCCAGCTGTTCTTTGGTGGTCCCGTACAGCTCCATGTGGCGACGGCAGTTGAGCGCCAGCCAGTTGGCGGCCGAATAGGCCTGTGCCGCAACCAGATCGTTGACGTCATCCATGGCGCCGACGGCGGGCTTCGGCTCGCCCTCGGGTGTCTCGAACATCCGCGCCAGCGGAGGGGCAGGTGCGTTCTCTTCCTGCTTGACCGGGACGGTGCCGCCGAGCATTTGGATCGTCCGATACACCACCACGTGCCGGGCGCGGCGTTCGGCGACCGCGCGGCAGGCCGACATCACCGGCGACAGCAGGCCGCCGGTTCCGAACCCGGACCCGCAGTCTGCGGCGTCGATGCGCAGCTGGGCGTTGACATCTTCGGCGGGTGTGTCGCCCAGCGTGGCGATGCCGTCGATGTCGGTGGCGGTCAATCCGGCGTCCTCGATGGCCGCGCGCACCGCCTCCATGGTCAGCTCCACGCCCGGAATGCCGGTACGACGGCCGATCCGTGAGATCCCGATGCCGGACAAGATCGCGTCTTTTTCGAAATGCGCCATGTACACCGCCCGTCAGACCACACCGTCGCCGCGTCGAATCAATTGAGTGTACTGTATTCGTCGTGTCAGACGGGGCGCTGCTCATCGAGTACTGCGACGACTGCGCGCGCTGGGTGCATCCGGCGAGCGGCGAATGCCGCGAGTGCGGGGGCTCGCTGGTCGCGCGCGAGGTGTCCGGGCGCGGCACGGTGTTCACCTACACGGTCAACCACCACCCGTACAACCCGGAGATCCCTACCCCCTACGTCATCGCCATCGTCGAACTCGACGAACAGAGTGGCCTTCGGGTGGCGGCCAATATCGTTGACTGCGAACCTGAGTCGGTGACCTGCGGGATGCCGGTCGCACTCCGGCCGGAGCGGGGCGGCGCCGGTGCGCCGCAGTTCGCGCCGGCCTGATCGGCGCCAGCAGGGACAGTCAGTTGATCAGCGGGTCGCGCGGCATGCCGAGGATCCGCTCGGCGATCTGATTGCGGGTCACCTCCGAGGTACCGCCGGCGATCGCCATGCCGCGGGCTCCCATCATCAGCCGGCCGGCCAGGGCGCCGGGCCCGTCGAGCAGCGCGACCTCGGGACCCAGCAGCGCCGCCATGATCGCGGCGCCCTCCACCATGTGCTCGGCCAGCTTCAGCTTGGTGACGTTGCCCTCGGGCCCGGGGCCCGCTCCCTCGACGCTGCGCGCGGCGCGCCGCAGGTTCAGCAGCCGCAGTGCGGTCTCTCCGGCCAGATATGTCCCGACCCGAACGTGCCCGCCCGCCAACCGATCCGGTCGTTCCTGGGTCAGCTGCACCAGCTGCGCGGCCAGCCCCTCGTAGAACGACCCGCTGCCGCCGATGCTGACCCGCTCGTTGCCCAGCGTGGCGCGGGCGACCGTCCAGCCGGAGTTGGGCTCGCCGACGACGTCCTCGTCGGGCACGAACAGGTCGTTGAAGAAGACCTCGTTGAAGTCCGAGCCACCGGTGATCTGCCGCAGGGGCCGCACCTCGACCTCGGGCGCATTCATGTCGACGATCACCGTGGTGATGCCGGCGTGTTTGGGCGCGTCGGGGTCGGTGCGCACGGTGGCCAGCCCGCGGGCGCAGTAATGCGCACCGCTGGTCCACACCTTCTGGCCGTTGATCTTCCAGCCGCCGTCGACTCGGGTGGCCCGCGTCTTGATGGACGCCGCATCCGAGCCGGCGTCGGGCTCGGAGAACAGCTGGCACCAGATCTCGTCTTTGCGCAGCGCCTTCTCGACGAATCGTTCGATCTGCCAAGGCGTTCCGTGCTGGATGAGGGTCAGGATCACCCAACCGGTGATCCCGTAGTCGGGCCGCTTGATGCCCGCGGCGCGGAACTCCTCCTCGATCACCAGCTGCGCGACGGCATCGGCCGCGCGTCCCCATGGCTTGGGCCAGTGCGGCATCACGTAGCCGGTCTCGATCAGCTTGTCGCGCTGGGCGTCCTTGTCCAGGGCGGCGATCTCGGCGGCGTCGGCGCGGACGCCGGCGCGGAGTTCTTCGGCTTCGGGCGGCAGGTCGAGGCTGTTCTCGCGGACGGCGCCGGCGGCGGTGCGCTCGAAGACGTCGGCCGCCGGTGTGTCGCCACCGAACAGTGCCGTGGTCACCACCGCACGCCGCAGGTGCAGGTGCGCGTCGTGTTCCCAGGTGAAGCCGATGCCGCCGTGCACCTGGATGTTGAGTTCGGCGTTGCGGACGTAGGCCGGGAATGCCAGTGCCGCCGCCACGGCGGCGATCAGGCGGAACTGCGCTTCATCCGCCGAGGTGTCCTCTCCCGCCGCTCGGGCGGCGTCCCACACGGCGGCGATCCCGGACTCCGCACCCACCAGCATGTTCGCGCAGTGGTGCTTGACCGCTTGGAAGGTGGCGATGGTGCGCCCGAACTGCTGGCGCACCTTGGCGTAATCGACGGCCGCATCGACGCAGTCCGACGCCCCGCCCACCGCCTCGGCGGCCAGCAGGGTCCGGGCGCGCGCCAGTGCCGATTCCCGCGCCCCCGACAGGATGTCGTCGTCGGACACCCGCACGTCCTTCAGGCGTACCCGCCCGGATCGCCGTGTCGGATCGAAGTTTTCCGGCACCTCGACCGAAACGCCCTCGCGGTCGCGCTCGAGCACGAGCACGTCGTCGCCGGCCGCGATGAGCAGCAGCTCGGCAAGCCCGGCGCCCAAGACGATTCCGGCCTCACCGTTCGCGACGCCGTTGTCGATCCGCAGCTGGCCGTCCAGGCCGATCCCCGCGGTGACCGTTCCGTCGATCAGACCGGGCAGCAGCCGTGACTTCTGTTCGGCCGCGCCGTCTTTGGCGATGACTGCGGAGGCGATCACCGTCGGTACGAACGGTCCCGGCGCCACCGCGCGACCGAGTTCTTCGATCACCACCACCAGTTCGGGCAGCCCGAAGCCGGAGCCGCCGTACTCTTCGTCGACGTGCAGGCCGAGCCAGCCCAGCTCGACCACGTTCTGCCAGAAGCCGGGCCGGGGCTCGTCGGAGGCATCGAGCAGCGATCGCGCCGCCCAGCGCGCCTTCTGCGCGGTCAAAAACCCGCGAGCCACCTCAGCGAGTTCACGATGGTCGTCGGTTATTGCGATACCCATGAGGGCCCTCCTCGCGCGCCGCATGCCAGCCGGGTGATTGCCCCGCTCCCCCTCACACCGCTGCACGGTCCGCGGAGCTGAAGCTGGGTTGCCTGCCCCGCTTCGAGGGGAAGCGGGGCGGCTGGCTAAAGAGTGTACTTAATGCGGGGAGGGCCCCAACGGGGGGCGTCTACTTGGGCGCGAACCGCTGCCCGGCGTCCAGGCGCAGGCATTGGCCGTTGAGCATCGGGTTGTCCACGATGGCGGCCGCCAGCTTGGCGTACTCCTCGGGACGGCCCAGGCGCTTGGGGAAGGCGGCGTCCTTGGTCAGCGCCGCCGCGAACTCGTCCGGGATGCCCTGGGTCAGGCCCGTCGCGAAGAGGCTCGGGGCGATCCCCAACACCCTGATGCCCACCGAGCCCAGGTCGCGGGCCATGGTCAGGCACATGCCGGCGATGCCCGCCTTGGCGGCGGTGTAGGCGACCTGACCGATCTGGCCCTCGAAGGCCGCGATCGACGCGGTGTTGATGATGACGCCGCGCTCCCCGGTGTCGGGGTCTTCGGGCTCGTTCTTCGCCATGTGGGCGGCGGCCAGCCGGCTAATGTTGAAGGTGGCGATGAGGTTGAGGTCGATCACCGATTGGAAGGATTCGAGGTCGTGGGGGCCGGACTTGGTCAGGGTCCGCTTGGCGATACCGCCACCGGCGGTGGTGATCACGACGTGCAGCCCGCCGAGCTTGTCGACCGCGGACTGCAAGGTCTCCTCGGTGCCGGCGAAGTCGGTGACGTCGACGGGGTAGAAGGTACCGCCGATGCCCTCGGCCACCGTCTTACCGTCGGAGCCTTCGCGGTCGAGCACGGCGACATCCGCGCCGCGTTCGTGCAGCAGCTCGGCGCTGGCCCGACCCATTCCCGACGCGCCGCCGATGACGACGACCTTCTTCCCGTTGATCTCCATCCGGACCTCCCATTTGTAGGCTTGTCAGAATCCATGCAATCTGTAACGTTACGTAGGCACGCTAGCGTGTCCGCTCCGGACGCTTGTCACCGAGCCATGCCAAGCTGGCAACCGTGCTCCTCCTCGACGTGGCAACGGCGTCCACCGACGTCGGAAGCACGTCGTCGCGGCTGAGGAAAATCGCCCACATCGCCGACCTGCTGGCCCGGGCCGCACCCGATTCCGCCCAGGTCACGATCGTCGTGTCCTGGCTGTCCGGCGAGTTGCGGCAACGCCAGATCGGCGTCGGTTGGGCGGCGTTGCGTTCGCGCCCGCCGCCGGCCTCCGACGCCACGCTGACCGTCGGCGGCGTCGACGCCACCTTCTCCGAGATCGGCGCCGTGTCGGGCAAAGGCGCCCAGGCCCGCCGCGCCGCGCTCCTGGCCGCGTTGTTCGCCGCCGCCACCGATACCGAGCAGACATTTCTGCTGCGGCTGCTCAGCGGCGAACTGCGCCAAGGCGCGTTGGCCGGAATCATGGCCGACGCGGTGGCCAAGGCCGCCGGGATTCCCGCCGCCGCGGTGCAGCGCGCCGCGATGCTGGGCGGCGACCTGCCCGCGGTCGCGGCCGCCGCCCTGTCCGGTCCCTTGCCCGGCTCCGCGGCGGCCCTGGACGCCTTCACCCTGCGGGTCGGCCGTCCGGTCGGCCCCATGCTGGCGCAGACCGCCACCAGCGTGGCCGACGCGATCGAACGCCACGGCGGGCAGGCGATCTTCGAAGCCAAGCTGGACGGGGCGCGCGTGCAGATCCACCGCGCCGGCGACGAGGTCACCGTCTACACCCGAAGCCTCGACGATGTCACCGCCCGGCTGCCCGAGGTGGTGGAGGCGACGCTGGCGTTGCCAGTTGACACCCTCATCGCCGACGGCGAGGCGATCGCGCTGCGCCCGGACAATCGGCCGCAGCGCTTCCAGGTCACCGCCTCCCGGTTCGGCCGCTCGGTCGATGTCGCCGCGGCCGTTGCCGCGCAACCGCTTTCGGTGTTCTTCTTCGACATCCTGCACCGCGACGGCGTCGACCTACTCGACGCGCCGACCACCGACCGGCTGGCCGCCCTGGACGCGCTGGTGCCGTCCGGGCAGCGGGTCGATCGGCTACGCGCCTCCGACCCCGCGGCGGCGGGCGCCTTCCTGGACGCGACGCTGGCCGCCGGCCACGAGGGCGTGATGGCGAAGGCGCCGAATGCGCCGTATCAGGCCGGTCGCCGCGGGGCGGGCTGGCTGAAGGTCAAGCCGGTGCACACCCTGGACCTGGTGGTGCTCGCGGTGGAGTGGGGATCGGGGCGCCGCCGCGGCAAGCTCTCCAATATCCATTTGGGCGCCCGCGAGCCGGACAGCGGCGAATTCCTCATGGTGGGAAAGACTTTCAAGGGCATGACCGACGCCATGCTGGACTGGCAGACCGCCCGGTTCAGCGAACTGGCCATCGGCGGCACGGACGGCTACGTCGTGCGCGTGCGGCCCGAGCAGGTGGTCGAGGTGGCCCTGGACGGCGTGCAGAAGTCGTCGCGCTATCCCGGTGGGCTGGCGCTGCGGTTCGCTCGCGTCGTGCGGTATCGCGACGACAAGAGCCCCGCCGAGGCCGACACCATCGACACCGTGCGCGCGCTGTACTAATCAAGCCTTCTGGGCAGGCGCCGGACGCGCCGAACGAAAACGTTGTGCCCAAGGCCGCGGCGCGGTCCTAAACTTGCGCGATGAGAGTCGGCATCGACTTTGGCACCACCCACACCGTCGTCGCGGCCGTCGATCGCGGCAACTATCCCGTCGTCTCCTTCGACGGCGCGGACGCGTGGCCGTCGATCATCGCGGCCAATGCCGCCGGCGAGTTGCGCTTCGGCGCCGACGCCGCCGCCGTCCGGCACGAACCGGGGTGGTCGGTGCTGCGCTCGTTCAAACGTCTGCTCAACGACGCCGGCCCACAGACCGAGGTCAACCTGGCCGGCCGTGACTACCGCCTGGCGGATCTGCTCACCGAGTTCCTGGCGCAGCTGAGAACCGATCTGCAGCGGCACTCCAACGCCGACCTGGCCGCCGGCGAACCGATCGAGGCCGCGATCAGCGTGCCGGCCAACGCCTCCAGCGCCCAGCGCCTTCTCACACTGGATGCCTACGTGGCGGCGGGTTTTCGCGTCGTCGCCCTGCTCAACGAGCCGTCGGCGGCCAGCCTGGAATACGCCCACCGGTACCGCTCCACGATCACCGCTAAACGCGAACACGTCCTCATCTATGACTTGGGCGGTGGCACGTTCGACGCCTCGTTGCTGAAGATGACCGGGCACGCCAACGAGGTCGTCATCAGCGAGGGCATCCAGCGCCTGGGCGGTGACGACTTCGACGAGGCGATCGTCGACGTGGTGCTGGCCGGCGCCGGCCTGACCGGCATCGACGCCACCACGCACGACCTGTTGGCCGAGGAATGTGCGGCCCGCAAGGAGGCGGTCGGCCCGCAGACGCGGCGTTTCCTGGTGGACCTCTCCCCCGTCGATCGGCCTCCGTTCTCCTGCCCCATCGACGACGTCTACGCGGTGTGTGCGCCGCTGGTGGATCAGACGATGGAGCTGCTCGAGCGGGTCCTGCGCGACCCGGCGCGCGGCCGCAAGGACGTGGACCTCTCGGAGGTGGCGGGCATCTACGTCGTCGGCGGCGCAGGCGGCTTCCCGCTGGTGTCCCGGATGTTGCGCAACACCTTCGGCGAGAAGCGGGTCAAGCGCTCGCCGCACCCCTTCGCCGCCACGGCCATCGGCCTCGCCGTCTTCCTCGACAAGGAATCGGGTTTCGCGCTGTCCGAACGCTTTTCGAGAAATTTCGGGGTCTTCCGGGAGGCCGAGGCCGGCGCCGGGGTCGTCTTCGACCCGATCGTGTGCAAGGACGTCTCCCTCCCGGACGACGGCCGGTCCCCGCTGGTGGTGAGGCGCAGATATCGGGCGGCGCACAACATCGGGCACTTCCGGTTCGTCGAGTGCAGCCGCCTGGTCAACGGGCGCCCCGACGGCGACGTCACGCCGTATGACCCGGTGCTATTCCCGTTCGATCCGGCTCTCCACGACCGCGACGACCTCGGACGCCAGCCGGTCGGCCGCTGGGCCGAGGGGCGGGACGGACCCGATGTCGAGGAGCGCTATGTCATCGCCCCCAGCGGCGCGGTGGAGGTCACCCTGACGACGCAGCCGGCCGGGTTCGAGCGCACCTTCCGCCTGGAGCGGTGCGCGTCGGCGAGTCGATGAGCCACCCCGGCATGCAGCTCTACGACGTGATGCGAACGACGTTCGCCGCAAGGGAATTCACCGACGATCCGCTGCCCGACACGGTGCTGGAGCGCATCTTCGACAACGCCCGCTTCGCCCCCAGCGGCGGCAACCGGCAGGGCGCCCACATCACCGTGGTGCGCGACGCGGCGGTGCGGCGCAGGCTGGCCGAACTCGGAATGCCCGCCGCGCGCCGTTACTTCGCGCAGCTGCAGGCGGGCGAAAAGCCCTGGAATTCAATCCATCCCAGCGCGGTGCCGCAGCAAGCCATCGACGAAACGGAGATCCCCGACACGTTCGTCGCGCCGATCGCGAAAGCGCCGGTGGTCCTTGTCGTCTCGGTGGATCTGACCGTCGTCGCCGCCCTCGACCAGCATCTGGACCGCGTGGGTATCGCCGGCGGGGCGTCGGTCTATCCCCTGATCTGGAACATTTTGCTCGCCGCGCGAAGCGAGGGTTACGGCGGCACCATCACGACGATGGCGATCGCGGCCGAGGAGGAGGTCCGTGGACTACTGGGGATCCCCGATCGACACGCGGTCGCCGCGGTGGTGCCGCTCGGCAAACCGGTGCGGCAGCTGAGCACGCTGCGCCGGCGCCCGGTCGCGGAATTCATCACCCGTGATCGGTTCGACGGTCCGGCCTTTGACACGTGAGCGGTCGCCAAAGCCGATAGCGTCGGGCTTATGACCGATTTCGATCTGGACGATTTGTCGACCCCCGAACACGGTTACACCGTCGACGACCGGGATGACGAGGACCCGGTGCTGCTCGACCGCGAGGGCAAGTACATCGAAACTTGGCGCGAGGGGTACCCCTACGAGCACCGGATGCCGCGCGACGAGTACGAGCGGCTGAAACGACGGTTACAGATCGAGTTGCTGAAACTGCAGCAGCACGGCAAGCGCGTCGGCGCCAGGCACGTGATCGTGTTCGAGGGCCGCGACGCCGCCGGAAAAGGCGGGACCATACAGCGATTCATGGAGCACCTCAATCCGCGCAGCGCGCGGGTGGTGGCGCTCGAGAAGCCAACCGAGCGCGAACAGACGCAGTGGTACTTCCAGCGCTATATCCGCCATCTGCCGTCCGGCGGCGAGATCGTGTTGTTCGACCGCTCGTGGTACAACCGCGCCGGGGTGGAGAAGGTGATGGGATTCTGCACCCCGGACCAATACGCCGAATTCATGGAGCAGGCACCGGTCTTCGAACAGATGCTGGTCGACGACGGGATAAACCTGACCAAATTCTGGTTCTCGGTCTCACCGGCCGAACAGCGCACCCGGTTCGCCATCAGGTTGGTCGACCCGGTGCGGCAGTGGAAGTTTTCGCCGATGGACATCGCGTCGGTCAAGCGATGGGACGACTACACCGCGGCGAAAGAAGCGATGTTCGACGCGACCGACACCGACATCGCCCCCTGGACCGTGGTCCGCAGCAACGACAAAAAACGCGCCCGGATCAACGCCATGCGGTACGTGCTGGCCAACGTCGACTACGACGACAAAGACCATGAGGTGGTCGGTGAGCCCGACCCGTTGATCGTCGGGCGGGCGCTGACCGACTGACCGAGGCGAATGGAGACAATCTGATGTCCACATGGCTCATCACCGGGTGTTCGACCGGGCTCGGTCGCGCGCTCGCCGGGGCTGTCATCGCGGCCGGCCACAACACCGTCGTCACCGCACGTGACGCCGCCGCGGTCGCCGACCTGACCGAGGAGGCGCCCGACCGGGTGCTCGCCGTCGCCCTCGACGTCACCCAACCCGCACAGATCGCGGGGGCCGTGCAGCGGGCGCGGGAACGGTTCGCCCACATCGACGTGCTGGTCAACAACGCCGGCTACGGCTATCGCGCCGCGGTCGAGGAAGGCGACGACGCCGACATCCGCGCCCTGTTCGAGACGCATTTCTTCGGCACCGTCGCCATGATCAAGGCCGTGCTGCCGGACATGCGGGCCCGCCGTAGCGGCGCGATCGTGAACATCTCCTCGATCGGCGCGCAGCTGACCCCGGTGGGGTCCGGCTACTACGCGGCGGCCAAGGCCGCGATCGAGGGCGTGAGCGGGTCGCTGCGGGGTGAGCTTGCGCCGCTGGGGATTTCGGTGACGATCGTCGAGCCCGGCGCCTTCCGCACCGATTTCGCCGGGCGCTCGCTGGTCCAGTCGGCCACCGTCATCGACGACTACGTCGCGACCGCCGGGCGGCGCCGCAAGGAGAACGACACCATGCACGGCAACCAGCCCGGGGATCCCGCCAAGGCCGGCGACGCGATCATCGCGGCCGTCGAATCGCCCGAGCCCCCGGCTTTTCTGCTGCTTGGTCCCGACGCCCTGGCTGCCTATCGCTACGCCGCCGACGCGCGGGCCGGCGAGATCGAAAAGTGGGAAAGGCTCACCAGCAGTACGGATTTCGACTGAGGTCTAGCCGCGCAACTCGGGCAACACACCCTGCTCCCATGCCGCGAAGAACCCGTCCATGTCGGGGCCGATCTGCTGCACGTAGATCTCGTCGATACCGGCGTCGATGTACTGGCGCACCTGCGCGATGTGCTTCTCGGAATCCGGACCGCAGGCGACGCTCTCGCCGACCGTCTCGGGCGGCACCAGCGACATGAGGGCGGCGAAATCCTTGGGCCGCGGCAAAATCTGGGACGTCTGACCGGGCAAGCCCTCGTTACCCCACAACCGATGCGCCGTCTTCAGCGCGGCATCGGCGTCTTGATCCCAGCACACCTTGGTTCCCGCCTGTACCGGCTTGTCGCCGCCGCCGGCCTCGCGAAACGTCGTGACCAGCTCGGCCTCGGGCATCGCCAGGACGTACCCGTCGCCGATGCGCCCGGCCAACTCGGCGCCCTGCGGACCGAAACCGGAGACGTAGATCGGCACCGGCCGCTCCGGGCGGGTGTAGATGCGCGCCTCCTGCACCGTGTAGTGCTTGCCGTGGTGGCTCACCTCGTCACCCCGGTGCAGCAACCGGATGACCTCGACCGCCTCCTCGAGCATTTCCTGGCGCACACCGACCGACGGCCACGGATCGCCCAGCACGTGTTCGTTGAGGGCCTCACCGCTGCCCACCCCGAGCACGAAGCGCCCGCCCAGCTGCACGGCGGCGGTCGCCGAAGCGTGCGCGATGATCGCCGGATGGGTGCGCACGGTCGGGCACGTGACGGCGGTGCTGACGGGCAGCGACGTCGCCTCCGACAGCGCACCGATCACTCCCCACACGAACGGGCTCTGGCCCTGCTCGTCGTTCCAGGGATGGAAGTGGTCGGAGATCCACAGCGCGTCGAAACCGGCGTTTTCGGCCCGCTTGGCCTGATCGACCAGCTCCTTCGGGCCGAATTGCTCGCAGGAAAGAAAATATCCGATCTTGGTCATTGCGCCCGGCTACCCGCTAAATGCCTGCTTATGCACGCCGATGCCGGGCGCCGCGAATAGCACCGTGGCCCAAGGGGTTAACGCTCACCGCTGCACTGCTTGCCACATCAGCACCATTGGCCCCGCGGCGGAGCGATCGTGTCTTTGCGCGTGCGGCGCCCCTCCACCCTGGGGCTGGCGTGGCGCATGTGACCGCCGCCGTCGCGAGAATAGCTTCGCTAATTTGGAGAAGGTGGTTCTCCGCGACCGAGAGACGAATTACGATCGCTGGTGACCTGAGCCGCTCACGACGAACGGAGTTCGCCATCGACGCCTGGATTCTCGACGCGGTACGCACGCCGCGCGGGCGAGGCCGCCCCGACGGCGGACTGCACGCGGTTCACCCCCAGGCCCTGCTCGCCCGCTGCCTCACCGCGCTCGCCGCGCGGGCCGACTTCGATCCGGTCGACGTCGATGACGTCATCGCCGGCAACGGCATCCTCAGCGGTGACCACGGCGACGACATCGCCCGCCTGTCCGTTTTGTTGGCGGGCTGGCCGGAGACGGTACCGGGGATGACGTTGAGCCGGTTCTGCGGCTCGGGCCAGCAGGCCGTCACCGTTGCGGCGGCCAGCATCGCCGCCGGCGGTGAGGATCTGGTGGTCGCCGGTGGCGTCGAGTCGATGTCGCGGTGGGGGGTGACGGCCGGTGTTCCGACGATCGATGGCAACAATCCCGATCTTCGCGCGGTGTACCCGACCGTCCCTCAAGGTATTTCGGCCGATCTGATCGCCACCCTGGAGGGTTTCACCCGCGACGCCGTCGACGCCTACGCCGCCCGGAGCCAGACCCGCGCCGCCGTGGCCATCGAGGAGCGGCGCTTCGATCGTTCCCTGGTCGACGTGGCCACGCCCGACGGCCCCGTGGATCGCGACGAGCATCCCCGCCCGGGCACCACCGTGGAGACGCTGTCACGCCTCAAGCCGGCCTTCGAGGCGATGGGAGCCGCGTGCGCCGACGGCGAACAACGCACGTTCGACGAGATCTGCCTCGAACGCTATCCCGGCCTCGGCCGCATCGATCACGTGCACCACGCGGGCAATTCGTCCGGCGTGGTCGACGGCGCCGCCGCCGTGCTGCTTGCCTCCTCCAACTGGATGCACAGCCATCGGGTGACCCCGCGGGCGCAGGTCCGGGCCACGGCGACCATCGGCAGCGAACCGATCATCATGCTCACCGCGCCCGGCCCCGCGGCCCAGCGATGCCTGGAACGCGCGGGCATGACCGTCGCCGACATCGATCTGTGGGAGATCAACGAAGCCTTCGCGGCGGTCCCGCTCAAGACAATGCGCGATCTCGACCTCGATCCCGACGTGGTCAACGTCAACGGCGGCGCGATCGCCCTCGGGCACCCGATCGGCGCCACCGGCGCCATGCTGATCGGCACCGTTCTCGACGAACTCGAACGTCGTGATCTGACAACCGGACTGGTGACCATGTGCACGGGTGGCGGGATGGGCACCGCAACGATCATCGAGCGGGTGTGAGCGTGCCGACCACGCTGGAGCTCGACCGGCCCGCTGACGGGGTCGCCGTTCTGCGCCTGAATCGCCCACAGCGGCTCAACGCCATCAACGAGGCGATGCAGACCGAATTGCGGGACCTGCTCGGCGAATTGGCCGTCGACTCCGCGGTGCGCGCCGTGGTGCTGACCGGCGCCGGACGCGGGTTTTGCGCGGGCATCGACGTGCGCGACTTCGGGCCGTCGATGCTCGAGGCCAGCGCGCCGGCGCTGGACCGGATGCGCTTCCAGGAGAGGATGGCCGCCCTCGCCGAGGCGGTGCGGGCCATGGCGCAGCCCGTCATCGCCGCCGTCAACGGGCCCTGTGTCGGTGCGGGCCTCGCCTTGTGCCTGGCCGCGGACATCCGAATCTGCTCGGCCACCGCCACTTTCGGCAATGCCGCCATCCTGCTGGGACTCTCGGGCGCCGAGATGGGCATGAGCTATCACCTGCCGCGCATCGTCGGCACCAGCGTGGCCGCCGATTGGATGCTCACCGGCCGCACGGTGTCGGCGGACGAAGCCGATCGGCGCGGGCTGGTCAGCGAGGTCGTCGAGCCGGCCGGACTGGCCGGGCGCGCGATGGAGTTGGCCTCACTGATCGCGGGCCATGCCCCGCTCGGGGCCCAACTCACCAAGCGCGCCCTGCAGGTCAACACCGACGCCGCGAGCTTCGAATCGGCACTCGAACTGGAGAACCGCAACCAGGTGATCACGCACGCAACCGAGGAAGCGGCCGCGCGTCGGCAGAAGTGGTCGTCGGGACACAGCAAGTGAGCGGACCCCTACGCGGCGTCCGCATCGTCATGATGGGCGGGCTGGGGCCCGCTCCGTTTTGCGGAATGCTGTTGGGCGACTTGGGCGCCGATGTCATCCGCATCGACGCGGTCGCCGGAGCCGACGGCCCGTCGCCGATCGACTACACGGTCCGCCGCGGCCAGCGGTCGCTCGCCGCCGACGTGAAGGATCCCCGTGGCCGCGACCTGGTGCACCGCCTGGCCGCCGGAGCCGACGCCTTCGTCGACGTGTACCGCCCGGGGGTGGCCGAACGCCTGGGCATCGGGCCGGACGCGCTGCGCGACCGCAACCCGCGCCTGGTCTACGCCCGCATGACCGGCTACGGGCAAGACGGCCCGCTGGCCGGTCACGCCGGTCATGACATCAACTACCTGGCCCTCACGGGCGCGTTGCACGCCATCGGCACCGCCGAATCGCCGGTGCCGCCGTTGAATTTGATCGGCGACTATGGCGGCGGCGGAATGCTTTTGGCGGTCGGCCTGCTCAGCGCGATCCTCGAGGCCCGCGAGTCCGGTGCGGGTCAGGTGCTCGACGTCGCGATGGTCGACGGCGTGGCCGCGCTGTTGGCGCCCTACTTCGGGATGCTGCCGGCCGGCACCTGGCGGGACGAACGCGAAGCCAATCTGCTCGACGGCGGCGCGCACTTCTACGGCGTGTACGCCACGGCCGACGGCGGCCACATCGCCGTCGGCGCGATGGAGCCGAAGTTCTACGCCGAACTGTGCGATCGCCTCGACGTCACCGTGCCCCAGGACGACGACGTGCCGGCGGCGTGGGCCGCGCACCGCGCCGCGCTGGCCGCGCGCTTCGCCGAAAAACCCCGCGACGAGTGGGCGCGCATCCTCGACACGCCGGGATGTTGTGCGACACCGGTGCTTTCGCTGACCGAGGCGCCCCACCACCCGCACCACGCCGCGCGGCAGACCTTCATCGAACTCGACGGCATCACCCAGCCCGCCCCGGCCCCCCGGTTCTCCCGCACGCATCCGGCTACGCCGTCGGCCCCCGCGCTGCCGGGTGACCACACGCGGGCACTGCTGCGCGAGGCGGGATTGGACGCGCAAACCATCGCCGAACTCGTCGACTCCGGCGTGGTGGCACAGAGCAACAGGAGGCGCTAAATGTCGTGGGACTTTTCCACCGACCCGGAATGGGCCGAACAACTGGACTGGGTCGAAGCCTTCGTCCGCGAAGAATGCGAGCCGATCGACCTGATCGTCAAGGAATCTCACGACTTGGGCGACCCGGTGCGCCAGGCGCTGATCCCGCCGCTGCAGGCAATCGTCAAGGAGCGCGGGCTGTGGGCCACCCACCTCGGCCCGCGCCTGGGCGGCCCGGGCTACGGGCAGGTGAAGCTGGCGCTGCTCAACGAGATTCTCGGGCGCTCGGAGTGCGCGCCGATCGTCTTCGGCTCGCAGGCGCCCGACTCCGGCAACAGCGAAATCCTGGCGCACTACGGCACCCCCGAACTCAAGGCTCGCTACCTCGAACCGCTGCTGGACAACCGCATCATCTCCTGCTTCTCGATGACCGAGCCGCAGGGTGGCGCCGATCCGAAGGTGTTTCGCACCACCGCAGTCCAAGACGGGGATCACTGGATCATCAACGGGGAGAAGTGGTTCTCGTCCTTCGCCTCCATGGCGTCATTCCTCATCGTGATGGCGATGACCGACCCCGAGGCGCCGCCGTATGAGCGCTACTCGATGTTTGTCGTCCCCGGTGACACCCCCGGCATCAACGTGCTGCGCGACGTGGGACTGGGCTACCAGCCCGTCGGCGGCGGGCGCGAAGGTTACGTCCGCTACGAAAACGTCCGGGTGCCGGCCGATCACATGCTGGGTCCGCGCGGCGGGGCCTTCGTCGTCGCACAGACCCGCCTGGGCGGTGGGCGCATTCACCACGCGATGCGCACCGTGGGGCTGGTCCGCCGCATCTTCGACATGATCTGCGAGCGTGCGGCGTCGCGCTACACCCAGGGCGAGGTTCTGGCCAACAAGCAACTCGTGCAGGAGATGGTCGCCGACTCGTGGATGGAGATCGAGGCGTTCCGGCTGCTGACGCTGCAAACCGCTTGGAAGATCGACCAGTTCAACGACTACAAGGCCGTGCGTGCCGACATCTCGGCCGTCAAGGCGATGATGCAGAAGGTGCTGCACGACGTGTCCTCGCGGGCGCTTCAGCTGCACGGGTCGCTGGGCACCACCCACGAGATGCCCTTCGTGCAGTACCTGGTGGAGTCGTTCGTACTCGGGCTGGCCGACGGCCCGACCGAAGTGCACAAGGTGACGCTGGCCCGGCTGCTGCTGAAGGACCGCGCACCCGCGCCCGACCTGTTTCCGTCGGAGCATCTATTGCGGCTGCGCGCGGCGGCGGAGGCGAAGTTCGCCGACAAGCTGGCCGGCATCCCCCGCGGCTAAACCGATTTCGTGACGCCGACGTAGGACAGCACCACGTCGGAGAGGTCGGTCACCCGGGTCAGCACCGCGTACGAGCGGATGAACGACTGGCCCACACACCCGTCGATCTTGACGTGGAAGTTGCTGATCATCACCCAGGGATTGGCGCCCTTGAACTGCTTCTTGATCACCGGCACCACGATCACCAGGCCGGGCTTGAGTCCCACGCTCATCACGCCGTTGATGGGGGTCGACACGAACGGCAGCAGGGGCGGCAGCGTGCCGGTGGCGTCGAACGTCGGGCTGACGCCGGGGATGATGCCGGCGCCGCCCTCCATGATCACCCCGTTCGAGGTGCTCATGTCGATACCGCAACCGATCTGGTAGCCCACTTCCAGAACGCCGTGCGGCTCTTCGGGTCCGCGGAGCGAGCCGACGAAGATGCCGCTGGACATGTATTCGCGCGACGAGATGGCGGTGGTCAGCGGTGCCACCGGAACCTGCGCCTCGTCCTTCGCACCCAGCCCCAGAGTCCAGCCGTCCGGGGTGTTCAGGATCGCGGGAGGATTCGACGGCACCACCGCCCCGGCCGGTAGCGCCGCATCGGGTGGGGCGGGGCCCAGCTGGGGTTCGGAATCGGCCGACGGCGCCGAGATCACCGACATGACGAGGCAGACGGCGATAGCCGCGGCACGACGAACGACGACGGCTACCGGCCTCACGGGCAAAACCGTACGCAGGGTCCAGTTCGGCGAATGAAATTTGCTGGCCGGCAGTTCACATTTGTTGTTCGTTCGTGACCGATACGCAATGTAGAATCGGCAGAAGCGTTTCGACAATCTCCCATATCCGGCGGATTACGGAGAGGGTGGCGATGATATTTCGCAGGTGCGCTCGCTTACTGGTCGCGGGTTCGACCTTCCTTGCAGCATTAACCGGTGGCACCGGGACGGCGCTCGCCAATCCGGACGCCGGCCAGCAGCCCGACATCCCGTCGATCGACGAATGGCCGATACAGTTCCCGACTACGTTGACCAATCCGATCGACGATGACGAAAACGGGCTGTTGACCACCGGGGGCGGCGTCGGAATGGTTTGCGAGAACCTGTCCGCCCACTGCGGTTGATCGGCCGTCCCGTCAGTCCAGCGTCGCCTCGGCGCGCGCCAGCAACCGCGGCAACGTGGCTGCCATGGCTTCCAATTCGGCCCGCGGCGATCGCCTGCGCCGGTTGTGTTTGACGATCAGCGACCACGTCGCCACTGATTTGTAACACGCCAAGGCGGTGAACCAGCCCAAATCGCTGACCTCGCAACCTAACTCGCCCCGGTAGAGCTCGGCGAGGTCGGCGGTCGGCGGCGCTATCCCGTCCGGAGCCGGAACCCTACGGTAGGTGTCCGGGTCGCAGTTGATCAGGAACCAGCCCACGTCGATGCGCGGATCGCCGATGGACCAGATTTCCCAATCGACGACGGCGTTGACCCGCGACCCGGTGGCGAGCAGGTTGCCCAGCCGGAAGTCACCGTGCACCACGGCCGACGTCATCGCGCTTGGTGCGCACGCCAATAGGGCGTCGCGAACCTTCGGCCAGTCGGGCGCCAGCGCCGGATCGACGGTGCGCAGCGTGTCGGACCAGCGGTGGACTTCGGCGACCGGGTCGATGACCGGTTCGGAGCCCAGCCCGAGTTCCGTCGGCGAAAGGCGGTGCAGCGCCGCCATGGTCCGGCACGCATTCCGGTACCGATCGGTCACACCCTCGAAAGACGCGCATCCGTCGAAAAGCGGTTCGACGCAGTCGCCGTCGACCTGGGACATGACATACAGCGGGGGTGTGCCGGGCGGATCTCCCGGGTCCTCGCGCAACACGTCGGGAACCGGAACACTGGTCGCGCCAAGGGCTTTGAGGATGCGCGCTTGGCGCAGCACGTCGCGATGCGCGACCGGTTCGACGCCCGGTGGAGCGACCTTGATCACCACACGCCGGCCATCCAGGTCGCCCCCGAAGGTCAGGCTCGAGGCGCCCCCGGACAGTGGAGCGACGTCCGTGACGCCCGCACCGGCGAGGCGGGCGTGCAGTTCGTCCAGGTCGAGTTCGGCTCTGCTCATTCAGTCAGCGGGCCGGTGCGGTCCAGCCGACTTCGGCGAGGAAGGGCTGGGTGTGGGCGATGCGCCCGGTCAGGGTCTTGGGGTCGCCCGTGCACAACCGTAACGCCGTCTCGGTGATCAGGGCGATGTCTTCGGTGTCGGTCTTGGCCAGGTCGAGGGTGCCGGCGCCGGGCGTGGCGACCGGGTTGGACGGGGCGGCGGCGTTGACGGCGATCCCGTCGTCGTACAGTTCTGCCGCAAGGCTTTTCGTCAACCGATTGAGCGCGGCCTTGGCCGTCCCGTAGATGCCGAAGCCCGCGGTCCGGTCGAACTCGGAGAAGGGCGGCCCGGGGGGCAGGTCGCCGCCCACCGAGGTGAGGTTCAGGATCCAGCCGCGCCCGCGCTCGCGCATCGCGGGGATCGCCAACTGGCACAGATGCAGCGGGCCGAGGACGTGCATCTCCATCATCAGGCGGGCGCGCCGCTCGGGGAACCCGTCGAGCGGGCGCAGGAAGGTCACGGCGGCGTTGTTCACCAGGATGTCCGGTGCGCCGACGGCGTCGGCCACCTCGGCGAAAAGCCGTTCCCGGTCTTCGGCTTGGGACAGATCCGCTTGGACCGCAATGGCTTTGCCGCCGGCGGCGACGATCTCGTCGCGCGTTTGGCTCAGCGAGCCCTGGTATTTGGGATCGGGGTCCATCGTGCGGGCGGTCAGCGCCACGGTGGCTCCGCGTTCGGCGAGCCGCGTGGCGATCGCCTTGCCCAGGCCCCGGCTGCTTCCGGTGACCAGAGCCACCATCCCGTCGCACCGCTGCACGCTCATCGTCGTCCTCCTCCGGAGCCGCCCGCCGTCGGAAACGGCTTCTCCGTATCAGAGAATGCCATTATCGCCGGGTGAGGGGAAGCCTCCCGCGCACGGCGTCGATCGAGTAGGCACCCCCGCCGATGAAGATCAGCAGGAAGAACGCGAAGCAGAAAAGGATCGACAGCGCTCCGCCGTTGCCGCCCGGTGGATCGGCGACGGGCCAGAGGGCCATGGGCTGATGGATCCAGAAGTAGGCGACCGCCATCTGCCCCGAGGCGATGAACGCGGCGGTGCGCGTGAACAACCCGGCGGCCACGAGCACGCCGGCGACGATCTCGATCAGTCCGGCATACCAGCCGGGCCAGGATCCGAACTCGACGACAACCGGCGAGCGGACCGGCCAATTGAACAGGCTCCTCGACCCGTACGCGGCAAACAGCAGACCGTAGACGACGCGGAACACGCTCAGCACGGCCGGAGCGTGGCGGGACAGGCGGCGGTCGAGACCCTTCGTCACGATCCACACGTTACGGTCGCGGTCCAGTCCAGCAGGCGCCGCCACAGCCGGTGCCGGCTCGACGCCATGTTGTGGCAGTGCGCGCTGCCGGCCAACACCACGGTGGTGATGTCGGGGCAACTCCGGTACAGGCCCGCCTCGGCGCGGGGATCCGGTGACACATCGACGACACCGAAACCGACGAGCACCGGGACATCGATTCGCGCGGCATGCTCGGCCACGACGCCGGGGATCATCGCCGTGCCGAACACCCGCGGCACAACCGACTTGGCGGTGACGGAGTCGGCCGCGACGACGGCCGCGGGAACGTCGGCGAGGTGAAACCAGCTCTGCAGATGCTCGCGAGGGCCCTCGAAATACGGCTGCGGCAAGGCGGAAACGATCTCGCGGGCGAGCTCGGCGCGCCCCTGCGGAGTCCCGGCCCGGGCGATGAATGCCGCATCCAGGTTCAGCGGCGCGACGTACTGATTGGTGCAGCCGAGAATCGCCATGCCGGAGTAGCTGCCGAACAGCGCTTGTTGGGTGAGGGCAAGGTACCCGCCCAGCGAATGCGCCACGACCACCGCCGGCGCGTGGACGCCGATGGTGTCCGGCAGGGCGGCGACGGCACGGGCCAGCGCGGCGGCGATGTCGGCGAAATCGAAGTCGCGGACCGGCTGTGAGCTTGCGCCGGTGCCCAACGGATCGATCGTCACGACCGCATAGCCATCCCCGGTGGCGAATTCGGCGAAGCTGTACCCGTCATGGCCGGGAATCTCGAGGTCCCAGTATTCGCGGCTGTAGGTACCCCCCGGCAGGCAGACGAGCACGGCGGTCGCCGCGTTTGCGCGCGCGGGGTAATAGGTCGCGGCCAGCGATGCCGGTTCGCCGATCGCGTCGCTGACGTCAAGGCTCAACACGTGAGCGGGAAACGCCATCGCACGCAACTCCTTTCCGAACGGGCGCCGCGCCAGGGTGATCAGTGTGTCAGGTTCGCCGTGCCCGCGGCTAGCGTTGTCGGGCATGTTGACCTACCTGTACCTGCTCGGCGCGATCCTCGCGGAAGTGGTGGCGACCAGCCTGCTCAAGAGCACCGAAGGTTTCTCCCGGCTCTGGCCGACCGTGGTCTGCCTGCTCGGTTACGCCATCTCCTTCGCACTGTTGGCGGTGTCGATTTCGCGCGGCATGCAGACCGACGTCGCGTACGCGTTGTGGTCGGCCATCGGCACGGCCCTCATCGTGTTGATCGCCGTGCTGTTCCTGGGCTCGTCGATCTCGCTGACCAAGGTTCTCGGTGTCGGTCTGATCATCGCCGGGGTGGTCACGCTCAATTTGAGTGGCGCCCATTGAGGGCAGCAGCCAGGATCGACCCAACGACTCGTAGCAGGAGAAAAGTGACCAATCGATTCCGTGGCCTCGTCCTCGTCCCGTTGGCCATGGCGCTGGCAGTGCTGCTCGCTCCGTGCGCCTCGGCCGACGCCTACACCGACGAGCTGGTAACGAAGTTCAACGCCGAGAGGCATGTGGTGACCGACCCCGGGGCAAGACCGCCACTGCAGAACGTCGACGAGCTGAATCAGCAGATCCTCGCCGGCCCGTGGACGTGGAGCCCCCAACCGCCGGTCTGGGTGGCGGCGGTGGCCCCCGGTAGCAGCGGTGTGACCACGGCGGATGCCATCCACGACGCCTTCGTGAGGCAGGATCCGAAATTCCGCGGGGTCATCGTCGTCATCGACTCGCACGGCTATCACGTCCGTGCCTACCAGGTGCCCAAGGTCGTCGCGGACAGCGTCGATCAATTGATGAATCAGTCGGCCACCGATCACGGACCGGATCCGTACGCGACGACCAGCGCATTCGTCAGCAAGCTGGCCGGCGTCCACGTGCCCGCCAACGCGCCGGTGGCCACCTCTGCGGTCGCCCACGAGAGGCACGACGCATGGGCCATGCTGAAGGTGACGCTGGTCATTTCCGGCCTTGCCCTGGCGATGGCCGCGCTGCTCTGGTTCGTCGTGCGCCGAAATCGCAAGCACCGCAAGGCCAATCGAGGAGTTGAGGTTCCCGAATGAGTACGGACAAGATCATTCGCGGCATCCTGCTCGTCATGGTGCTGATCGGAACGATCGCCTACGGCTTGCTGTACAGCCACGCGTCGACCGTGTTCAAGCTGCTCGTTCCGCTCGCCCTGCTGTTCCTTGTGGGACTGGTCATCCGCGACGTGCTCAAGGACCGGGACTCCGGAAAGCGCTGACGTCACGCCGCCATGATTGGGGTAGCGTTCTCCCAAAGTTTTCGCCTCGTCCGTCCGTCGAGAGCAAGGACTGGAGAATGAGTTCGAGTCTGTATGGCCTGCTGACCGCGATCAGCCTCGCACTGGCGGTGACATTGGCGGCCGTCGCCGGCGTCTACGTCAATCGCCTGGAGCGCCGGCCGACCGTACCGATCAGCGAGGAAATCGGCAGCGCCAAAGCGGTTTTGCACAAGGTGCGCAAACGCGAACCGATGTCGCAGGATGAGGTGGACTACGCCAGACAGGTCGTCGCCGACCGCAGGTCGGTGATGGCGCTGTGCATCCCCGGCGCCCTGTTCATGTTGAGCTGTTTTTTCGTCTTCGGCAGCCTGTACCACTTGCACGGAGCGACACCTTCCGAGCGGACTTTCCTCGGCGTGATCCCCATGCTGACCTCGACGAACCTGGCCATTCAGCTGCGCCGCAGCGCAAGTCTGAGGCGGCGGCTGCAGAAAATGCCTTGACCCGACGCGCGCTCCGGTTGCGTTGTCACTGGTCTTTGCACGATCATATGTCCGTTGAGTACATGACCGTCTACTATCCGTATGGGCTCCGTGACGGGGGCCGCGGCGAGAACACGATGTGCGAACCGGAATCTGCAGAGGTGATCGAGTGGGCCCTCGTTCAGTCGGGCGGACTGTCCTGGCGCGAATCTGGATGCCGTTGGTCGCGGTCGTTGCGGTCGGCGTGGGCCTGCTGTGCATGTACAAGGTGCACCAGTTCTCCGAGCCGGAGCCGGTCATCACCGTCAATGGTCCGCAAGCCCCCGAGCAGTTCAACCCCAAACGGCTCACCTATGAGGTGTTCGGCTCCCCCGGGCAGGGCGGCAAGCTCGTCTACATCGACATCGAGGGCCACCCGCATCAGGTTGATTTCACGTCGCTGCCCTGGACCCACACGGAGACCACCACGCTCACGGTGGCGTCCGGCAGCATTTCGGTGCACGTTCACGGCGGTCAGGTCGGCTGCCGGATGCTGGTCAATGGCGTAGTCCGCGACGAACAATCGGATGACCATCAGGACGCCGACGTGCAGTGCAGAGTGAAATCGGCATGAGCGAGCACCGCTCCGGTGAGCCCGGGGTCAAGCGCCCATTCATCCCCAGGATGGTCCGCGCTTTCGCGATACCGATCATCTTCTTCTGGGGCTTGCTCGCGGTCACGACGAATACCTTTATGCCCCAAGTGGAACGGGTCGCAGAAGAACTCGCCGGACCCATGGTCCCGCACTACGCCCCCTCCCAGCGGGCGCTGCTGCACATCGGCGAAAAGTTTCAGGAATCGAACTCGACCAACCTGACCATGGTGGTGTTCGAGGCGAACCGGCAACTGGGAGACCAGGATCACCGGTACTACGACGACCTGATGCGTCGCCTCGAACGCGACACCAAACACGTGCAATACGTAATGGACCTGTGGGGCAAGCCGTTCACCGCGGCGGGGGCGCAAAGCGTCGACGGCAAGTGCACGTACGTGCTGTTGCGCCTCGCCGGCGATATCGGCCAGATTCAGGCGAACCAGTCCGTGGACGCCGTCCGCGACATCATCAACAAAGACACCCCGCCACCCGGGCTCAAGGTCTATGTCAGCGGCGCGGCCCCGTTGGCCTCCGACACCCTCGCCATCGCCAACGCCAGCCTCAACAACGTCACCATCGTCACGATCATCCTCATCGTCGTGATGCTGCTGCTCGTGTACCGCACCCCCTCCACCCTGTTGGTGCCCTTGCTGGGTGTCCTCATCGAGATGCTGGTCGCGAAGGGCGTCGTCTCGACTTTGGGGCACTACGGGTACATCGAACTGTCGTCGTTCGCGGTGAACATCGTCATCGCCCTGACCCTGGGCGCGGGGACGGATTACGGCATATTCCTGATGGGCCGCTACCACGAGGCGCGGCAGGCCGGCGAAAGCCGGGAGGACAGCTTCTACATCGCCTATAAGGGCGTGGCGCCCATCATCATCGGCTCCGGCCTGACGATCGCCGGCGCCTGCTATTGCTTGACGTTTGCGCGACTGAATTACTTCCACACCATGGGGCCCGCCGTCGCGATCACCATGCTGTTCACCATCGCCGCGGCGATGACGCTGGGCCCGGCGGTCTTGACCGTCGGCAGCCTCTTCGGGATGTTCGACCCGAGAACCAGCACCAAGGGATATCTGTATCGGCGCATCGGGGCGAGCGTGGTGCGCTGGCCGGTGCCGATCCTGGCGGCCAGCTCCGCGGTCGTCATGATCGGCGCGATCTTCGTCCCCACTTATCGACAGAACTACGACGACCGCCAGTACCAGCCGGCCGGCGCGCCCGCCAATCTGGGTTTCCAGGCGGCGGATCGGCACTTCCCCAAGAGCAAGCTGTTCTCCGAGATGCTGATGGTCGAAACCGACCACGACATGCGCAATTCGGCCGACTTCATCTCGCTGGACCGGGTCGCCAAGGCGCTGATCCGGCTGCACGGGGTAGCGATGGTGCAGGGCATGACCAGACCCCTGGGCCGTGCCCTTGAGCACGCCAGCATCCCGTACCTGTTCACCACGCAGGGCAGCGGCAACGGCCAGCAACTCCCGTTCAACCGGGAGCAGAACTCCAACACTGACGCGCAGGCCGAGATCCAGGCGCACTCCGTTGCGGTGTTGCGCAAGGAGATCGGCTTTTTCCAAAAGGTCTCCGACGAATTGCACCAGACGGTGCTCACCGTGGAAGACCTGCAACGGGTCAGCGAAGAGATGAACGAGGAAGTCTCGAATCTCGATGACTTCTTCCGTCCGATCAAGAGCTACTTCTATTGGGAGAAGCACTGTTTCGACATCCCCATCTGTTGGGCGTTCCGGTCCCTGTGGGACACCATCGACCACATCGACCACCTGGCCGAAGACATCAACCACGCCAGAGTCTCACTCACGGAAGTGGATAAGGCGTTCCCGCAGATCATCGCCCAACTGAAAGCCACCGCCGACGACACCGAGGCGCTGCAGCTCAAGTTGGTCAACAGTTACGGGTCGGCGGATCTGCAATCCATCCAGACCGACCAGACGTTCGACGACCTGATCAACGTGGGCAACGACTTCGACAGGTCCCGCAGCGATGACTACTTCTACATCCCGCACGAGGGTTTCGACAACGAGGACGTCAAGACGGGCATGAAGTTGATGATGTCGCCCGACGGCAAGGCGGCCCGCTTCATCGTCACCCACGAGGGGGACGCGATGGGTCCCGAAGGGGTGGAGCACGTCGAGCAATTCCCCGACGCGATCAAGACGATCCTCAAAGAGACGTCCCTTGCCGGCGCCCGGGTCTACATCGGCGGTTCGGGGTCCAACGACAAGGACATCAAGCAATACGCGATGTCGGACCTGCTGATCGCGGCGATCGCGGCGTTCGTGCTGATCTTCTTGATCATGATGTTCATCACGCGAAGTCTGGTGGCCGCCTTGGTCATTCCCGGAACCGTGGCGTTCTCGTACGCCGGGGCGTTCGGCCTGTCCATACTCTTCTGGCAGCACCTCGTGGGCCTGCATCTGCACTGGCTGGTGCTGCCGCTGACGTTCATCATCCTGGTGGCCGTCGGATCCGACTACAACCTGCTGCTGATCAACAGGGTGAAAGAGGAATTGCACGGCGGCATTCACACCGGCCTCATCCGCGCGCTCGGCAGCACCGGGGGCGTGGTCACGTCCGCGGGCCTGGTGTTCGCGTTCACCATGCTGGCCATGCTCACCAGCGATCTGCGAACGATCGGTCAGGTGGGCTCCACCGTGTGCATCGGCCTGCTGCTCGACACCCTGATCGTGCGTTCGTTCGTCGTGCCGTGCATCCTGCGCATCCTCGGACCGTGGTTCTGGTGGCCGACGCTGGTGCGTTCCCGGCCGCTACCGCAGCACTGATCCGCCCATCCCACCGACACGGAAGGCCCAAATCGCATGAGCGCCAACGACACACCCCTGGCCGGCCGGGTCGCCTTCGTCACCGGCGCCGCGCGTGGACAGGGCCGCTCCCATTGCGTCCGGTTGGCGCGGGCCGGCGCCGACATCGTCGCCATCGACGCGTGCGCTCCGGTGGCGGCGCACAACGGCTACCCGGCCTCGACGCCGGAGGATCTGGCCGAAACGACGCGCCTGGTGGAAAGCGAAGGCCGCAAGATGCTGGCCGAGCAGGTCGACGTCCGAGACGCCGCGGGGCAACAGCGGGTAGTCGACGAAGCGATCACGCAGTTCGGCCGCCTCGACATCGTCGTCGCCAACGCCGGCGTGCTGAATTGGGGCCGACTCTGGGAGATCTCGGCGCAGCAATGGCAGGACATCCTCGACGTCAACCTGACCGGTGTGTGGAACACCATCAAAGCGACTGTGCCCGCGATGATTCAGGCCGGCAATGGGGGCTCCATCATCACGATCAGCTCGGCCGCGGGCGTGAAGGCCGTGCCGGGGTGTGGTCATTACTGCGCGAGCAAGTTCGGTGTGGTCGGAATGACCAACTCGCTGGCGGTCGAGCTCGGTGGGTACGGCATCCGGGTGAACTCGGTGCACCCGTACGGCACCGACACCCCGATGGGCAACGACCCCTCGATGTGGCAACTGTTCGCCGACCATCAGACCTACATTCACAGCTTCTCCCCCGGCGCCCTGCCCACCGACTCACTCGCCGACCCAAGCCTGGTGTCCGACATCGTGCTGTGGCTCGCCAGCGACGCGTCCTCGCTCGTCACCGCCGCGCAGATCCCCGCCGACAAGGGCTACCTGAAAATCTGATAAGAGCGGCCCCGCCGGCGACGGGCATAATCGTGTCGTGAGGGGGCCGGGCGCGGGAGTGCCGAATCAGCGGACCGGATCGCTGCGACCCGGCGAGCTGGCGCAGGCATCGGTGATGGGCGCCCTGTGCGCGGCAATCGCCATCATCGCGGTCGTCCTTCCGCACGGCGGGGGGCTGGGGCTGCTCGGCAGTGTGCCGATGGGATTGTTGGCCTACCGCTACCGGATTCGCGTGCTACTCGCCGCGACGGTGGCCGCCGCGGTGATCGGTTTCTTGGTGGTCGGCCTGAGCGGGTTGGGGGCGATCGCGCTCTGCGCCTACGTCGGCGGGCTGGCCGGGACCGTCAAACGGCACCACCGCGGCACACCCACCGTCATCGCGGTGTCCTTCGGCGCCGCGGTCGTCGTCGGCGCCGGGATGGTCATCGCACTCACGATCCTGACCCGCTTCCGGCAGTTGGTCTTTCACGCTGCCAGCGCCACCGTGGACGGCGCCACCAAGATCGCGGCGCGGGTACCACAGCTGCGCACGCCCGCGCACCAGTTCCAAGGCTTCTTCGCCGACGCGCTGAATTACTGGCAGTGGCTCGTCCTCGGCTACACGGTCTTCGTGATCGTGGGCGCCTCGGTGGTCGGTTGGTGGGCGCTGTCGCGGGTGCTGGAGCGGCTGCGCGGCGTTCCCGACGTGCACAAGCTGGACGCGCCGCCGCACACCGGGCCCGTCGGCCCCGTTCCCGTGCGGCTCGACGAGGTGCGCCTGCGCTACCCGCACACCGATCACGACGCCCTGCGTGCGGTCAGCCTGGCTGTCGGAGCAGGCGAACACATGGCGGTCACCGGCGCCAACGGTTCGGGGAAAACCACGCTGATGTTGATTCTGGCCGGCCGGGAACCGACCTCGGGCACCGTCGAACGCCCCGGGTCCGTGGGTCTCGGCGAGCTCGGCGGCACCGCGGTCGTCATGCAGCACCCGGAAAGCCAGGTGCTCGGGACGCGGGTCGCCGACGACGTGGTCTGGGGCCTGCCCCCCGGCCAGACCACCGACGTCGACCGGTTGCTCGGCGAGGTCGGGCTGGCTGCGCTGGCCGAACGCGACACCGGCAGCCTGTCCGGCGGCGAACTGCAGCGCCTGGCCGTGGCCGCCGCGCTGGCGCGGGAGCCGGCCTTGCTGATCGCCGACGAGGTCACCAGCATGGTCGACCGGCAGGGCCGGGAGCAGTTGCTCAGCGTCCTGTCCGGCCTGACCGAGCGCCACCGCACCGCGCTGGTGCACATCACGCACTACAACGACGAGGCCGAGTACGCCGACCGCACCATCAACCTCGGCGGCTCGGCCGGCGACACCGCTTTGGTCCAGACCGCGGCCGCGCCAGCGGCGACTGCCACGATCGACCCCCCGTCCCGCGCGCCCGTGCTCGAACTCGTCTGTGTCGGACACGAATACGCCAGCGGCACGCCGTGGTCTCAGACCGCACTGCGCGATGTCAGCTTCGCGGTCCATGAGGGCGACGGGCTGTTGATCCACGGCGGCAACGGCTCGGGCAAGTCGACGCTGGCGTGGATCATGGCCGGGCTGACCGTGCCGACCGCGGGCGCCTGTCTGCTCGACGGGCGGCCCGTCTCCCAGCAGGTCGGTGCGGTCGCAATCCAGTTTCAGGCGGCGCGCCTCCAAATGATGCGCAGCCGTGTCGATCTGGAAGTGGCGTCGGCGGCGGGCTTTTCGCCCCACGAGCACGCCCGGGTGGTGGCGGCGCTGGCCGCGGTCGGCCTCGATGCCGGACTGGCGAAGCGGCGCATCGACCAGCTCAGCGGCGGGCAGATGCGTCGCGTGGTCCTGGCCGGGCTGCTGGCACGCTCCCCCCGCGTGTTGATCCTCGATGAGCCGCTGGCCGGGCTCGACGCCGCCAGCCAGCGCGGCCTTGTCCAGCTGCTGGCGGAACGGCGCCGGGACACCGGCCTGACCGTCGTGGTCATCTCGCATGACTTTGCCGGGCTGGAGGAGCTGTGCCCGCGCACCCTGCACCTGAGCGGCGGTGCGCTGGAACCGACATCGGCGACGCCCCCGCGCGAGAGGCATCCCGCAGGCCTGCCGGACAAGCCCGCGACGCCCCGTCGCCCCGTCGTGCTGTTGCGGCCCGTTCCCGGACGCTCCCCCGTGCACGAGCTGTGGGCCGGAACGAAATTGCTTGTGGTGTTCGCCATCTCGTTGTTGTTGACGTTCTTCCCGGGTTGGGTGACGATCGGCCTGACGGCCGCGCTGGCGGTGACGGGAATCCGGCTGGCGCGCATTCCGCGAGGGGTGCTGCCGTCGGCGCCGCGCTGGCTGTGGGTCCTGCTGGCCCTCGTCGGCGTCAACGCGGCCGTGGCCGGCGGAAGCCCGTGGATCCGGCTGGGCCCGGTGTCGGTCGGCCTCGGCGGTCTGCTCGACTTCCTGCGCGTCGTTGTGCTCTCGGTCGTGCTGCTCGGCCTCGGGGCGCTGGTGTCATGGACCACCAACGTCGCCCAAATCGCCCCGGCCGTGGCCACTTTGGGCCGCCCGCTGCGCTTTCTGCGGATCCCGGTCGACGACTGGTCGGTCGCCCTGGCCCTCGCGTTGCGCACCTTCCCGATGCTGATCGACGAGTTCCGGGTGCTCTACGCCGCCCGGCGGTTGCGCCCCAAACAGCCGCCGCGGACGTGGTCGGCGCGCCTGCGGCGCCCGGCGGCGGACGTGATCGACCTGGTCGTCGCGGTCATCACCGTGACGCTGCGACGCGCTGACGAGATGGGCGATGCGATCACCGCCCGTGGCGGCACCGGCCAGATCTCGGCGGCCCCGTCGCGCCCGAAACTCAATGACTGGATCGCGCTTTCGGTCGCGTCGGTGGTGTGCGGCGCGGCCGTGGCGATAGAGCTGGCGATGGTCGGCGCCCGCTAGCACCTGCGCTGACGGGATTACCCGCGCTCGTCTTGGACGCCGAAAGTGTTGACGGCCAAGGCCAGCAGCAAGTAGCCGCCAATGGTGAAGACCAGGTCCATGCATTGCGGCTGGGTGAACAGCCGGCACAGTTCATCCCAGGTTGCTTGGCCGACGGTGCTGTCGGCCGTGAGATCGTCGACGGCCCGGATCACGGCCTGGTCGGTCGGGTCGGCGCAGGCCCCGGACCGAATGTCGTCGATCTCGGATTCGGACAGGCCCGCCCGCGCGGCGATCGGAAGGTGGTGCGACCACAGGTAACCGCACTTGCTGTGATGCACCACGCGAAGCAGCGCCACCTCGCGCACCCGCGGCGACAGCGTCGAACGCGTCAGCAGGTACGCGTTGAACGGCAGGTAGGCCGCGGTCAGGTCGGGGTGGCGGACCATGGTCGACAAAACATTGCCCGCGCCAACGGGGTTCGCCCGCTCGGCGGGAATCAGGGACGCTACGGCGGCGCGGGTGCGCTCGTTCCACTCGTCGGCGGGCAGCGGTGTCAGGCGCAGCGGGTGTTGGTCGGCCGCGGTCATTCGATCGGCTCGTCGCCGAGCACGGTCGTGCGCAGCATCTCGCGTTGGGAGTCCGGGTCGTACGGGGCCGCACGGTGCAGCACGCCGCGGTTGTCCCAGATGACGGTGTCCCCCACCGACCAGCTATGGCTGTACACCTTCTCGGGGACCGTCGCGCGCGCCAGGAGCTCCTCCAACAGGGCCCGGCCCTCGTCGAGATCCATGCCGACGATGTAATCCGTGGAGGCGCCGAGCACGAGTGACTTGCGGCCGCTGCGGTGCGTCCACACCAGGGGGTGCTCGTGCGTACGCCGAGATCGCCAGCGTTGCACCTGCTCCGGCGAGGGATCGGGATACACGCGGCGCTGCGACGCTTCCAGCGAATGCACCACCCGCAGCGTCCCGAACCGGTCCTTCTCGTCATCGGACAGGGCGTCATACGCCGCGTAGGTGTTGGCGAATTCGGTTTCCCCGCCCCATTCAGCCACTTGCACCGCCGAGAGCACGGTGGCCTTCTGGGGGCATTCATCGTTCAGCGGCGTGCAGCCGTCGATGTGCCAGTCGAAGGTGGCCTTCAGGTAGGCGGCCGAGGCGTTTTTGGACTTGTCCAGGGTGATCGGGTAGATACCGGGCACCGGATGGTGGCCGTCGGAGGAGTGGTCGACTCCGCCGAGGCGGCGGCAGAACCCGACCTGGGCCACAGGGTCCAGATGCAGTCCGCGGAAGACCAGAACCCCGTTGTCTTCCAACGCATCCAACACCGCCGCCCCTACCGAGTCATCATCGGCCAGTGCGGTGGGCTCGAGGCCCGCGACTTCGGCGCCGACGGATTCGGTGAGTTTCGTGATGGTGAGCAGACCCATGGTCGCTCCTTTCCGGGGAGGGATGAATCAGGGCACCGGCCAGCCGGTGCGGATCATGACCGCATCGGCGGCATCGACCGGGGCCGGTTGATGCATGATCTCCACCGCCATGGCGACCATGATCAGCGAATAGATCATGTGCAACAGGTTCAGCGCGTCGTCGGGCACATTGTCGAGCGGGAACTTGTCGCAGTAGTCGATCGCCTCTTCAAGGCGGGGGAAGAACGCGTCGTAGAAGGCGTGCAGCTCCGGCATCGACGCGCTGACCCGGGCGTTCCAGCGCTCGGTTTCGGTTGCCAGACACCAGGTTTGGGCGTAATCTTCCAGCTCGGCGAATGCGCTGGGCAGCATGGGCGGCATCGTCACACCCCCACCGGATCCTGTTCGCGCCGATAGGCTTCGACCCAGTCCACGGCGACCTTGTGCAGATGGCGCACCAGGATCTCCTGGTCGTTGAGCGGGAACTCGTCGACGATGCCGTATTCCAGCGCGGCCTGCGTCCCGCCGAGCATCCCGGCGTCCTGCAGCGCAAACTCTTTGAGCACCACCGAGGCGACCTCGTGCTCGATGCGCTCCCGCACGGTGCGCGCCGGATGGAAGTAGGTGTAGGCCTCGAACCGGTGCGTGTTGTGCGAGCTGGGCCAGTACCGGTACAGCAGATACCACCCGCCATAGATCAAAATCTCGATGTTCGGGAAGATCTGGAAATTGCTGATCCCCCAGGGCTCGATCCCGCCCGGGTTGAGCCCGGCCGGCAATTCGCCGATGTCCGGGGTCTCCCACGGTCCCACCAGCCCGCTGCGGGTGGCGCGCTCGATCGGGTACATGTATTCGGGCGGCAACAGCCACCGGCGCCGCCCGGCCGTGGAGACCAGCCGGTGCGGGCCGTCGAGTTGGAAATGCCCACAGGTGAATCCGGCGTTGGGGTCGCGCACCTCCGCCGGCACCTGCTGTGAATGCAGCGACGGCACGTGGTAGTACTCCTGGAAGGCGTCGGCGAAGATCTTCCAGTTGCTGTTGTTGTGCGCCACCCAGTCGTAGCGTTCGGTCAGCTTCGCGAACGGATAGTCGTCGAGCCCAGTGATCATCGGGCCGAGGAACTCGCGCAGGCTCTGGCGCGGCTCGGCGTCGAAGTTGATGAAGACGAAACCGTTCCACACGTCGCAGTGCACCGGACGCAATCCGTACTGTGCGGGATCGAGGTCGAAGAACTCCGATTCCTGCTGCACGAACTTCAACGCGCCCTGCAGGTCGTAGCGCCAGCCGTGGTACTTACAGGTGAACTGCCGGCACGTCCCGCGGGTCTCCTCGCCGGGATAGTCGTTCCACACCAATTTGTTTCCGCGGTGCCGGCACACGTTGTAGAAGGCGCGGATACGCTCATCTTTGCCTTTGACCACGATCACCGACGCCCCGACGACCTCGATCTCTTTGGTCAGGTAGCTGCCGACGCGCGGCAACTCCTCCACCCGGGCGACGTTGAGCCACGCCCGCTTGAAGATCGCTTCCCGCTCGAGTTCGTAGAACTTCCGCGACGTCGAGTCCCTGAAAGAGATGGGCCCCGTTCCCAATTCGGGGTAGTGCTCGGTCCAGGAGCCTTCCGGCGGCCGGCCTGATCTCGTCATCGAATCCTCACTATCACATCACCGATCCGCCATTGACGCCCAAGACCTGACCGGTGATGTACCTTGCTTCTTCCGAACACAAAAATCCCACCGCGGCCGCGATGTCTGCCCCGGTGCCCAAGTAACCCAACGGGATATTGCTGGCGATCTGCTCGTTGGACGGCAGGTACCCGGCCTCCTGGCCCTGGTGCTGCATCGGGGTCTCGATGCCCGAGGGTGGGATGTTGTTGACGGTGATCCCGTGTGTCGCGTATTCGCGGGCCAGCGACTTGGTCAACGTGATCACCGCGCCTTTGGATGCCGCGTAGTGGGCGGCGAACGGGGATCCGCGCTGGGCGCTCGACGACGAGATCATCACAATTCTCCCCCAGTTCGCCTCCACCATGTCCGGGAGCGCGACCTGGCAGCAATGAAACGTGCCGGTCAGGTTGACATCCACGATCCGCGACCAGGATTCGGCGGTGATGTCCAGGAAGGGCGAAAAACCGAACATCCCGGCGCTGGTTACCAGGACCGTCACCGGCCCCAGCTCGCTGCGCACCTTCGCGAATGCCTGCTCGACGGCGGAGCGATCGGTGACGTCGGCGCTCACCGCGAGCGCGGTCGCACCTTCGGCGCGCAGGTCGTCGGTGACGCGTTGTGCCGCATGCTCGTTGACATCGAGGACGGCGACTTTGAGGCCACGCCGGGCCAATTCATGGCATGTCGCCTCGCCCATGCCTGAGGCGCCGCCGGTCACCACCGCCACCTTGGTCATCGCATCCGCTCCACCGTCTGCCACCTATCGCTCATTCGTAGACCACCCGCACCGTGGGACTGGTGGGCACGGCCTGACACGTCAGCACCCAGCCCTCGTCGACCTCGTCCTGGTCGAGCGCATCGTTGTTGATCATCCGGGCACTACCCTGCGTCAGGCGGCCCATACACGTTCCGCACGAGCCGATTTCACACGAGGACGGCGCCCGCAGCCCCGCCATGCGCGCGGTCTGCAGCAACGTGTTGCCCGCGTAGTACGGCGCGGTGGTCGTCGACCCGTCCAGCACGATGGTGACCTCGTCGGTGACCGCGTCGGTGTCGGGCGGTGCCGCCGCTGCGACATCGGTCACGTCGAAGTGCTCGATGTGCAGGCGATTGGTGGGTACGCCCGCCTCGCCGAGGGCGGTCCGGACCGTCTCCATGAATTCGTTCGGCCCGCAGATGTAAAAGTCGGTGCCGTCGGCGTTCTCGACGAACGCGGCGATGTCCGCCTGCGTGGCGAAGCCGCGTTGGTCGTCGAGGTGGTGGTGCACCACGAAGCGGTCGGCGTGCCGGCTTTCCAGCGTTCCCAGGGCCTCGTCGAAGATCACCGCGTCGCGGTTTCGGTTGGCGTAAAACAGCCGTGCGTTGCGCGCGCCGGACGCCAGCGCGGTGCGCAACAGCGAAAACACCGGCGTGATGCCGCTTCCGCCGGCGAACGCGACCAGATTCCGGTCGGTGTCGTTCAGGACGAAGCGGCCCTGCGGGGGCAGGGCGTAGAGTCGGTCGCCGGGCGCGGCGGTGTCGTTGAGCCAGTTCGACACCGCGCCGTCACGGTCGCGCTTGACCGTGATGCGCAGGTCGTCGCCGACCGCGGGGGACGACGACATCGAGTAGCACCGCCGGTACTCGCGACCGTCGAGGCGGACCAGCAGCGTCAGGAATTGTCCGGCTTGGTAGCCGAACTGTGTCGCACTGCCCGGGGGGACATCGAGAACGATCGACACGGCATCGCAGGTTTCGCGCACCACCTGCTTGATCCGAAGCGGCACAAAGCCATCCGGGGCATCGACAATGTCGACAGCGCCCGCTACGCCGCCGGTCGCCGTTGCCGGACCGGCGTTCGCTGTGCTGCGGTCGTCGCCCATCTCCGTCAGAGTATCAACTACTTGCGATTAGTATCAAGTACTAGATACTGGCCCCTCATCCGTCGACGTGATCGTTGAACAGCTCATGGCCGGTGCCCTTTTCGACCACGCGGCCCAGCAATTCGCGCAGCGTCCGCTGCTCCTGTTCGGTCAGCACGCCGAACACCTCCTGGTGCGCCGCGATCGCGTCGTTCACCACGGTTTCGGCGACTTTGCGGCCCTCGCCGGTGAGGTAGGCCCGCAGGATGCGCGCGTGCTGGGGGTCCTGCTTCCTTTCCACCAGGGCCCGGCGTTCCAGGGCGGTGAGCGCGAGCTGGACGCCTTGGGGGCTGATCAGCAGCCGCCGCGCCAATTCGGCGCCGGACAACCCGGGTTCGTTGGCCAACTGGCGCAGCACACCGATCTGGGCGGTGCTCACGCCGTGTTCCCGCATCGCCTCGTTGATGGTGGTCAGGGAGTAATAGAAGGCCTGTTTGAGCAGCCACAGGATGTTGTCGGTGAGTTCCATACTGCCTCCGTTAGGCCGCGGGGCTTTTGTAGATCTGTCCGTTCTTCATGACAAAGCGGACGTCGAGCGTCCTGGCGATGTCGTCGAACGGGTCCCCCGGCACCGCGATGATGTCGGCGAGATAGCCGGGCGCCAGCCTGCCCAACTCGTCGTCGGCCTCGATCAGCTCGGCCGCCACCACCGTGGCCGCCCGGATTGCCTGCGCGGGAGTCATGCCCCGCTGCACCAGTGCGCCCAGTTCTTTGGCGTTTTGGCCGTGCGGGATGGCCGGCGCGTCGGTGCCGCACGCGATCCGGACGCCGGCGTCAATGGCCTTGGGCAGCATGGCCTTTGCGCGGGGGAACACCTCGAGCGCCTTCTTGCGCAGCTCCGGCGCGATGCGGTCGATGGCCATGGCCTCCGTCAGATATGTGGTCGAGACCAGGAAGGTGCCGTGATCGACCATCATCTGGATCGTCTCATCACTGGCCAAGAAGCCGTGTTCGATGCAGTCGATCCCGGCGCGGATGCAGGCCTGGATCGCGGTGTCGCCGACGGCGTGTGCGGCCACGCGGACTCCGGCCCGGTGGGCTTCGTCGGCGATCGCGGCGAACTCGGCATCGGAATACTGCTGCGCGCCCGGCGCGGTGCTGTGCGACATCACCCCGCCCGAGGCGGACACCTTGATCAGCTTGGCGCCGTGCCGGATTTGGTAACGCACGCAGGCGATCACGTCGGGAACGCCGTTGGCGATGCCCTCGGCCACCGATAGCGGCATGACCCCGGGCGCCAACCGCTGGAAGACCGTGGGATCCAGGTGCCCGCCGTACGGGGTCACGGCGTGGCCGGCGGGATAGATGCGCGGGCCGACGTGCCAACCCTGGTCGATGGCGCGCTGCAGCGCCACGTCCAGCAGGTACCCGCCGGTCTTGACCATCAGGCCGAGGTTGCGCACCGTGGTGAACCCGGCTTCCAGCGTGGTGCGCGCGTTGACCGCGCCGCGCAACGTGCGATAGGCGGGGTCGTCCTGCACACCGTGCATGGGCGACGGCAGTCCTTCCGGCCCGCCGGGTCCCCCGATGAGCAGGTTGAGTTCCATGTCCATCAGACCCGGCAGCAGCGTCACGTCGCCGAGGTCGACGACGGTGGCCGAATCCGGCAGCGGCCCTTCGGGATTGATCGCGGATATGCGTTCGCCGTCGACCACGATCACCGCCGGCGCGTGGATCTGGCCCGTTACGACGTCGGCCCACCGCGCCGCCCGCAGGACGGTCGCTGCGGTCATGGAACCGGCTCGGACACGCAGTCCAGGGTCGAAGCACCCGAGTCGGGGACGCGGGGTTGCTTCCAGCACTCCACCGGGAACGACACCATGATCATGGAGTAGAGCAGGTGCATCAAATTCGCGACATCGTCGGGCAGGTCGTCGAGAGAGAACTTGTCGCAGAACGACAATGCCTCTTCGGCCCGCGGGGTGATCGCGTCGTAGAAGGCCTTCATCTTGACCATGGAACTGGCCAGCCTCTTGGCGTAGCGTTCGGGTTCGCTGGCCAGGCACCAGTCGGCGAACGGTTCGAGGTCGGCGAATTCGGCGGGCAGCATCGGCATCTCGATCACACCCCCGCCGCAGATGGCTTAGTCGTCCGGCGATAGTCATCGATCCAGGCCGCGGTCTCCTTATGGAGGTGACGGATCAGGACCTCCTGGTCGCACAGCAAGAACTCGTCGATCACCTTGGACTCGAGCATCGTCTGGGTCGCCTCCAGCGTGTTGGCGTCCTGCAGCCCGTATTCCTTGAACGACACCGCCGTCAGTTCCTGGGCCACCCGCTCGCGGGGGGTGCGCGGCGCCGGGAAGTACAGCGTGCCCTCGAAGAGGTGGCTGTTGTACGACGTCGGCCAGTAGTGGTAGGTCAGATACCAGCCCTGGCCCCAGAACAGGATGACGAAGTTGGGAAACAGCTGGAACGAATCCAGGCCCCACGGATCACATTTCGCCGGGTTGAGTCCCTCGGGCATCGGGCCCAGGTCGGGTTTGTCCCACGGCCCGAACAGCCCGCTCTGGCAGATGTCCTCCATCGGCTTGCGCATCTCGTCGGCCATCTCCCACGCCCGTACCCCCGAGGTGCTGACCAGCCGGTGCGGGCCGTCCAGCCGGTAGTGCGGGGCTTCAAAGCCCGCCTCCGCGGCGGCCTTTGAGTACGCGGTCGGCGACTGGTTCGCGTGCAACACCGGTGCGTGATAGAACTCCTGGAACGCGTCCATGTAGAGCTTCCAGTTCGCCTTGACTTCTGAGCGATAGCACCAGCGCGAGACCATCTTGTCGAAGGGGTAGCCCTCCAGCCCGGCGACCATGGGGCCCAGGAACTCTCGCAGCGACTGCTCGGGCTTCTTGGCGAAGTTGACGAAGATGAACCCTTCCCACACGTCGCAGTGCACCGGCACCAACCCGTAGCGGCCCTTGTCGAGGTCGAAGAATTCCTCCTCCTGCTGCACGAAGGTGAGGTTGCCGTCCAGGTCGTAGCGCCAGCCGTGGTATTTGCAGGTGAACTGCCGGCACACTCCGCTTGTCTCGTCCTGCGGCATGTCGTTCCACACCAGCTTGTTGCCGCGGTGCCGGCACAAGTTGTGATAAGCCTTGATGTCGCCAGATGTGGTGCGAACCAGGATGATTGAGGTGTTGACCACCTTCAGCTCGCGGGTGAGGTAACTACCTTTGCGCGGAAGTTGTTCGACCCGACCGACATTGAGCCAGGCACGCTTGAAGATGGCGTCACGTTCCAACTCATAGATCTCGGGGCTGATCGAGTCCTGGTAGGACACCGGCTCGGTGCCCAGTTCCGGGTAGTGCTGAGTCCAGCTCCCCTCCGGCGGTTTAGGAAATCGAGCCATGATCGCTCCTTAAGCAGTCCAATCTCACCGAAACCTTAGGCGTCCCGCCGCTCACCGCGGCACTGCCTGCGCGAAAACAACACCTGCGCACCGGTTTCACCGATCCCTGAGAGCTCCGTCACGGCCGACGGTATATCCTCGTCTCACCAATAGCAAGTAGTTGATACTGGCCCCGGGAGGCGCGGATGGACCACAACCCCGCACTGCAAATCGTCGGCGGCGATGGGGCGCGGCCACGGGCCGGCGTGCTGCGCGTCATCTCGCCGCACACCGAGGAACCGATCGCCGAGGTCAATGCGGCCGGATCCGACGACGTCGACGCGGCGGTGTCGGCGGCGCGGGCGGCGTTCGGGTCGTGGGGCCGCAGCGAGCCGGCGGAACGGATCGCCGCGATCCGACGCCTGGCCGACATCTACGACGGACGCCGCGCCGAGATGGCCACCACGATCACGGCCGAGATCGGCGCCCCGATCAGCTTCGCCCAGCGCGCCCAGGTCGGGCTGCCGGCATTCATGATGCGCGCGTTCTGCGACCTGGCCGAACGTCATCCGTGGCAGGAGATTAGGCCGGGGTTCTTCGGGAGCGACGTGCACGTCCGCAAGGAACCCGTCGGCGTCGTCGCGGCGATCGTGCCCTGGAACATGCCCCAGTTCCTCATCGTCACCAAACTGGTGCCCGCGCTCTTGGCCGGCTGCACGGTCGTGCTCAAGCCCGCCCCCGAAAGCCCGTTGGACGCATTGCTTTTAGGCGAGATGATCGCCGAAGCCGGCCTGCCGCCGGGGGTGGTCGGCATCCTGCCGGGCGACGGCGCGCTGGGCGCCTACCTCGTCGCCCACCCCGGCGTCGACAAAGTGTCGTTCACCGGTTCCACTGCCGCCGGGCGGGCGGTCGCCGCATCGTGCGCGGCCAACCTCACCAAAGTCAGCCTGGAACTCGGCGGCAAGTCGGCCGCCCTGGTTCTCGACGACGCGGCGCCCGACAAGGTGGCCGCCGGGGTGCGCTCCGCGAGCCTGTCCAACAGCGGCCAGATCTGCAATGCGCTCACCCGTGTGCTGGTGCCCCAGGGGCGCCACGACGAGTACGTCGACGCGCTGGCGGCCGAAATGACGGGCCTTCGCGTCGGCGATCCCAACGATCCCGACACTCAGCTCGGCCCGTTGGCGTCCCGGCGCCAGCAGCAGCGCGTTCGCGACTACATCCGGATCGGTCAGGACGAGGGGGCGCGCGTCGTGGTCGGCGGCGCCGACATGCCCGACGGCCTCGACCGCGGCTGGTATGTCCGGCCCACGCTGTTCGCGGCGGCCGACAACACCATGCGCATCGCCCGGGAAGAGATTTTCGGGCCCGTCATCACGGTCATCCCCTACCGCGATGACGAGGAGGCGCTGGCGATCGCCAACGATTCCGACTACGGCCTGGCCGGCTCGGTGTGGAGCAACGACACCGACCGTGCGCTGGCGATCGCGACCCGCATCCACACCGGCACCGTCGGCGTCAACCAGGGCTACACCATGGATCCCTTCGCGCCGTTCGGGGGCGTCAAGGGCAGCGGCTACGGCCGAGAGCTCGGTCCCGAAGGCCTCGACAGCTACCTGGACACGAAGTCGATCGCGGTCGCGGCGGTACCCTAAGTCCTGCCGCTCTTGGCCGTTGTGGTCAAGCTTTGGAGTATCTGCGAACTACGTCATCCTCGCCGAACGTGCTGGTGCGCTGTTGGCCGTTGTCGTCACGGCTGAAAAATGTCCACTGCCGCGGATCGCTCTGCGGACCACTGATCATCTTGACGGTAAGGCGCAATTCAGTGGGGCGCCGCGTGCCGATGACGTCGCCGACGCGGATCTGCGACGGGTGAATCTCGGGTGCGTCGCACCAATTTTGTGTGGACATGACATCCATCCTCCTCTTGTTCGCCCCGAATGCGATTTCCGGCTCGCGTCGGGCAAGCCGCGTCCGGGTTCCGCGCCGCCCCCGGCTCCCTCGCATAGCGCTCAAACCCCGGTGGTGGGGTAGCGTCGAGCGTGAGCCGTTTCGTTGTCAGCGGTGATTCACCGCAATGGGCGCAGAGGACACCCAGAGGCAATGTGATTCCTCCACTCGCCACGCGACCGCGGACGAGCGATGCCAACCTAGGGAAATCTGTGTATCGCACGGCGCTATTGGTGACGTTGGTCCCCACCAGATTTGTCAGACGATGACGTATATGCGGGCGAGCCGGCGCGCAGCCGTCCCCGTCCGGCTCTCGGTATCCCGCGAGTTAGGCGGCGACATCGACGGGGCGTGGTGGCCGCGCGCGGACCGCATCACCAACGAACTGCCCGGACTTGTCGTGGCACTGACACCCCTGCTGGGAGACATCTGCTCCGTCAACGTCAACTGGCCGCCTCTACAACGACCGCCCGACTTCAACTGGCACGGATGGGAACACAAACGCCAGCACGTGATGACGTTCATCGGCAGCGAGGCGCGGGTGAACCTTTTGATCGTTCCCTATACGACATACAGCGCGCTTGCGCTGATGGTGCTGCGTCGCGCGGCCGGGCTGCCCGTCGACGCCAACGACCGCGACAAACCCGCGTTTGTCACCGCCGGCTCGATCCTGCAGGCCGCCCGACAACAACGCGCCGCCGGCCTTCACTGAACCGACTTCTGCAGCGGTCCACGGGGCGGTAGTTCCGCGGGGATTCGCCGTTAAGCGCTTTCGCTCACGACGAAGACGGCGACGTAGCCGATGGGGATGCCGGTCCACGTTGCGATGCAGGCGCGCGCCGCCAGCTCCACGGCGGTGCGGCCGGTGGCGCGGGTGGACCTGCCGATCTCGGGAATCCGTACCATCCATCCGTCGGCGTCGCGGGTGACCTCGACGTCGAAGCACTGACCGACCATCGGGCACTTCACGCGGGGGGCGAGTCGCTGTCGACGGGCGCCGCGCGACGCTTGTCGGCGCAGCAAAGTGGGCTGAACAGGCATGGCTGCTTTCCTGAGTCGCAATCGAACCGCGGGCTAGATTAATGCGCCTCGAGACGAAAACCTAATTGGTGGATCTCCGCCGGATAACGGCGTTGCCGAACCCGGTGTGGCTGCGGATCAGGGGCAGCTCTGCCATGGTCGCGAAGCCCGCGGGCGCCGCGCAGACCGCCGGCACGGCGTTGAGAACCTGCATGGCGGTGGCCACGCTCGCCGAACGTACGTGCTCCTCGATGCCTGCCGAGCGGCTGAAGCTGGCCAGGCAGAAGAAGTGGGCCCGCATCGACGGGTCGCCCTCGATGGTCAACGTCCAGCCGTGCTCCGGGGTGGGCCAATGCCCGGGATACTCGCCGCCGACGGTCCACAGGGTTTCGATCTCGACGAGGACCTCGCCATCGCGCCGTCCGGACCATCTCCACCGTTGTCCGGCAGTGGTTCCCGCGCGCAGCACGTGATCGAAGACCTGATGATCGGCCTGGGCGGGCACCGCCTCCACCGTGGCGCCGACCTCGTCGATGCCGGCGTTCAGTTCATCGGCGAGAAACCACACCTGCTCGGTGAACAGTGCGCTGTTGAACGCCAGGAACTCGTTGGCCGTCGGGCTGATCATTTCGACGGGCTGGCCAAATGCCATGCCGTCGAACGTGATCGAGGTGCTCTCGTACACCGACCAGTCGGCCCGCTCTTGCACGGTGATCTTGTCGATGGTGCGACTCATTCCCGACAACGCCAGCGGCAGAACGCCGGAAAGGTTGCCGGGGTTCAGGCCGCTGCCGTGCACGGTGGAGCGGCCGCGGTGGCAGGCGTCGAGAAGGCGCTCGGCATCAGATGGTGCCAAGCGCCGGGGATGAAACAAGAACGAAGTGGTGGCAACGTTTTTGCCGCTCGCGAGCAGGGTGCAGACATCGTCGATGCTGGTACGGCGCGGGGCGTAGAGGACGCAATCGGCCTGCAGCGCAAGGATTTTGCCGACGTCGGTGCTCGCCGAGACACCGATGGGGTTGCGCCCGGCCAACGCGCCGACGTCGGCTCCGTCCTTATCACCCGAATACACTCGGGCACCGACGATTTGGAGATCGGGCCGGTGGTCGATGATCGTCGTGATCATCTCCCGGCCGACCGCACCGGTGCCCCACACGATGACTTCGATGGGCGATTGATGAGTCAACTCAGCCTCTTCACGACGCTTCGATGTCCTTGTCGAACTAGGCGATGGTAACGAAGCGCTGCCGAGCAGCTTCCGAATCGCCTCGCGCCGCGCGTTGTGTGATGCAGACCACATTTAGCTGTGATATGTTGCGGGCGTCACAACCTAGGAGATTTCATGGTGGGCGTGGATCGTACGAACAAGGCCATGGTCACGCCTCGTTCTGGCGCAGCCGTCAGTTCGCACCGGCTGTTCATGGCGCTTCTGGCTGTCACGATATTCATCTGCGCAGTCGCCGGCGTCGTCGCCGCGGCGTCGACGGGACATGAGACCGCCGCGCTCGTCATTGCGCTCGTGGCCGGCGGGAGTTTCTTGACCGCCGCATTCTGCTAGCTCCGCGACGTCGATTGGCGCGCTGCGCGCCTTCTTCTTGGTGGAGCTAAGGGGACTCGAACCCCTGACCCCCACACTGCCAGTGTGGTGCGCTACCAGCTGCGCCATAGCCCCAAGTCGTGCTCATCGAAGCTACACCACCGCTAACCTTCCTTCAAAGTTGCTGCTCAGGAAGATTCAACGTGTGCGGAGACGGCAACGGTTCGGGCTCCGGGACGGGCACCGTCCGGGTTTCCGGCGCCACCACCCAGCCGACCGCGGCGATCAGCAGCACGACGCCGCTGATAGTGAAACCCCAGCCGTAGCTCAACCTCTCGGCGACCCAGCCCAGCGTCATGGACCCGACGATCGCGCCCAGGTCGGACATCATCTGCACCGCGGCCACCGGGCTGCCCGCGCGCGCCTCGCTGCCCAGGATGTCGGCGACCGCGGCCTGCATCGGCGACATGTAGATGCCCGTGACCGCGCCGACCGCCACCGCGGCGACCAGAAACCTCGGCAACGACGACGCCGCGCCCAAGAAGATGGTCGCCGCGCCGGACAGCGCCAGGCCCACGATCATCAGCGTGCGGCGCCCCATCCGGTCGGACAGGTAGCCACTGGGGATCATGGCCAGCGCGTTGCCCCCGGCGAACGCCGCGAGCGCGATGCCGATGATGCCGACGCCGCGGCCCATCACGTCGGTGATGAACAACGGGACCAGGGCGACGCGAAGGCCGAACGCCGACCAGCCGGTCGCGAAATTGGCCCCCAACGACGACCAATAGGCGCGGAAGCGCAACGCCTCCCGCATCGTCACCGTCGACCGTGTCGGCGGCCCCGGCGCGGCCAGGGCCGAATTCCGCAAACTGAAAAACAGCACCACCGCCACCCCGAGCAACGCGACGCCGTACACGATGAAAGGTGCCGTGAGCCCCCAACCGGCCGCCAAGGCGCCGACGGCGGGGCCGCCCACCGCGCCCACCATGAACGACGTGGTGAAAAGGCCCGCGACCCGTCCGCGCGCATTGGGCGGGCTGATATGGATCATCAGGCCCAGGGCCGAGACATAAAACATTGTCGAGCCGACGCCGCTGATGACGCGGAAAGCCAGCAATTGCCAGTAAGCCTGGGAAAACGCACACGCCGCGGTGGAGACCGCGACGATCACCATGCCGCCGATGTAGATGCGCCGCTCTCCCAGCCGCTGCACCAGCTGCCCGCTGACCGGCGCAAAACACAGCCGGGCCAACGAAAAGACGGTGACCAAGAAAGTCACCGCCTTAATGCTGACCCCGAAACTGCGGGCGAAAGACGGCAGCGCCGGTGAAATGACCCCGTAACCGAGCGCGACCACGATATTTGCCCAGCTAAGGATCCAAACTTCGCGCGGCAGACGGGTCGAACGCGACGTGCGTCCCCCCGGACGGGTAAGGCGGAGGGAAAGGGTCACCCAATGACTTTATTAACTACCTCGCGCGCAGTTTCTTGCACCTCCGCTAAATGCTCTTCTCCGTTGAAAGATTCCGCATAAATCTTGTACACGTCCTCGGTTCCCGAGGGTCGTGCGGCAAACCACGCGTTGGCCGTCGTCACCTTCAATCCGCCCAATGCGGCGCCGTTGCCGGGTGCCGCGGTCAGCTTGGCGGTGATGGGCTCCCCCGCCAGTTCCGTTGCCGTCACCTGGTCGGCGGACAGCTTGGCCAGCCGGGCCTTTTGGTCGCGGTCGGCCGGCGCGTCGACCCGCGCGTAGAACGGGGTGCCGTACTCGGCGGTCAACCGTTGATAGCGCTGCGAGGGGCTCGATCCCGTGACGGCCAGCATCTCCGAGGCCAGCAAGGCCAGGATGATGCCGTCCTTGTCGGTGGTCCACACGGAGCCGTCGCGCCGCAGGAATGACGCCCCGGCCGATTCCTCGCCGCCGAACCCGATGCCGCCCTCGATCAGGCCCTCGACGAACCACTTGAAGCCGACCGGCACCTCGAGGAGCTTGCGGCCGATGCCGGCGACCACTCGGTCGATCATCGACGAACTGACCGCGGTCTTGCCGACCGCGATGCCGCCCGGCCACGACGGCCGATGCGTATAGAGATACTCGATGGCCACCGCCAGGTAGTGGTTCGGGTTGAGCAGCCCCGCGTCGGGGGTGACGATGCCGTGGCGGTCCGAGTCCGCGTCGTTGCCCGTGGCGATCTGGTAGCGGCCGGGGTTGTCGGACATCGCGCGGATGAGCCCGGCCATCGCGTCCGGCGAGCTGCAATCCATCCGGATCTTGCCGTCGTGGTCGAGCGTCATGAACCGCCACGTCGCGTCGACCAGCGGATTGACCACGGTCAGGTCCAGGCGGTGCCGTGTGGCGATCTCTCCCCAATAGTCCACGCTCGCCCCGCCCAGGGGGTCGGCGCCGATCCGCACCCCGGCCGCACGCACGGCATCGATGTCGACCACGTTGGGCAGATCGTCGACATAGTTACCGAGGTAATCGTGGCGCTGTGCGGTCTGCAGCGCGCGGGCCAGCGGAATGCGCCTGACGCCCGACCCGTCGCGCAGAATCTCGTTGGCGCGCTTGGCAATCGCGTCCGTCGCGTCGGTATCGGCCGGGCCGCCATTGGGCGGGTTGTATTTGAAGCCGCCGTCCGAGGGCGGGTTGTGGGACGGCGTCACGACGATTCCGTCGGCGGGTGCATCGGTGCGACCGCGGTTGTAGGTGAGGATGGCGTGGCTGACGGCCGGGGTCGGCGTGTACCGATCGCGGGAATCGATCATGGCCACAACTCCGTTGGCGGCCAGCACCTCCAGCGCCGAGACCCACGCCGGCTCGGAGAGCCCGTGCGTGTCCCGGCCGATGAACAACGGGCCGGTGGTGCCGCGAGCGGCGCGGTACTCGACGATGGCCTGGGTGATCGCCAGGATGTGGGCCTCGTTGAACGCGCCGGCCAGCGCCGACCCGCGATGCCCCGACGTGCCGAACGCGACCTGCTGCGCGACGTCGCCGGGATCGGGCTGAATCGAGTAGTAGGCCGTCACCAGGTGGGGCAGATCGACAAGGTCTTCGGGCTGGGCCGGCTGACCGGCGCGAGGGTTGGCCACCATGCTTACCAATTCTGCCCGTGTCCGCATCCCCCCGGCCTGCGCCGGTCCGGACTCCCGCCATACGCTGCGTAGCGCACCGGCAAACGAAGGGAATCGACGCCAGTGGCGCAACGGGACTATCGCGAATTGGCCGCGGTGTTTGCCGGTGGGGCGCTGGGGTCGGCGGCCCGTGCCGCGCTGAGCGCCCTCGCCGGCGACAACCCGGCGAGCTGGCCGTGGCCGACGTTCACGGTCAACGTCGTCGGTGCCTTCCTGGTGGGTTACTTCACCACCCGACTGCTGGAGCGGTTGCCGACATCGAGCTATCGGCGCCCTTTGCTCGGCACCGGATTGTGCGGTGGTTTAACCACTTTCTCCACGATGCAGGTCGAGACGGTGCGGATGATCGAACACGGCCATTGGGGGCTGGCCGCCGGCTATACCGTCACCAGCATCGTGCTGGGGTTGCTGGCGGTGCATCTGGCCACCAAGTTGGTGCGCCGGGTCCGGGTGCGCCGATGACCGCGGCAGCGACGACGACCCTGGTCTGGCTGGGCGTCGCCGTTATCGGCGGCGTCGGATCGGTGCTGCGCTTTGTCGTCGACCGTGCGGTCGCGCGCCGGGCATCCCGGCCGTTCCCGTTCGGCACCCTCGTCGTGAACATCAGCGGCGCAGCGCTTCTCGGCTTTCTCGGGGGCCTGGCCCTGAACAGGGAGGCGGCCCTACTGGCCGGCACGGCCTTCGTCGGCGCCTACACCACGTTTTCGACGTGGATGCTGGAAACGCAGCGACTCGGCGAGGAGCGCCAACTGCGCTCGTCGCTCGCCAATATCGTCGTCAGCGTCGTGTTCGGCCTGGCCGCGGCGTTCGTCGGGCAGCACCTCGCCGAACTCATCTGAGTCGGGTGCGCGGGACGTCGTCGGGGGCGCGCGGCAGCGAGTACAGCGCCATGCGCCGATTCGCCATGTCGTGCTCGCCGAGGAATGCGCAGCCGCCACGCTCACAGAACTTGCGCGCCAACGCATTGCGGTGGTCGGGATCGAACATGATGCGGCGACAACGCGGGTCGAGCGTGAAGATGCTGATCACCAGATGCGGCAGCAGGTAACCGGCGTGTCCGTGTTCGATGTAGTCCAGATCCGCGATAGCGACGTGTAGACCCAAATCGTGGGGGTCATGGTCGTAGCGTCGAGCGATGGAATCCTTTGCCGCCCTGTATATTTCGATGTATGCGCGGTCGGTGCCGTCCAGCGTCGCGATGAGCGGACGAGAAAAGCCGCCGTCAAGCTGCGCCCGTAGGTAGCGACGCCACCGCGCCACCGGCCAGTGGGACTCCCAGGCTTCGACCAGGTGCGGGCGGCTGATCCACTCGGCGATCATCTCGGCGTCGGCGTCCGGCTCGGCAAGACGCAACCCATACGGCTCGGGCAGGTCCGGAATGGGCGGCGGCGGGACGCTGCGGATCCGCTCGGGAAGATCGGTCAATTCCCGCGGGAGGATGGATTCGGCGTCATTCATTTCTGCGTCCGAGGTCGACTGGATTCACTGCGCTCTGAGGAGCTTCGCCAGGACGGCCGCCTGGCTGATGTCCACCTCGCGGGTGGCGGTGACCAACGTGACCGGACCCCGCTTGGCACGCTTGCGCAGCTCCGCCAGCGCGGCGCTGCCGCGCAGCTCGGCCCTGTAGCGCGCGGCAAATTCGTCGAAGCGTTCGGCTCGGTGCTGGTACCACTCGCGGAGGTCCTTCGATGGTGCGACCTCCTTGCACCAGACGCCCACCCGCGGGTCGTCTTTGCGCACACCGCGCGGCCAGACGCGATCTACCAGCACACGCTGACCCTCGTCGGGGCTGACGTCGTCGTAGACCCGCGCCACACGAATCCGCCCTCTGGGGGTCACATGCCCAGGGTAGCGAGCGGCGCATATCCGTGGCATACTCGAACATATGTTCGAGGCACTGGCGGTCGTAGATCCGGCAGCCGACGAAGCGGCGCTGGTGGAACGCATCGCCGAGCTCGAGACGATCAAGTCCGCGGCGGCCGCCGGCCAGGCCCGGGCGGCGGCCGCCCTGGACGCGGCACGGCGAGCCGCCGAAGCGGCCACCGGGGTGCCCGCCGCGCGGCGCGGTCGCGGCGTGGCCAGCGAGGTCGCCCTCGCGCGACGGGACTCCCCCGCGCGGGGCGGCCGGCACCTGGGTTTCGCCAAAGCCCTCGTGCACGAGATGCCGCATACCCTGGCGGCCCTGGAATGTGGGGCGCTGTCAGAGTGGCGGGCGACGCTGATCGTGCGCGAAAGCGCATGCCTGGACGTCGAGGACCGCCGCACCTTGGACGCGGAAATGTGTTCCGACCCGGCGACCCTGGACGGCATGGGCGATGCGCGCGTAGCCGCGGCCGCCAAGGCGATCGCCTACCGGCTCGATCCGCATGCCGTCGTCGAGCGGGCGGCCAAGGCCGAGGAGGACCGCACGGTCACCATCCGGCCGGCGCCCGACACCATGACGTATGTCACCGCATTATTGCCGGTGGCCCAAGGGGTTTCGGTATACGCAACGCTGCGCCGCGAAGCGGACACGTGCGGCGACGGACGGCCGCGCGGACAGGTGATGGCGGACACCTTGGTGGAAAGGGTCACCGGCCGCTGCGCGACGATCCCCACGCCGGTCGCGGTCAACCTTGTGCTTTCCGACGAATCGCTACTGGGTGGCGGCACCGCCCCCGCCGACGTCTGCGGCTACGGCCCCATCCCGGCAGCGGTGGCCCGCAACCTCATCGGCGGCGCCGTGACCGATCGGCGTTCGCGAGCGACCCTGCGCAGGCTCTATACGCATCCCGAGGCCGGAGCACTGGTGGCGATGGAGTCACGGTCACGACTATTCCCGCAGGGCCTGGCCGTGTTCATCGGGCTACGCGATCAACGCTGCCGCACTCCCTACTGCGACGCGCCGATCAGGCACCGCGACCACGCGCAACCGTGGGCGAACGGCGGGTCGACCACGGCGGACAACGGTCAGGGATTGTGCGAGCACTGCAATTACGTCAAGGAAAACGCGGGATGGAAGGTACGCACCAGCGTCGACGAATCCCACACCCATACAGCACTTTTCATGACGCCGACCGGAAAAACCTACCGTTCGACGGCCCCGCCCCGCGGACCCGCGATCACGATAAGCAAGCTCGAAGTCCGCGTCGGTGTCGCACTAGCGCGACACGCCGCCTAGCGCTCAGTAGTGGTAGGTGTCCGACGGCGCGGGTGGATGATCGCGTTCTTCCTCGTCGATGTCCAAAGCCTCAATGCCGTACGCGCGAGCCAGCTCGAGGATCTTGGTCGCCCGCGCGATGCGCGGCAGATCGGAGCCGTTGCGGATCTCTCCCCCGTCATGTTCGAACTCGGCGAAAAACTCCTTCGCCCATGATATTTCGTCCTGCGACGGTGACAGACCCTCATTGACGACGGCGCACTGGTCGGGAGTCAGACAGATCTTGCCGGTCATCCCGAACTGAGTGGAGACCGCCGTGGCCTCGATCAGTTTCAGCGGGTTGGAACCGATGGTCGGGCCGTCGATCGCGCTGGGCAGGTCGGCGGCCTTGGAGGCGATGGTGAAGCGAGATCGCGTGTAGGCCAGGGTCGCCGGGTCGTCCCCGAAACCGGTGTCGCGGCGGAAGTCCCCGATGCCGAACGCCAGCCGGAAGGTGCCCTTGGTCGCGGCGATCTCGGTGATGCGCTCCAGACCCCGGGCCGTTTCGACCAGGGCCACGATCGGCACGTCAGGCAGCCGTTTCGCGGTCTCGGTGACATGGTCGACCGATTCGACCATCGCCAGCATCACCCCACCCA